>DASYTM010000244.1:0-6149 GCA_036002345.1 Candidatus Methylomirabilota bacterium | reverse complement strand
GACGAGCGTTGGGGGGTTTGGGGGGCCATTTCGGGGCCCCCCATTTCTAACAGGAGTACGACTGGGCGGGGACCCAGAAGGGGTCGTAGTAGCCGGACGAGTACGGGCGCGCCTCCCAGTGGCTGTCCATCCACGCGCCGTCCGCGCCCCACGAGCCCGGCACCCAGACGTTCTGCGTCGTCGTGTATGGGACCCAGCGATACGACCAGTATCCCTGCGTCACGCACTGCTGCGGCGCCACGTACACGGTCTGGTAGACGACTTGAGGGACGGGCTGGGGAACGACGACCACCTGGGTCTGCGTCGGCGAGCTGATGAACGTCGGGGTCCCGTGGCGATGATGCCGCGGGTCCGGCACGAACACGGGCGCCGGGTCGAGCACGATGGCGCCGGACGGCGTCACGGTGAACGGCTTGGTGGCGACGACGAAGGGGAGGCTCGCGGGCATCGGCGTGCTGGTCGAGCGAAGGGGCATGACCACGGAGGGCGTCGCCTTGAGCTTTCCCTGGGCCCACGCCGGGCCACCGAGGGCCAGCACGGCGAGGATCGCGACCACGGTCGTCCGGAACATAACGCTTGCTTGGACCCGGCTCGCGCGCCGGCTATTCACCAGCCGGCGGCCGCCTCGACCGTGCGGCGGTACCAGGGCGCGTCGGGATAGGTGATCGGCCGTACGGCCGGCAGGGTCACGCCGGCCTTGCGGTACGCCTCGACGTACGCGCGCGCGGCGCCGGCGTCGCCGATGCCGCCGAGCGCCTCCGCGAGGGCCGCCGGCACCTCGCCCTTCCGGTCGAACTCGGCGAGGCCGTCGCCGAGGCCCGCTGCCGTCAGCATGGCGCGGTAGAAGGGCTGCTCCGCGTAGCGCTTGAGCTCGCCGCGGAAGGCGGTGAGAGCGGCCGCGCGGTCATCGGCCACGGCCAGCGGCACCGCGGCCACGATGTCGAAGCCGGCGAGCGGCTTGCCCGCGCGGCGGCGGCCGCGCTCGAGCGCGGGCAGCGCGACGTCGCGGACGTAGGCGGGCGGGCAGAGCCAGAGCACGACGCCGTCGGCGATCTCGCCGGCCAGCTCGAGCATCTTCGCCGACAGCGCGGCGAGGTAGAGCGGCGGCGCCGGCGGCCGCTTGCTCAGGGCGATCGTCCAGTGGGCGCGGTAGTGCCGGCCCTCGAACTCGCTGCCCGCCCCGAGCGCGCCGCGCAGCACGGCCACGTACTCGCGCATGGCCGCCAGCGGCTCGGCGAGGCGCAGGCCGAGCGCCGCCTCCATCGAGGTCTTGTGGCTGACGCCGATGCCGAGGCGGAACCGGCCGCCGCTGACTTCGTTGAGGCTGAGCGCGGCCTGGGCCATCGTCACGGGATGGCGCGGGTAGATCGGAACGACGCCGTTGCCCAGGCCGACGCGCGTGGTGGCGGCGGCGTAGGCGCCCAGCACCACGAACGAGTCGCGGCCGGCGCCGTGGGTGACCCACACGCTGTCGTAGCCGAGCCGGTCGGCGTCGCGCGCGAGCTCGACGGCGGGCACGAGGTCGGCACCCGGGTTCAGGAAGGCCGCGAGCGGAATAGGCTCACCTCCATCGCGTCGTCGTCGAACTCGTGCTCGCGGCTCGTGTAATCAGCGGAGCCGCGGACGTAGTCGAGGTACGGCGCGACCTCCTTGCGATAGACGCCGGTGTTGTCCGCCACCACGACCGCGCCCGCCACGAGCTTGGGCTCGAGCGAGCGCAGGTAGTCGAGATAGTCCTCCTTGGTCGCGTCGATGAAGACGAAGTCGAAGCGCCCGGCCAGGAGCGGCAGCAGGCGGAGGGCGTCGCCCTGGATCACCTTCACCTTGCGCCCGAGCCCGGCCTCCTCCGCGTTGGCCTTCGTCATGCGCGCGAGATAGTCGCTGTGCTCGAGGCAGGTGAGCCGGCCGCGCGGCAGCATCGAGCCCGCGATGAGGATCGCGGAATAGCCGAGCAGCGAGCCGATCTCCACGCCGCGCGTCGAGCGATGGCGCTCGATGAGCCGGCGGATGACGCGGCCTTTCGCGCGGCCGACGTTGGGGATGTGCCAGAGGCGCGTGGTGCGGTCCATCAGCGCCAGCATGCGTTGCGCGTTCTTGGTCATGGGAGCGGGGGCCGCGAGCCCGGCTCAAGCCGTGGGTGGCCTGCTCTAGGCACGGGTGGCTCCGCTCAACTTGGTGGCCACCAAGTCTGGCACCGGGTAGCGGCGGGTGGACGGTCCGGCTTTCACGATCTGGCCGGGCAGCGTGCGGCCGATGATCGCCTGTACGCGCCGGCTCACGCCGACGAGGCGGTCGAGGTCGATGCCGGTCTCGATGCCCATGGCGTGCAGGCAGTGCACGAGGTCCTCCGTGCACACGTTGCCGGAGGCGCCGGGCGCGAACGGGCAGCCGCCGAGGCCGCCGATGGAGGCGTCGAAGTTCGTCACGCCGTGCTCCATCGCCGCCAGGATGTTGGGGATCGCCATCGCGCGCGTGTCGTGGGTGTGGAGCGTCCACTCGATGCCGGGAAAGCGCGGCATCAGGTGGTCGAGCACGCGCCCCACCTGGCGCGGGTTGGCCATGCCCGTGGTGTCCGCGAGGCCGATGGCGCGCGCGCCCATGTCCACCAGGCGTCCGACCACCTGTTCCAGGCGCGCCACCGGCACGTCGCCCTCGAACGGACAGCCGAACGAGGTCGAGATGCCGCAGCCCACGTGGAGCTTCGCGGCGGCGGCCACGCGGAGCACGCCGCCGAGCCGGTCCAGCGACTCCGCGACCGTCATGTTCACGTTGGCGAGGTTGTGGCTCTCGCTCGCGGAGAGCACGGTGTGGATCACGTCCACGCGGGCCTCGACGGCGCGCACCGCGCCCTTCTCGTTGGGCACCAGGGCCGCGTAGCGCGTGCCCGGCCGCCGCGTGATCCGCGCCATGACCTCCTCGGCGTCCTTCAGCTGCGGCACCGCCTTCGGTGAGACGAACGACGTCACCTCGATGCGCGCCAGGCCGGCCGCGGCCAGGAGGTTCACGACCTCGATCTTCTGCTCGGTCGGGATGAAGTCCGGCTCGATCTGGAACCCGTCGCGGGTCCCCACCTCACAGATCGTTACGTTTCCAGGGGTCTGCATTGCTAGGATTGTACGGCCAAGGCCACGATGACGCAGCCCGTCTACATTCCGCTGCTCGACTCGACCTGGGGCGTGCTGTACCCGCTGCTGATGGCGGCGCTCTCCGTGGTGAAGGGCGTGGTGCTGGCCGCCATCGGCGTCTTCGTCGTCGTGAAGCTCGTGAAGATGGCCGGCCGCTGGCGGCTCGCGCTCTGGGTGGGCGCGGCGGTCTTCTTCGTCGTCACCGTCGGCAGCTGGCTGTGGTCGGACTACACCGCGTTGAGCGTGGACGCGACCGGGATCGAGTTGCGCTACGCGACGTGGCCGCGCCCGCCCCAGCGGCTCACCTTCGATCAGATCGAATCCGTCTCCCTGTCGATCTCCGGCCGCCGGAGGAATGTCCGCCATCTCGTGATCGTGACGAGGCCGGAGAGCGCGCCCGGGTACGGGCACTGGAGGTCGGTCGCGGGCAGCGAGGAGTACATCGTGCTGGCGATCCAGTGGATCGAGCACGCGAGCGGGGGTCGAATCCCCATCCACCGACCGCACATCTGAAGGGCATGAAACCCAACATCGACATTGCCGACGACGACCGCAAGGCGGTCGTCGAGATCCTGAACCGCCTCCTCTCCGACGAGTACGTGCTGCTCACCAAGACGCGCAACTACCACTGGAACGTGACCGGCCCGCAGTTCAACGACCTGCACAAGTTCTTCGAGAAGCAGTACGACGAGCTGAACGACCTCGTGGACGCCATCGCGGAGCGCGCGCGCCAGCTGGGCGGCCGCGCCTTCGGTACCCTGGCCGAGTTCGCCAAGACGTCGCGGCTCGTCGAGCAGCCCGGGGCCAGCGCGGCCGCCGCGGAGATGCTGACGTCACTCCTCGGCGATCACGAGGCCGTGATCCGCTCGCTGCGCGCCGACATCGGCCCGGTCGGCGAGACGCACAAGGACGTCGGTACGCAAGACTTCCTGACCGGCGTCCTCGAGAAGCACGAGAAGATGGCGTGGATGCTCCGCGCCTTCCTCGGGTGAGGACCGTGACCGAGGGGCGCCACGGCTCCGCCGGGGCGTCCCCGAGCGCTTGGGGAGTATGGGGGGCCATTTCGGGGCCCCCCATCTAACCGAAGGTGAAAGTCGAGCCGGTCGAGGCGAAGACCACCTCGGCCGGCATCCGCGACGCGAAGGCCACGATCGCTTCCAGCCCCGTGCAGTGCTGGGGCACGAGCCAGTCCACGCCGAACGCCTTCAGCGCGTCCACCACGCGCGTGACGCGCGCCTCGTCGAGGCCGCTCAGGTGGAAGCCGCCGATCACGGCGTGGATCTTGTCGACCCCCGTGATCCGCGTGGCGTGGCGGCAGATGCCGACGATCCCGCGGTGCGAGCACGAGGTGACGATCACCAGTCCGCGCCCGCGCACGTTGGCGATCAGCGTCTGCTCGCCGATGAACGTGTCCTGGGCCAGGGTGCCGTCGCGCTCGACGCGCAGGTTGGCGGGGATGGCCTCGAACGGCTCCGCCTCGTGCATCTCGCCGCTCAGCATCACGCCCTCGGGCAGGAGCAAGGGCTCGCGCACGTCCGTGACGCGCAGGTCCCAGCGCTCGACGTCGAAGGCGTCCAGCTTGCCGATGTAGACGGGCTCGCGGTTCGGGGGCTGGATCCAGCGCGGGAGGTAGTGGTCGGCGTTGCCGTAGAAGGTGAGATCGCGCTTCATGGCGCGCCGGTACACGCGGAGCCAGTCCAGCAGCCCGCCGAAGTGGTCCAGGTGACCGTGGCTCAGCGCGAGCGCGTCGACGGCGGCGGGGTCCAGGCCGAGCTCGCGGAAGTTGTGGGTGTAGCCGTCCGGCGAGAAGCCGAAGTCGAAGGCGACGCGCGTGGTGGCGCCGTCGCGCGCGATCTCCACGAGGTGGCCGAGGCCGTGCTCGGCACGCAGGTCGGGCATCTTGCGCGCCTGCGCGTGGCCGAAGCGCCGGGCGACCTTCTCGTCGCGCCGGAGCGAGTCGATGTAGTTGTCCACCACGGTGGTGACGGACACGCGGTCGACCTCCGGCGGCCGCGTCGTCACGACGGGCGCCGGCCGAACATCCCGAGCCCCTTCACGGTCATCACGACCTCGCCGTCCTGGTTCAGCACCTCGTTGAACGTGCGCACGATGCCGCGGTCGGGCTTGCTGCGCGAGGGCACGACCTCCGTGATCGTGAAGCGCACGCGCAGCGTGTCGCCCGGCCGCACCGGCTTGAGCCAGCGGATTTCGTCGCAGCCCGGCGAGCCGAGGGAGACGGTGTCCTTGAGGAAGGTCTCCCACATCAGCCGCATCATGATGCCGATCGTCTGCCAGCCGCTCGCGAGCAGCCCCCCGTACACGGACTTCTTGGCGGCCGCCTCGTCGACGTGGAACGGCTGCGGGTCGTACTTCTTCGCGAAGTTCACGATCTCGTTCTTGGTGAGCATCCAGGGCGGCGACTCCCGCACCTGGCCCGGCGTGAAGTCCTCGAGGTAGAGCGGCACGGGACCCGGTGATCAGTACGAGCGCGGCATGCCGAGGACGTGCTCGCCCACGTACGCCATGACGAGGTTCTGGTTCACGGGCGCCGTCTTGTAGAGCCGCGCCTCGCGGAACTTGCGCTCGACGTCGTACTCCTCGGCGTAGCCGTAGCCGCCGTGGCAGTCGATGCACGCGTTGCCCGCCTCCCACGCCGCCTCGGCGGCGAGGAACTTGGCCATGTTCGCCTCGGCGCCGCACGGCTCGCCGGCGTCGAAGAGGGCGGCGGCCTTGTCGCGCATGAGGGCGGCGGCCTCCACGTTCATGTGAGCCCGGGCGATCGGGAACTGCACGCCCTGGTTGGCGCCGATGGGCCTGCCGAAGACCACGCGCCCGCCGGAGTACGCCACGGCCTTCTCGGTGAACCAGCGGCCGTCGCCGATCGACTCGGAGCCGACGAGGATGCGCTCGGCGTTCATGCCCGAGAGGATGTACGAGAAGCCCTTGCCTTCCTCGCCCACGAGGCCGTCGGCGGGAATCTCCATGTTGTCGAAGAAGAGCGCATTGGTGGAGTGGTTCATCATC
>DASYTM010000243.1:0-2262 GCA_036002345.1 Candidatus Methylomirabilota bacterium | reverse complement strand
GGCCCGTCCGGCAGCCTCAAGGACCGCATCTATCTCCACATGTTCGAGCAGGCCGAGGCGCGCGGCGACCTGAAGCCGGGCATGCGGGTGCTGGAGTGCTCGACGGGCAACGCGGGCATCGCGTGCGCGTTCGTGGCCGCCGTGAAGGGCTACCGCTGCACGATCGTGATGCCGCAGGGCATGAGCGACGAGCGCAAGAAGATCATGCGGGCCTACGGCGCGGACCTCGTGTTCACGCCGGGCGGCGAGAGCGACGTGGACCTCTCGCTCAAGCGGCTCGGCGAGATCCGCGCCGGCGACCCGACGGGCTACTGGGTGCCGGGGCAGTTCGACAACGCCGACAACGTCGAGGCCCACCACCGCACCACCGGCCCGGAGATCTGGGAGCAGGCGGGCGGCATCGTGGGCGCCTTCGTGGCCTCGCAGGGCAGCGGCGGCACGCTGACCGGCGTCGGGCGCTACCTGCGCGAGCGCGACGGCGCGGTGCGCCTCTACGCCGTGGAGCCCGAGGAGTGCGCGTTGCTCGCGCGCCGCGAGTGGGGGCCGCACGGCATCGAGGGCATCGGCGACGGGTTCATCCCCGACAACCTCGATGTCTCGATGCTCTCCGGCGTCATCACGACGACCACCGACGAATCACTGGTGATGGCGCGCCGGCTGGCCGCGGAGGAAGGGATCTTCTGCGGCATCTCCACCGGCTGCAACGTCGCCGCCGCGCTGAAGCTCGCGGCACGGCATCCCGAGCTGCCCTCCATCGTGACGATGGCCAACGACACCGGGCAGCGCTACTTCACGACCGCGCTCTGCGGCGAGGACAAGAAGGTCGAGGTGCCGGTGCGCGAGCACCCGATGGATCCCAAGACCCAGCGCGAGCTCGATCGCTGGCAGTCGAAGTGGGAGATCCTGCGCTGAGACCGGCCGAGTGGGACTTCGTCGCCGCGCGGCGGCGGCTGGAGGCGAAACCGAAGTCCGCGGGCGAGAAGCTCACTTCCCTCGACGACGCGGCCGCGCGCGTGGCCGATGGCGATCGCGTGGCCGTCGGCGGCTGCCTCTTCTCGCGCACTTCCCTCGCCCTCGTCCGCGAGATCCTGCGCCAGCGGCGCCGCGGCCTGACCCTCGTGCGCAACCTCATGTGCACCGAGGGGGAGTTCATGATGGCCGCGGGCGCCGTCGAGCGGGTGATGACGGCGTGGATGTCGATCGGGCTGCCGTGGGGCGTGTCGAAGGTCATGCGCCACTACGTCGAGTCCGGCAAGGTCGCGCTGGAGGAGTGGAGCCACCTCGCCCTCGGCCTGCGCTTCCGCGCGGCGGCGATGGGCGTGCCCTTCCTCCCCACGCTGACGATGCTGGGCTCCGACCTCGTCGGCGTGGGCGGGATGAAGACGGTCGCCGATCCCTACACGGGCGAGACGCTGGGCGCCGTGCCCGCGCTCTTCCCGGACGTCGCGCTCATCCACGTCCATCGCGCCGACCGCTTCGGCAACTGCCAGATCGACGGCTATCCGCACATGGACGCCGACATCGCGCGCGCGGCCTCCACGGTGCTCGTCACCACGGAGGAGCTGATCACCGACGACGAGACGCGGCGGCATCCCGATCGCACCGTGATCCCCGGCTTCCTGGTGGACGCGCTCGTGCACGTGCCGTTCGGCGCGTTCCCCCACGAGTGCTACGGGCTCTATCACGCCGACTTCGATCACTTCGAGGAATACACGAAAGGCATCGACGCGCGCGGGCCGGAGACGGCCGTGGGCGAATACCTCCAGCGCTACGTCTACGGCCCGCCGACCTGGGACGACTACCTCGAGCTGTTCGGCGGCACGCGCCTCGCGAAGCAGCGCGCGGCGGCCAAGGAGCTGACGGCGTGAGCGTGACCGCCTCCGAGCTGCTCGCGGTCCAGGGCTCGCGCGTGCTGCGGGACGACACCACCGTCTTCGCGGGCGTGGGCGTGCCGCTCCTGGCGGCCGCCCTCGCGCAACAGCGGCACGCGCCGAACCTGACCATGGTGATCGAGGGCGGCATCATCGGGCCGCGCATCAAGCCGGGGCGGCTGCCGATCTCGACCAACGAGATGCGCGCGGGCCACCAGGCGCAGATGCTGCCGGGCATCACGGACACCTTTCTCTTCGCCCAGCGCGGTTTCCTCGACTACGGCTTCATGGGCGGCGCCCAGGTCGATCAGTACGGCAACGTCAACACCAGCATCCTGGGCACGGATTACTGGAAGCCGAAGGTGCGCTTGCCGGGCACGGGCGGCGCCAA
>DASYTM010000242.1:0-16077 GCA_036002345.1 Candidatus Methylomirabilota bacterium | reverse complement strand
GCGAAGGCGCGCCTCGCGCGTCCGCTCGCGCTGCCGCCGGCGCTCGCGGAGATGGACCTCGTGCGCCACCTGCGCGCCCTCGCCGCGAAGAACGCCGACGCCGATGCGACCGTGTGTTTCCTCGGCGGCGGCTCGTACGATCACTACGTGCCGAGCCCGATCAATCACCTCGTGCTCCGCGGTGAGTTCCTCACGGCGTACACGCCGTACCAGCCGGAGGCGAGCCAGGGGACGCTCCGGACGATCTTCGAGTACCAGACGATGATCGCCGAGCTGACGGGCATGGACGTGGCGAACGCGTCGATCTACGACGGCGCCTCGTCGCTCGCCGAAGCGGTACTGATGGCGCACGCGGTCACCGAGCGCAACGAGGTCGTGCTCGCGCGCGGGGTGAATCCGCTCTACCGGCGCGTGGTGGCGACGTACTGCGACGGGCCCGGCATCAAGCTGCGCGACGTGCCGGCGCCCGAGGGCGTGCTCGACGCGGACGCCGCGGGGAAGCTCGTCGGCAAGAAGACGGCCGCGCTCGTCGTCCAGTCGCCGAACTTCTACGGCTGTCTCGAGGACGTGGCGGCGGCCGCCGAGCTCGCCCATGCGGCCGGCGCGCTCCTGATCGTGGTGGCCGACCCCGTGAACCTCGGCGTGCTGGAAGCGCCGGGCCGGCTCGGCGCCGACATCGTCGTCGGCGAGGGGCAGGGGCTCGGCGTGCCGATGTCGTTCGGAGGGCCCAACCTCGGCGTGTTCGCCGCAAAGAACGAGCTGGTGCGCCGCATGCCCGGGCGCCTCGTCGGCGCCACCGTGGACAAGGACGGCCAACGCGGCTTCGTGCTCACGCTCCAGACGCGCGAGCAGCACATCCGCCGTGCCAAGGCCACGTCCAACATCTGCACCAACGTCGCGCTGTGCGCGCTGATGGCGACCATCTACCTGTCCACCCTCGGCAAGCAGGGGCTCCAGCGCGTGGGCGAGCTGTCGGCGGCCAAGGCGCACTACGCGGCGGAGCAGCTGACGAAGGTCCCCGGCGTCACGCTGCGGTTCACGCAGCCGTTCTTCAAGGAGTTCACGCTGCGGCTGCCGAAGTCGCCGGCGAGCGTGGTGGGCCGGCTGGCGAAGAAGCGCATCCTGCCCGGCGTGCCGCTCAAGACCTACGACCGGACGCTCGCCGACTGCCTGCTCGTGGCCGTCACCGAGCAGCGCACGCGCGAGGAGATCGACGCCTACGCGGCGGCGCTGGCGGAGGCCGTGAAATGAGCGCCTACGACAAGCTGGTCTTCGAGCTGTCGTCGCCCGGGCGCGTGGGCTTCTCGCTGCCCGAGAGCGACGTGCCCGGCAAGCCGCTGAGCGAGCTCCTGCCGAAGAAGTTCCTCCGCACGGCGGCGGCGCCGCTGCCGGAGGTCTCCGAGTTCGACGTGGTCCGCCACTACTCGCGTCTGTCACGCATGAACTACGGCGTGGACACGCACTTCTACCCGCTCGGCTCGTGCACCATGAAGTACAACCCGAAGATCAACGAAGACATGGCGCGCGTGCCGGGCTTCGCGCGGCTCCACCCGCAGACGCGCCCGGAGGACGCTCAGGGCGCGCTCCAGCTCATGTACGAGCTCGGGCAGATGCTGGCCGAGATCGTGGGCATGGACGCCGTCTCGCTCCAGCCCGCCGCCGGCGCTCAGGGCGAGTTCGCGGGCGTGCTGATGATCCGCGCGTATCACCAGTCGCGCGGCGAGAAGCGGACCAAGGTGCTCATCCCCGACTCCGCGCACGGCACGAACCCCGCCTCCACGGCCATCGCGGGCTACGAGGTCGTCGAGGTGAAGTCGCTGCCCAACGGCGAGGTGGATCTCGACGCGCTCACGCGCGAGGTCGGGCCCGACGTGGCGGCCTTCATGATCACCGTCCCGAACACGCTCGGCATGTTCGAGCCGCGCATCATGGAGGTCACGGAGATCTGTCACGCCAAGGGCGTGCAGGTCTACATGGACGGCGCCAACCTCAACGCCATCCTCGGCATCACGCGGCCCGGTGACCTCGGCTTCGACGTCTGCCACATCAACCTGCACAAGACGTTCACCACGCCGCACGGCGGCGGCGGACCGGGCGCGGGCCCCGTCGGCATCAAGTCCCACCTGGAGCCGTTCCTGCCCGCGCCGGTGGTGGTGAAGGAGGGCGACGCCTACGCGCTCGACTGGAAGCGGCCGAAGTCGATCGGCAAGCTCCAGGCCTTCTGGGGCAACTTCGGGATGCTCGTGCGCGCCTACACGTACATCCGCACCATGGGCGCCGACGGGCTGCGCAGCGTCTCCGACAACGCCGTGCTCAATGCCAACTACATCATGAAGCGGCTGGAGGCCGACTACGACGTGTCCGTCCCCGGCCCCTGCATGCACGAGTGCGTGATGTCGGCGCGTCGCCAGAAGAAGCAGGGCGTGACGGCCACCGACATCGCCAAGCGGCTGCTCGACCTCGGCTTCTACGCGCCGTCGACCTACTTCCCGCTCATCGTCGAAGAGGCGCTGATGATCGAGCCCACGGAGACGGAGGCCAAGGAGACGCTCGACCAGTTCTGCGACGCGATGATCCAGATCGCGCGCGAGGCCGCGCAAAACCCGGCCACCGTCACCGAGGCGCCCGTCACCACGCCGGTGAAGCGCCTGGATCAGACGCGCGCGGCCCGGGAGCCCAACCTCAAGTGGAGTCCCAAGCGCTAGGGCCAGTGTCGCGCCGACGTTTCCTCGCGGCCCTCGCCGCGCTGGTCGTCTTCGCGCCCGCCGGCGCCGGCGCGCAGGCGCCGGGCAAGACCTATCGCATCGCCGTCCTGGCCCTCCCCGGTACACCGCTGCCGCAGACGGTCACCGGCATCGAGAGCTTCCGCCGCGAGCTCGGGACGCTGGGGTGGGTGGAAGGTCGAAACGTCGTGATCGACGTCCGACATGCCGATCGCGAGCAGCTCGACGAGACGGCGGCGCGTATCGTGCGCGAGCGCTTCGACCTCATCGTCACCATGGCCATTCCATCCGCGCTGGCCGCGAAGAAGGCGACGAGCACGATTCCCATCGTCATGGCCACGAGCGCGGATCCCGTCGGCAGCGGCCTGGTGGCAAGCCTCGCCCGCCCGGGCGGCAACGTGACGGGCACGAGCTTCGTCGCCCACGAGTTGCCGGGGAAGCGGCTCGAGCTGCTCAAGCAGATGGTCCCCCGCCTGCGGCGGGTAGGCGTCGTGTATCCGGAACGCTCGGCCTCACTCGCGTTCACGACGCAGTGGATCGCGGAGACCGAGCGCGCGGCTGGTACGCTCGGACTGAGCGTGCAGCGCCTCCCCATCACGATTCCCACGGAGTGGGACCCCACGTTGGCTGCCGCGAAGCGGGATGGCGTCGGCGCACTCACCGTCGTCGAGTCGCCGGACGTGATCGCCCAGGCTGACCGGCTCGCTGCCGCGGCGCTGAAGCACCAGTTGCCCGCGATCTTCGGGAGCCGCTCCCATGTCGCCGCCGGCGGCCTCATGGCGTACGGTGCGGTGTCGATGCGGTCATGGACGCGCGCCGCCGTCTACGTCGACAAGATCCTGCGCGGGGCCAAGCCTGCGGACCTGCCCATCGAGCAAGCGACGAGCTTCGGCCTCCTCATCAACGCCAAGACCGCCGGCGCGCTCCACCTCACGATTCCGGCGGTCCTCCGCCTCCAGGCGGAGGAGATCATCGAATGAGCGGGCGACCCGGGCGGGTCGTGAGCGCGACGCTCCTCGCGGCGATGGTCGCCTCGCCCGTCACCGTCGGGGCGCAGAGTCCGTCACGTCCCTATCGGGTCGCCATCGTGGAGTTCCCGGCGCTGCCGTCGCCGCCTCCGCCGTCGCCGCGCCTCGAGCTGTTCAAGAGCGCGATGCGCGAGCTCGGCTGGACCGAAGGGCAGCGCTTCGTGGTCGAGCGCCGCGCCGGCGATCGCGACCGGCTCGACGAGCTCGCGGCCGCCGTCGTACGCGAGCGGCCGGCGCTGATCCTCACGGTCGGGACGGCCACGACCCTCGCCGCCAAGAAAGCGACCTCCACGATCCCGATCGTGATGGTGGGAAGCAGCGATCCCGTGGCCAGCGGCATCGTCGAAAATCTCTCCCGGCCCCGCGGGAACGTCACCGGACTCTCGCTCGCCTCCGTGGACGTCATGGCCAAGCGCCTCGACCTCCTCAAGTCGGCTGTACCGCGGTCGAAGCGTATCGCGTTAGTGTTGCCGGCCGGCGCCGGGTCGCCGAACGCGGCGGCGTGGATCAAGGAGAGCGAAACGGCGGCGAGAGCGCTCGGCGTGAAACTCCACGTCGCGCGCGTGGACGTGGCGGCGCCGTGGGACACGACGTTTTCGGCTCTCCGGTCGGAGGGCGTGGACGCCCTCGTCGTCACCGAAAACCCGCGGTGGACGGCCCAGAGCCGCGAGATCGCGGCGGCCGCGCTCAAGCATCGGCTGCCGTCGATCGCTGCGGCGCGCGTGTACGTCGACAAGGGCGGGCTCATGTCCTACGGCGCCGACCTGGACGACCTGTGGCGCCACGCCGCTTCTCTCGTCGACAAGATCCTGCGCGGCGCCAACCCCGGCGATCTGCCCGTCGAGGAGCCGACGAAGTTCGAGCTGGCGCTCAATCTCGGCACCGCGAAGGCGCTCGGGATCGAGGTTCCCGCGGCCCTCAGGCTGCGGGCGACGGCGGTCGTCGAATGAGCTGGCGGCTCCTCGTCACCGAGCCCGCCGACGGCGCCACCAACATGGCCATCGACGAGGCGCTCTGGCGCGGGCGCCACGCCGGAACCTCGCCGCCGACCCTGCGCTTCTTCGCGTGGGATCCGCCCACGGTGTCGGTGGGCTACGGTCAGCCCCTCGATCGCCACGTGGACGCCGCCGCGTGCCGCCGGCTCGGCGTGGGGCTCGTGCGGCGGCCGACGGGCGGCAGCGCCATCTACCACGACGGGCCCGAGCGCGAGCTGACCTACTGCGTGACGGCGACGGCCGGCGACCTCGGCGTGGGCGGCGACCTGCTCGAGACGTACCGGTGGATCGCGCGCGCGCTCGTCCGCGGCGTGAACGCCCTCGGCGCCGGCGCCGAGATGGTCCCCACGGGGCGCGGGCTCGCGCGGGATCCCGCCTTCTGCTTCGCGCGCACGGGCGCCTTCGAGATCGAGGTGGGCGGCAAGAAGCTGGTCGGCAGCGCGCAGCGCCGGCTCGGGAGCGCATTCCTCCAGCACGGCGCCGTGCTCCTGGGCGTGGACGAGCCGCGCCTGCGCGCGCTCTTTCCGACCACGCGCGATCCGCTCTCGACGCTGACGACGCTGGAGGCGGCGCTCGGCCGCCGGCCGGCGTTCGACGAGGTCGCCCACGCGCTGACCGCGGCGTTCGAGGCCGAGCACGGCCTGAGTCTGGCGCCGGGCGGTCTCTCGCCGGACGAGAGCGCGCACGTCGATCGGCTGGTCGCCGAGCGCTACGGCAGCGGCGCGTTTCTCGCCGCGCAGCCGGAGGGCTCACGCGCGTGAGCCGCGAGTATCCTGATTACCCGCGGGTCGGCGTCGGCGCCGTCGTGCTCTCGCGCGGCCGAATATTGATGGTCCGTCGCGGCAAGCCGCCCGCGGAGGGGCGGTGGAGCCTGCCCGGCGGCCTCTGCGAGCTGGGTGAGACCACCGTGGACGCGGTGCGCCGCGAGGTCGAGGAAGAGTGCGGCATCAAGGTCCGCGTCGCCGGCCTCGCGGGCGTGCTCGACCGCGTGACGCGCGATGCCGAGGGACGCGTCCGCTATCATTGGGTGCTCGTGGACTACCTGGCCTTCCCCGAATCCGACGACGACACGCTCACGGCCGGCGACGATGCCGCCGAGGCGCGCTGGGTGCCCATCGATGAGGTGGAGCGCCTGGAGACGACCGACGGGCTGATCGACATGATCCGACGAGCCGCCGCGCTGGCGGCGGGAGGTGGCGCGTGAAGCTCGGCGTCGTGGCCGGACCGCTGGAGAGCACGAAGGCGGATGCCGTCGTGGTCGGCGTGTACGCGGAAGAGAAGCGCCTGCGCGACGCCGCCGCGCGTCTCGACAAGGCCCTCGACGGCCAGCTCTCGGAGGTCCTCGAGGCCGAGCGCTTCGCCGGCAAGCCGGCGGCCGTCACGCACCTGCACGTGAACGGCGACATTCCCGCCCGCCGCGTGGTCGTCGTCGGGCTCGGCAAGCGCGTGGACCTGACGCTGGAGACGATCCGGCGCGCGGCCTCCGCGGGGCTGCGCCGCGCCCGCGACCTGGGCGCCCGGTCGGCGGCCATCGAGGTGCTGGGCGATCGGCTGCCCACGCGGGCCCGCGCCCACGCCGCCACGGAGGGCGCGCTGCTCGGCGCCTACACGTTCGACCGTTACAAGCGCGAGAAGACCGACAAGCGGGTGGAGTCGCTGAGCGTGGTGGAGCCCGACGCGCGCCGCCGCCGCGACGCCGCCGACGGCGCGCGCACCGGCGAGGTGTTCGCGGAGGCCGCGTGCTTCGCGCGCGACCTCGTCAACAGCCCTGCCAACGATGTGCACCCCACGTACCTCGCCAAGGTCGCGGCCGAGATCGCCAAAGACGCGAAGCTCGGCCTGAAAGTCTTCGATCGCGCCGAGTGCCAGAGGATGGGTATGGGTCTTTTTCTGGGCGTGGCCGCGGGCAGCGAGCAGCCGCCGAAGTTCATCCACCTCACCTACGCGCCCTCGGGCCGCCGCCGCCGCAAAGTGGCCGTCATCGGCAAGGGCATCACGTTCGACTCGGGCGGCCTCGACCTCAAGCCCGCCGAGGGCATGCTGCGGATGAAGGACGACATGTCCGGCGCCGCCGCCGTGCTCGCCATCATGCGCGCGCTGCCGAAGCTGGCGCCCGCCGTCGAGGTGCACGGGCTCATCGCCGCCACCGAGAACATGCCGTCCGGCTCGGCCATCCGGCCCGGCGACATCTTGAAGGCCATGAACGGCATCACCGTCGAGATCGGCAACACCGACGCGGAGGGGCGGCTCACGCTCGCCGACGCGCTCTGCTATGCGCGCGAGAAGGTCGGCGCCGACGAGGTCGTGGACATGGCCACGCTCACCGGCGCCTGTGTCATCGCGCTGGGCCCGCTCTGCTCGGGCCTCTTCGCGAACGACCAGGGGCTGGCCGACCGCCTCCTCCGCGCCGCCGACGAGGCGGGGGAGCGCGCGTGGCAGCTGCCGCTGATCGACGAGTACCGCGAGAACCTCAAGAGCGACGTCGCCGACTTCAACAACGTCGGCCCGCGCGGCGGAGGCGCCATCACCGCCGGCCTCTTCCTGAGCGAGTTCGCGGGCGACACACCGTGGGCTCACATGGACATCGCGGGCCCCGCCTTCGTCGAGAAGGACACGCCGACCGGCCCCAAGGGCGCCACCGGCGCCCCCGTGCGCACGATGCTGGCCTACCTCACCGCGCACGGATGACGGGCGGCGTCGACCTCCACTCGCATACCACCGCGTCCGACGGAACCCTCACGCCGCGCGAGCTCGTGAGCGCGGCAGCGCGCCGCGGCGTGCGCGTGCTCGCGATCACCGATCACGACTCCACCGACGGTCTCGCCGAGGCGATGGACGAGGCGACGAAGCATCCGCCGCTCACGATCGTGCCCGGCCTCGAGATCAACTGTGACGTGCCCGGGGCCGAGGTCCACGTCCTCGGCTACTACGTGGATCATGCGGCGGCGTGGTTCCAGGACTTCCTGCGCGAGCAGCGCGTCGAGCGCGCGGCCCGCGTGCACCGGATCGCCGCGCGGCTCGCGGAGCTCGGGATGCCGATCGATCCTGCCGAGGTCTTCGCGATCGTCAAGGAGGGCTCGCCGGGCCGCCCGCACGTCGCGCAGGTCATGGTGAGCCGCGGCTACGTGAAGTCCGTGCGCGAGGCGTTCGACAAGTATCTCCACGCCAACGGGCCCGCGAACGTCCCGCGCAAGCGGCTGACGCCCGCCGAGGCCGTGCGTGTGATCCGGCGCGCCGGCGGCGTGCCGGTCTTCGCTCATCCGGGGCTCGCCGATCGCGACGCGCTGATCCCCGAGCTGGTGGACGCCGGCCTCATGGGCATCGAAGCCATCTACGCCGAGCACTCCGCGACCCAGGTCGCGCACTACAAGGAGCTGTGCCGGGCGCACGGGCTCGTCGCGACGGGCGGCTCCGACTACCACGGTGAGCGCAGCGGCCGCACGAACCCGCTGGGCCATCCGCCCGTGCCCATGAGCGTCTGGGACGAATTGCAGGCCGCCGCGCGGCGAGCGCGGGAGCAAGAGCCCGGACACGGGCAGAGGCGCACGGAGCCGGAACGTGCCTAGAACAGGCCACCCACGCAGCGAGCCGGACTCGCGGACCCCGCTCCAATAAACGTTCAGATCTTCGGCTACACGGACTGCCAGGACACGCGCAAGGCCCAGCGGTTCTTCGCCGAGCGCCGGATCCCCGTGCACTTCGTCGATCTGAAGGAGCGCCCCATGTCCAAGGGCGAGCTCCGGCGGTTCGGCGACCGCTTCGGCGCCGCCTGCATCGACACGGAGAGCGCGGCGTACAAGGCGCTGCGGCTCCGCGTGGCGCTCGATTCGCCGCAGCGCCTGGTCGAGCGCGCGCTGACGGAGCCGCGTCTGCTGCGCACGCCGCTCGTCCGCAACGGCGGCAAGGTGACGATCGGCCACGTCCCCGACGAGTGGCAGGCCTGGGTCGAGGCCGAGAAGAAGCAGGCCTAGTGCAGGCGCTCGCCGGCCTCACCGTCCTCGACTGCGCCACCTTCGTGGCCGCGCCCTTCTGCTGCACGCTGCTCGGCGAGTTCGGCGCCACCGTGATCAAGATCGAGCAGCCCGGCGTCGGCGACGACCTGCGCCGCCTCGGCCGCCGCGCGTCGAGCGGCCGGCCGGACTGGTGGCTCGTGGAGTCGCGCAACAAGCAGTCGATCACGTGCAACCTCCGCGCCCCCGAGGGCCAGGCCCTCCTCAAGCGCCTCGCCGCGACCGCCGACGTGCTCGCCGAGAACTTCCGCCCCGGGACCATGGAGCGCTGGGGCCTCGGCTGGGACGACCTCCGCGCCGTCAACCGGGGGCTCGTGATGGTGCGGATCTCGGCGTTCGGCCAGACGGGGCCGGCGCGCGAGCGCCCGGGCTTCGGCCGCATCGCCGCCGCGGTCAGCGGCGCGTCGTATCTCTCCGGCCATCCCGATCGGCCCCCCGTGAGCCCCGGCACGCCGACGATCCCCGACTATCTCGCCGGCGCGTTCGGCGCCCTCGGCGCGCTCGTCGCGCTCCGTCACCGCGAGAGCACAGGCGAGGGCCAGGTGGTGGACGTCGGGCTGTACGAGCCGATGCTGCGCATGCTCGACGAGCTGATTCCCGTGTACGGCGCGACGGGTTACGTGCGCGAGCGCATCGGCTCCGCCACCGAGTACGTGGTGCCGCACAATCACTACGCGACGCGCGACGGCGGCTTCATCGCCATCGCGTGCACCAACGACCGCATGTTCGAGCGGCTCGCCGTGAAGGCGATGTCGCGGCCGGCGCTCGTGAGCGAGTTCCCGACGATGGCGGCGCGCATCGCGCGGCGCGACGAGGTGGACGGCGCGGTGGCGGGCTGGGTCGGTGCCCTCGACGCCGCCGACGCCCTGGCGCGGCTCGACGCGGCCGAGGTGCCGTGCTCGCGCGTGGCGAGCGTGCGCGACATCTTCGAGGATCCTCAGATACGCGCGCGCGCCAACATCCTGGACCTGCCGAGCCCACTCGGCGGCCTGCTCCACATGGTCGGCGTCGTCCCGCGCCTGTCCGCGACGCCCGGTGAGGTGCGCCACGCCGGCCCGCTCGAGGTCGGCGCCGACAACGAGGCGGTCTACTGCGGCCGCCTCGGCCTGAGCCGGGAGGAGTTGGCAGATCTGCGCGCCCGCAATATCGTGTAGCACCGGGCGGGAACCCGGTGGCCACCGGGCTTGTTACCGCGTTCGCATCCACCCCGTCCCGAGGAGGCGTTCATGGCCGTCAATCCGCTGAGCCGCAGGGAAGTCATGAAGTTCGGCGCGTTCACCACCGTGGGCGGCGTGCTCACGCCAGGCATCACGCTCGGCCAGGTCGCCACCGACACCCGCGGCATCCTGGCGCGCGATATCGACCTGAACGTGGGCGGCACCAAGATCCCGGCCTATGACGCGCGGCCGGAGCGCCAGGGACGCTACCCGATCGTGGTGGTGATCTCTGGCTTCACGGGCAACACCGACCAGAACAAGGACGTGGTGCGCCGTTTCGGCCAGGCCGGCTATTACGCGATCGCGCCCGAGCTCTTCTTCCGCGAGGGGCTCATGTTCGGCCGGCCGCAGCCCGAGCTCGCGAAGATCTCCGCCTCCATCGGCCGCAAGCAGTACCTCGGCGACATCCGCGCCGCCGCCGACTTCGCCAAGCAGCAGGCGTGGGCGCGGCCGGACCGGATCGGCGTCACGGGCTTCTGCGGCGGCGGGGCGCTGACGCTGCACTTCTCGGCCGAGAACCCCGACGTGACGGCGGCCGTGCCGTGGTACGGGCACGTCAAGCGCGTGTACAACGACACGCCGGGCGTGGACGCCTTCGCCGTCGCGTCGAAGATCAAGGCGCCGGTGCTCGGGCTCTACGGCGACGCCGACGCGGGCATTCCGTCCGCCGACGTGAAGGCCTTCGAGACCGAGCTGAAGAAGACGAACCCCAACGTGGAGTTCGTCCTGTACCCGGGCGCGCCGCACGCCTTCTTCTCTGACGACCGGCCTCAGGTCTATCGCAAGGAGGCCGCCGACGACGCCTGGAAGCGCTGCCTCGCCTTCTTCGACAAGCATCTCAAGGCGTAACGCGCTGTCGCGGGGCCGGGGCCGGCGGCCGGTCCCCTGTGAGACCCGTGTTTCGGGTATCGCGTCGGTTCCGGCTGAACATCGGTGCACGTCGGCAGGCGCACCGCAGCGTCGATTTGCGAGGTCGAACAGGGGGCCGAGCACCGGGCCCGGCCCCGCGGGTGCACCCTACGGCTAGGGCGACTTCCAGACGGGGCCGCCGCGCGCGTCGAGGAGCGTGACGCTGGCCTCGCCCTCGCGGGCCAGGCCGACTTCGGCGCGCGCGCGGCCCGTGGTGTCGTAGAAGGTCAGGCCGGGGACGCCCTCGGCGAGCGTGACCATGCCGATGCGCGGCCGCCCGCTCTTGTCGCTCAGCACGAGCAGCGAGGACTCGCCCTCCACGCCCAGCGTGAGGCGCGGCGAGCCGATCTCGTCCTTGAAGCGCAGCGCGATCTGCTTCTCCGTGTCGCTCGGCCCGAGCTCCGCACGCACACGCCCCTCGGCGTCCTTCAGCACGAACTTCTGCGCCTCGACAATCCGCCCGCGCGGGATCGCCAGGCCCATCGTGGCCAGCGCGATGATGGCCAGCGTCAGGCCCGTAGCCGCGCGACGCCAGATCCGGACCTCGCTTTCCAAGTCCTCGACGCGCCGCAGAACCGCTTCGTACCGATCCTCGTCCATCGTGGCCTCCGCTACCGGTGAGTTACGCGGTGAACGCACCGCGCCGTCGCCAACGGAAGCAAGGAGAGCGCCAGAGTCCGCACCGTCGCGTTGATGGGCAGTTGCCGCGAGGCCGGTGGCGGCAGACGGACACCGGCGGTGCCGCGCGGACACCCGGCGTCAGCGCGCGGGCGGCGGTATCAGGCGCAGTAGGCGGGGAAGACGCGGCGCAGGACGTCGGGCGGGTTCAGGGCGAGCAGGCCCGTCACCAGCCGGCGCGCGGCGCCGCGCACGGCGACGAACGTGATCGCCGCCGTCGCGAGCGGCCGGCCCGCCGCGTCCGTGGCGCTCACGCGCGTCTCCCAGTAGCGCGAGTCGCCGGCGCGGGGGCGCGCGGCCGCGCGCTCGCCGGTCACGAGCACGGGGCCGTCGGCGTCGACGTCGCCGTGGAGCGTGACCGCGAGCTCCGTCGTCATCCCCGACTCGCCGGTGGCGAGCGCGCCGAGCCAGAACGCGGCCTCGTCGAGCAGCGTGGTGAGCGCGGCCGGGGCCAGGCGCCCGTCGGACTCGCGAAAGCCCGGCCGTGGCGTCCACGCGCCGCCGACGGCGCGCGCGTCGAAGCCGAGACGCACGCGCAGCCCCAGCGGGTTCTCGATACCGCACGCGAAGCACGTCCTCGAGACGGGCAGCGGTGACGCTGTTGCAAGGTCCGGGTCGGGGCGCGGCGCTGTTGCAAGCGCGCCGACTGCCGCGGCGACGCGGCCGTCGACGAGGACGGCGCCGCCGGCGGGATCGGTCACGCGGCAGACGAGGGCGTCGGGCTCGCGCGCGAGTGTCAGCGCCAGGGGCACGCCGAGCGGCACGCGCCGATGATACCGGCCGGAGAGCGCGCGCGCGCCGCGCCGCGCGGCGAGCACGTCGAAGAGGGCGAGCACGGAGCCGCCGTGAGCGGTGTCGGGAAGACCCTGGAGCGCCGGATCGAGGGTGAGCGTCAGGTCGTCGCCGGCGCCCGCGACGGCGCCGCGCAGCGTGGCGTCGATGGTCGTCATGCGATAATCGCGCGCGTGTCGATTCTCGCACACAACGCCTTCGTGCGGGCGACGCTCACGAACTTCTTTTTCAGCCTCAGCCTGAACGGCTACGTCCTCCTGCCGTTGCACGTCCACGATCTCGGCGGCACCGAGGTCGCCATCGGTCTCGTCATGGGCGTCTACAGCGCCGTGGGCATCGTGTGCCAGCCGCTCGTGGGGCCGTGGGTCGACGCGCTCGGCCGGCGCGTCTTCATGGTCGGCGGCTGCGCGCTCGTCCTCGCCGCCTCGCTGCTGCCCATCGCCGTCGACACGATCGGCGTGTTCGCGCTCGTGCGCGCGCTGCACGGCATCGGCTTCTCCATCTACTTCGTCGCGATGTTCTCGTACGTGGTGGACCTCGTGCCCGCCTCGCAGCGCGGCTGGGCCCTCGGCATCTTCGGCGTGTCGGGCTTCGTGGCCACCGCCATCGCGCCGCTCCTCGGCGAGTGGATCGTCCGCCAGGCGGGCTTCCGCACGCTCTTCGTGATCTCGGCGGCGCTCGGCGCGGTGCCGCTCGCGCTCGTGGCCCGGCTGGGCGGCAACCGCCCGGCCACGGCCACCGCGCCCGCGCCCGGCTGGATGCGCGCCGGACTCGAGGACGTGCTCCAGCGCCACATGGTGGTGAGCCTGTTCTTCGGTCTCGGCTCGGGCACGATCTTCGCGTTCCTGCCGACGTTCGCGCACAGCCTCGCCGTGACCACGCTTTCGCTCTTCTATACGGCCTACGCGGGCGCGGCCATCGCCGTGCGCGTGTTCGGCGGGCGCCTGATCGACACGCGGGGCCGGCGCGCCGTCATCGTGCCCTCGATGTTCCTCCAGGCGAGCGCGCCCGCGCTGCTCGCCATCATGGGCCTCCTCGTGGGCCGCCACAGCACGACGCCGGTGGTGCCGGTGCTGTTCCTGGCCGGGCTCCTGTCGGGCGGGGCGCACGGCTTCCTGTACCCGGGGCTCGCCGCGCTGGTCACCGACGTGGCGGCGCCCGCGCGGCGCGCCACCGCCGTCGGCGTGTTCAGCGCGATGTTCCTCGTCGGGCAGGCGGCGGGCGCCTTCCTCTTCGGCTGGGTCGCGCACGCCCTCGGCTACGCCTCGATGTGGACGATCCTCGCGTCCTCGCTGCTCGCGGGGGCGGCGCTGTCCATGGGGCTCGCGCGGCCGGCGGCGCCCGCCGCGTCCTGACGCGGCCGGGTATACTGGCGCCCATGTCGAAGCTCGAGGCCGACGACCTCCGCTGGGCGCTCCAGCGCCGCATCGAGGACGTCTTCGCGAAGCTCGGTGAGAAGTTCGGCGATCTCACCGGCCGCATCGAGACCGACATCCGCCCGAACGTCTCCTTCGACGACATCGGAGGCCTCCGGCAGGCGAAGGCCGCCGTGCGCGGCTTCGCGCACGCCCTGACGAAGCCCGAGCTCTACCACGAGTGGGGGATCACGCCGCCCAAGGGGGTGCTGCTCTACGGGCCGCCGGGCACGGGCAAGTCGAAGCTCGCGCGCGCCCTCGCCGCCTCCGCGGAGGCGATCTTCTATCACGTCAAGCTCTTCAACCTCACGTCGAAGTTCGCCGCGAACACCGGCGACCTGCTCCAGGAGATCTTGAGAATCGCGCTCGGCGAGGGGAAGTCCGTCCTCTTCCTCGACGAGGCCGAGGCCCTGTCGCTCGAGCACCTGCTGCCGCCGCCGCAGGCCCGCGAGGCGAGCGCGCGGCTGGTGGCCACGCTCTGCGAGCGGCTCGATGCCGTGCCGGAATCGGCGCGCATCCTCGTCATCGCTTCCACGAGCCGGACCGATGCCGTGGACTCCGCGCTGGTGGCGCCGGGCCGCCTCGACCACCTGGTGGAGGTCGCGCTGCCCGACGCCGACGAGCAGCGCGAGATCCTCGAGCTGATCAAGGCGCGCACGGAGCGGACGGCCGGGCGCCCGCTCTTCGACGCCGTGGACTATCGCAAGATCCTGCCCATGATGGGCGGCATGAGCGGCGCCGACATCACCGAGATCCTCCGCCGCGCCCTCGAGGAGAAGGTGCACCTCGTGGCCGACGGCGCGCAGGCGTCCCTCGTCGACACCCAGGACCTCCTCGACGCCATCGACCGCTACAAGCGCGTGCGCAGCGTGGTCGAGAAGATCCGGTACGGCCAGTACCTGTGATCGCCACCACCAGCATCCGCGTCCGCTACGCCGAGACCGACTGCATGAAGGTCGTGTACTACGGCCACTACCTGACCTACTTCGAGGTGGCGCGCGTCGAGTACCTGCGCCAGCAGGGCCACGCGATCTCCGACATCGACCAGAAAGTCCACATGCCGGTGGTCGAGGCCGTGGTGCGCTACCACAAGCCGGCCGTGCTCGACGACCTGCTGGAGGCGCGCTGCTGGATCGCCGAGCGCAAGCGCGCCTCGTTCCGCTTCGGCTACGAGCTGGTCAACGACCGCGGCGAGCGCGTGGCCTCGGGCTCGACGCTGCACGCGGTGTGGGACCCGGCCACGTCGAAGATGATCGCCGTGCCCGACTGGATGGCCGCCATCATGCCTGTGACGTTGCCCTCCGCGCCGCCGGCTGTATAATCCGGAGTTGGCCGGATGATCGAAGTCCAGAACCTCACCAAACACTACGGGCCCGTCACCGCGATCCGCGACGTGTCGTTCAGCGTCGCGGCCGGGGACATCGTCGGCTTTCTCGGTCCCAACGGGGCCGGGAAGTCCACTACGATGCGGATCCTGTCGTGCTTCATGCCCGCCAGCGGGGGCACCGCGCGGGTGGCTGGCTTCGACGTCTTCCGCGAGTCCATGGAGGTCCGCCGGCGTATCGGCTACCTGCCGGAGAGCGTCCCGCTCTACACCGATCTGCGCGTGGCGCCGTATCTGGAGTTCGTGGCGGAGATCAAGGGCGTGCCGCGCGGCGAGCGCAAGAAGCGCGTGGCCGACGCCATGGACCGGTGCCGCGTGGCCGACGTCCAGAACCGGCTCATCGGCAAGCTCTCCAAGGGCTACCGGCAGCGCGTGGGACTGGCCCAGGCCATCGTGAGCGACCCGGCCGTGCTCATCCTCGACGAGCCGACCATCGGGCTCGACCCCGCGCAGATCAAGGAGATCCGGGACCTCATCAAGTCGCTGGCCGGCGAGCACACGGTGATCCTCTCCACGCACATCCTGCCCGAGGTCTCGATGGTGTGCTCCTCGGTGGTGATCATCAACAAGGGCGCGATCGTGGCCCAGGGGCCCATCGACACGCTCGTCGAGCAGTTCTTCCCGACCGCGCGCGTGGAGGTGGAGATCGGCGCGCCCTCGCCGGACGCGATCCGCGACGCGCTGCGGGTCATCCCCGGCGTGGTGGCCGTGAAGGACCTCTCGGTCTCTGACGGGAGCGGCCGCTTCGAGGTCGAGTCGGCGCGCGGGCGTGACGTGCGCGGCGAGGTGTTCCAGCTCGCCGCCCAGAAGGGCTGGGACCTGCGCGAGCTGCGCGGCGTGGGCATGACGCTGGAGGAGGTCTTCCTGCACGTGGTGGCGGGGGAGCAGAGCCCATGAGGGTCTGGCCGATCTTCAAGAAGGAGATG
>DASYTM010000241.1:0-8035 GCA_036002345.1 Candidatus Methylomirabilota bacterium | reverse complement strand
GCGCTCGTCGCGCCCCGGGAAACCCGGGGCGCGCCGCGATGTCCCGCGCTCGGAGCGCCCAGGGGCACCCGGGGCGCTCCTCGACCACCGCTGACTGTGCTCACCGAGGTCATCGGGTCGCTGTACCGCTACAACGATTGGGCGAACCGGCGCATCCTCGACACGAGCGCGGGGCTCACCAGCGAGCAGCTCCGTGCCGGCGGCGGGGCCAGCTTCGACTCGATCCGCGACACGCTCGTGCACATCATGGGCGCCCAGTGGCTCTATCTCGAGCGCTGGCACGGCCGCTTCCCGCGCGCGATGCCGGCCGCCGCCGACTTTCCCGACCTCGCGGCCATCCGGGCGCGCTGGGCGGTGATCGAGCGCGACACGCAGGCCTTCGTGGCGGGGCTGGACGACGCGGCGGTCGGGCGCGTCGTGAAGTACACGAACATGCAGGGCGAGCCCTGGGCCTATCCGCTGTGGCAGCAGCTGATCCACCAGGTGAATCACGCCACGCAGCACCGCAGCGAGGCCGCCGTCATGCTGACCAAGCTCGGCCACTCTCCCGGCTCGCTCGATCTGCTGTACTTCGCCGACGTCGAGACCGGAGCGGCCAGCACATGATCGGGGAGTCTCACCCAAGGCTTGGTGGTGAGCGGCTCGTCACGGGCGCGGGCCGCTTCGTCGAGGACGTCCGCGTGCCCGGGATGCTGCACGCGGCCGTGCTGCGCTCGCCCCACGCCCACGCGCGTCTCGTGTCGCTGGACGCCAAGCGGGCCCGCGACCTCCCGGGCGTGCGGCTGGTCCTCACCGCCGCCGACGTTCCCGCCGCGGCCGTCATCCCCAACCGGGTGCCGGCGCCCGCGGGCGCCGATCGCTACCTGCAGCCCGCGATCGCGCGCGACGTGGTCCGCTACGTGGGCGAGCCGGTCGCGCTCGTCGTCGCCGACGACGCCTACACCGCGCTCGACGCGCTGGAGCTGATCGACGTCGCCTACGACGTGCTGCCCGCGTGCCCGTCCGTGGCCGCGGCCACCGCGCCGGGAGCGCCCCGGCTCTTCCCCGGCACCGAATCCAACAACGTCGCGACCATCACGATGCGCGTCGGCGACGCGGACGCCGCGCTGGCCCAGGCGGCCGTGGTGCTCCGCGAGCGCTTCCGGTACCCGCGCCAGACGGCGGCGGCGCTGGAGACGCGCGGCCTCGTCGCGGTGCCGCCCGACCCGCGCGGCGGCGAGCTGCACCTCATCGGCTCGACCAAGTGCATCCACATCAACCGCACGATCCTGGCTCCCATCTTCGGCATCCCGCTCGGCGCCCTGCGCCTGACCGAGGTGGACGTCGGCGGCGGCTTCGGCGTGCGCGGCGAGCTCTACCCGGAGGACATCCTGGTGCCGCTGGCGGCCATCAAGCTCGGCCGGCCCGTGCGCTGGATCGAGAGCCGTCGCGAGAACCTCATGGCCGCCAACCACGCCCGCGAGGTCGGCTACGACATTGAGATCGGCTTCGACGCCGAGGGGCGCATCCTCGCCGTGCGCACGACGATCCGCGCCGACATCGGCGCCTACGTGCGGACGGCGGCCCTGGTCCCCGCGGAGTTCGGCGCCGCGCTGCTGCCCGGGCCCTATCGCGTGCCGAACTACGCGTGCGATCTCTGGTCGGTGGTCACGAACAAGACGCCCGCCGGCACGCTGCGCTCGCCGGGACGTCCGGAGTGCAACTTCGTGCGCGAGCGGCTGCTCGACGCGGGCGCGGCGCGGCTCGGGCTCGACCCCGCGGAGCTGCGGCGGCGAAACTTGATAGCCGCCGGCGAGATGCCGTACGACTGCGGCACCAAGTCCTTCGGCGTCAACACCGTCTACGACTCCGGCGACTTCCCCGCCCTCTTCGAAGAGCTGCTGCGCCGGCTCGATTATCCGCGCGAGCGCGCCGAGCAGGCGACGCTCAACGCGCGCGCCGGCGGGCTGCGCCGCGGGATCGGCCTCGCCGTCTACGTCGAGAAGACCGGGCTCGGGCCGTTCGAGACCACGCACGTCGAAGCGCTCTCGAACGGTCGCCTGGTCGTCGACACCGGCGCCTCATCGATGGGCCCCGGGCTCGAGACGGTCCTCGCGCAGATCCTCGGCGAGGCGCTCGGCCTGCCCGCGAACCACTTCGACGTCCGTCACGCCGACACCGCGGCCGTCGAGAGCGGGGTCGGCACCTACGGCTCGCGCGGCACGATCACGGCCGGTAACGCCGCTCACCTCGCCGCGCAGAAGCTGATCGTCGAGGCGACGGCGCGCGCAGCCGTGAGGCTCGGCGTGCCCGAGGCCGAGGTGACCTACGCGCGCGGCGTCCTCGCGGCCGGCGGCCAGCGCGTGACGCTCGCCGACCTGGCCGCGGAGCGCCGCCTGGCCGCGGGCGCGTCGTTCGAGGTGAAGAAGCTGACCTACGCGGGCTGCGCGTGCGCGGCGGTGGCGGACGTCGATCCCGAGACGGGCGTGACGACGCTCCGTCGCGTGGTGGTGGGCGCCGACGTCGGCCGCGCCGTGAACCCCGCGCTCGTGGACGCCCAGCTCGTGGGCGGCGTCGCGTTCGGGATCGGCAACACGTTCGGCGAGAGCCTCGAGTACGACGCGCAGGGTCAGCTCCTCTCCGGCACGCTCATGGACTACGCGCTGCCGTACGCGACCGACGTGCCGCCGGTGGAGGGCTTCTACCAGGAGGTGCGCGCGACGACGAATCCGCTGGGGCTGCGCGGGCTCGGCGAGTGCGGCAACCCGGGCATGGGCGCCGCCATCGCCAACGCCGTGTGCGACGCGCTCGGCGCGCGGGACGCGCCGCTCACCGCGCTGCCGGTGACGCCGGCGCGGGTACGGGAGCTCGCGCTGCGGGGGCGCTGAACGTCAAAGGCCGATCCCGGTCGGGATCGGCCTTTGTACAGCCGTATTCCAAATTTCTAGACTCGGCTCGGCGCTAGACGCGCCTCACCTCGTACTGCCGTGTACTACCACTTGACCGGCTTGGAGGGCCGGTGGGCGTAGCCGCTCTCGCGGCCGCCACCGCCGCCCGGACGCCCGCCGCCGGGACGGCCACCGCCGCCGCCCGGACGACCGCCACCCCCGCCCCCGCCGGTGCGCGGAGCCTGGGGATTCGAGATCTCGACGGTGATCCGGCGCCCGTCGAGCTCGCGGCCGTTCAGCTGCGAGATCGCGTTCTGCGCCTCCTCCGCCGTCGCCATCTCGACGAACCCGAACCCGCGCGACTGCCCCGAGAACCGATCCGTGATGACCGTGGCCGACAGCACGTTGCCGCTCTGCGCGAAGTACTCGCGCAGCCCTTCACTCGTCGTGGAATAGGCCAGACCGCCGATGTACAGCTTGGACGCCATAGGACATTCCCCCGAACTCTCTTCCGCTGTCAGTCCCGCCCCGCGAACCGGAAGAGTCCGTTCTCGTCGGGGGCGAGGTCGGCCGATGCCGGCCGACATTCAAAATCTTACACGCACTTCGCGAGGGCGCAACCTCGCGGGGAGGATCGCTCAGTAGGTGATGGTCGGCGAGGCCGCCGGCGGCGCCTCGTCGGCCTCGGGGGCGCTGGGCAGGCTCGCGTCCGGGCCGCGGCCGGTAACCACGTCGGCGACCGACGCGGCCCGGCGCGCTTCCTTGCGGGCGCGGGCGTTGGCCGACAGCTCCAGGGACGTGATCAACACGCCCAGGAGCAGGATGGCCACGAAGATCAGGCGCCCGAGCATCAGACGCCCGCCTTCTCCACGAGCTCGTCGACGCTCACGGGCTTGGTCAGCACGCGGAAGCCCGCCAGCTCCAGGGCCACGCGCGCGTCGAGCGGCGCGTCCGGCCGCACGGCGACCACCACGGGGACGCCGGGCGCGACGCGCTCGAACAGCGACGCCAGCTCCCGCGGGGCCAGCCGCAGCGTGGCGCCGTCGACGAGCACGAGGTCGACCATCGCCTCCAGCATCACGCGCACGCCTTCGCACACGTTGTCCGCGAAGGCGACGCCGATCCCGCGCTGCAGGCAGGCGAGGCCGAGGGCATGCGTCGTCGGGGAATCCTGTTCGATCACCAGCACTCGAGTCATCTGGACCTCTTTCATGTTCGACAATTGCGAGCCGCTGTGGAAGGAGCAAGGCGGGTGCCAGACGTGCGGCGTGCCAAGTGCGTGTTTCTTCGTGCCGGCGCGGCGCGGTCGGCCGCGCGCCTCCGGGCATTAAGCCCGAACACGCCGGGACCGCCCGACACCTTCTCCTATCGACGCGTCGGGCTCAGCGGAACTCGTCGGGGCTGATGTTGTAGCCGATGATCTTGCGGTAGAGGGTCTTGGGATCGATGCCAAGGAGCGCGGCGGCCTTGCCGCGGTGGCCGCCGACCTGGCGGAGCGTGGCGGTGATGTGCTGCCGCTCCATCGTCTCCAGACTCCCGCCCGTGGCCGCGGCGCTGCCCGCGGCGGGCGGCGGCGCGGCGCCGCCGAGGACCTCGGGCGGCAGGTCCGAGGGCTGGATCTCGTCGCCGCGCGACAGGATCACCGCGCGCTCGACGGCGTGGAGCAGTTCGCGCACGTTGCCCGGCCACGCGTAGACCTCCAGGGCCGCGAGCGCCCCCGCGCTCAGGCGCTTGGCGCCGTAGGCGGCGTTGGCCTCCACGAAATGCTGCGCGAGCATCGCGATGTCCTCGCGGCGGTCGCGGAGCGGCGGCAGCGTGACGGAGATCGTGTTGATCCGGTAGAAGAGGTCCTGGCGGAAGTCGCCGGTGCGCAACGCCTCCGCGAGGTCCTTGTTGGTGGCGGCCACGATGCGCACGTCCACCGTCCGCGAGCGCGTGCTGCCCACGCGGAAGAACATGCCCGTCTCCAGCGCGCGCAGGAGCTTGACCTGGCTGTCGGGCTCCATCTCGCCGATCTCGTCGAGGAACAGGGTGCCGCCGTCGGCCACGTCGATGAGCCCGGGCTTGGCGGCGATGGCTCCCGTGAAGGCGCCCTTCTCGTGGCCGAACAGCTCGGACTCGAGGATCTCGCGCGGCAGGGCGCCGCAGTGGATCGGCACGAACGGCCGCTCCGCGCGCCCCGAGCGCTCGTGGATGGCGCGCGCCACCAGCTCCTTGCCCGTGCCGCTCTCGCCGAGCACCAGCACCGCGGAGTCCGTGGGGGCCACGCGCTCGACCACGCGCAGCACCTCGTGCATGAGCGGGCTCTTGGTGAGGATCCCCGAGAATGGCGCGGCGCCCTCGGCGTGGGCGCGCAGGGCCTGGTTCTCGCGCAGGAGCTGGCCCTTCTCGGCCGCCTTGCGGACGACGATGTCGAGCTCCTCGATCTTCGTCGGCTTGGTCAGATAGTCGTAGGCGCCCAGCTTCATGGCCTCCACGGCGTTCGCGACTTCCTGGAAGCCCGTCATCACGATCACCTGGGGATGCTCGGGGAAATCGCCGAGCTCGCGGAGGACCTCGATGCCCTCCTTGCGCGGCATCTTCATGTCGAGGATGACGACGTCGTAGGCGGCCTCGCGCAGCCGCTCCAGGGCGGCCTCGCCGTCGCCCACGCCCTCGACCTCGTGCCCCTTGCGGCCGAGCTCGCGCACGAGCAGCTCGCGCAGCCGGCTCTCGTCGTCGGCAACCAGGACCCGGATGGCTCGGCTCATTGTCGCGAGTGCCTCCAGCCCGGCTTGCGCCGTGGGTGGCCTGTCATAGATTGTCGTGGCTGCGTTCTGCGGGCACCACCACGCGGAAGATGCTCCCCTTGCCCGGGCGGCTCTCGACCTCGATGCGGCCGCCGTGATCGGCCACGATGCCCTGCGCGATCGCGAGGCCGAGGCCCGTCCCCTGTCCCGGCGGCTTGGTGGTGAAGAACGGATCGAAGATGCGGCCGAGGATCTCCTCGGAGATGCCCGGGCCCTCGTCCTCGAACTCCACCTCCACCTCGTCGCGGATGGCGCGGGTGCGGAGGGTGAGGCGGCCCCGCCCGTCCATGGCCTCCAGGCCGTTGGAGGCGATGCCGAGGAACACCTGGCGGAACTGGCCCTCGTTGATCACGGCCGGGGGCAGGTCGTCCCCGAGCGCGGTGAGGAAGCGGCTGTCCACGAACCGCGACTGGTGCGAGAGCAGCTCGATCGTCTTCTGCACGACGGCGTTCAGGTCGCTGGCCACGCGGCGATCGCCGGGCTCGCGCACGAACTGCAGGAGGCTGCTGGTGATCTCCTTGCAGCGGAAGGCCTCTTCCTCGATCAGCTTGAGATAGCCGCGGAACTCGCCGAGCTCGGGGCGGTCCGCGAGCCCACCCTCGCCCAGCCGCGACGTGAGCGACTCCGCGCAGCCCGCGATGGTGGCGAGCGGGTTGTTCAGCTCGTGCGCCACGCCCGCGGCGAGCCGGCCCGCGGTGGTGAGCCGCTCGGTCAGGAGCATCTGGCGCTCGAGCTGCTTGGCGCGCGTGACGTCGGCCACGAGGAGCACGATGTGGGCGGCCGCGCCCGCCAGCGGCGCCACCGTGAGCCGGAACACGCGCACCTCGCCGCCCACGACCATTTCGTGCTCGACGGTGTCCACGCCGCGACTCGTGAAGGCGCCCCGGAGGAACGCCTCCACCTCGGCCGCGCGCGCGGTGGGCAGGAGCGCGGAGAACGACTTGCCGGCGGGCGCCTCGCCGAGCGAGGCGGCGCCGGCCGGGTTCGCGCGGACCACGGCGAGGCTCGCGTCGAGGACGAACACGCCCAGCGGCAGCGTCTCCAGCACGACCTCCACGAAGCGCTTCTGCTGGTCCAGCTCGCGCGTCCGGTCGGCCACGCGTGCCTCCAGCCGCTCGTAGAGCCGCGCGTGCTCCATGGCGATGGCGGCCTGGTCGGCCAGCGCCATCAGCAGCTCCTCCTCCGCCGGTGAGAACTCGTGGACGTCGCCGCGGAGCACGATGATGGCGCCGATGGCGCCGTCGCCGACGCGCAGCGGGGCCGCCAGCAGCGAGCGCAGCCCCTGCGCCTTCGGCAGCTCGGGATACTGCACGCGCGGGTCGTTCCAGAGGTCCGCGCTCTGCATCGGACGGCGCTGCGCGATGGCCATGCCGGTGACGCCCTGGCCCTCGCGGATGCGCACCGTGCGCGTCAGCTCCTCCGAGAGGTCGAGGCTCGCCACCGACGAGATGATGCCCGTCTCGGGATCGCGCAGCATGATGCCGCACGAGGCCACGCCCAGCACGGTGCGCGCCTGCTCCATGATCACGTGGATGGTGCGGTCGAGGTCGAGGCTGGCCGTGACGGCGCGCCCCGCCTCGAGGAGCGCCCGCGTCTCCCGCGCGCGCCGCACGCTCTCCTCGAAGAGCTGGGCGTTCTGGATGGCGATGCCCGCCTGCTCGGCGAACGCCTCCAGCACGCGCTGGTGGTGGGCCGAGAAGGCGGCCGGCCGCGTCGAGAACGCCGAGATCACGCCGAGCAGCGAGCCGCCCACGCGCAGCGGCACGCAGAGCATCGAGCGGATGCCCTCGCGCTCGTCGACGTCGCGCCGGGCCGAGCGCGGATCGCGCCGCACGTCGTCCACGCGGATCGGCTCGGCCGTCTCCGCGCAGCGGCCCATGAGGCCCTCGCCGAGCGGCAGGGCGAGCGCCCGCCATTCCTCGCTCTTCCCGCCGTGGGCGGCGGCGTGCACGAGACGCGTGCGCGTGACGTCGAGGAGGCCGATGCCGCAGCCCGTGCTGCCGATGAGCGTGGTGACCGAGCGGCTGATGCGGTCCAGCACCGAGGCCACGTCGAGCCGCGCCGTGATGAGCTGGCTCGTGGCGTAGAGGGCGGCCAGCTCCTCGGCGCGCCGCCGGCCCTCGTCGAGCAGGCGCCGCTGCTCGATGGCGGACGCGAGCGGCTGCGCCAGCTCCGCCGCGCTCTCCACGTCGGCCTCGTCGAACGCCGCCGTCCGGGCCGAGGCCAGGCTCACCGCGCCGAACACGCCGCCCTGCGTGACGAGCGGGATCACGGCCACCGAGCGCCAGCCGGGCGCGCCGAGCGTCGCGCGGCTCGCCGCCGGCACCGCCGCGGCCGCGAGGTCGTCCACGCGCGCCGGCTCGCCGGAGGCCACCACGC
>DASYTM010000240.1:0-8593 GCA_036002345.1 Candidatus Methylomirabilota bacterium | reverse complement strand
GCGGAAGTAGCCCCAGTCGGCGGTGGCGACGGGCGGCGTGGTCTTGTCCTCGTCCTCCACGATGGCGAGCGCGGCGTGGCGCGCGCGGAGCCGCTCGTACACGTCGTCGGCGAACCAGGAGTCGTGGCGGAACTCCCAGGCCATGCGGAGGTCGGGCGGCACCATATAGAGGATGTCGCCGAGGCGGCCCACGTCCTTCTTGAAGTTGGGCGGGAGCTGGAAGAGCAGGGGGCCCAGGCGCGCGCCGAGGCCGCGCGCGACGTCGCAGAAGACGCGCACGGGCTCGTCGGCGTCGCGCAGGCGCCGGAAGTGGGTGATCTGCTGCGGCGCCTTGAGCACGAACGTGAACGTGCCGGGGACGGCGGCGGCCCAGCCCGCGACGGCCTTGGGCGTCGGCATCCGGTAGAAGGTCGCGTTGACCTCCACCGTGCCGAAGCGCTCGCCGTAGTACGGCAGCATCCCGGCCGGCTTCATCGTGTCGGGATAGAACGAGCCCTTCCACTCGGCGTAGTTCCAGCCCGACGTGCCGACGCGCACGCGCGTCACGCCGAGCCTCCCTCCGCGCGCGCCAGCGACGGGCCGCGACCGCGCGCGTTCCACCACAGGAGCAGCGCCACCACCGAGACGAGGCCGCACGCACCCGCGACGAGCAGCGCGAGGGCGACGCCGGCCGCCTCGGCGAGCGAGCCCACGAGGAACGCGCCGATCGGCGTGCTGCCGGCGAAGACGAGCGTGTTCAGGCTCAGCACGCGGCCGCGGAGCTCGTCGGGCACGGTGAGCTGGACGGTCGAGTTGGAGCCCGCCATGAACAGGATGCCGCAGAAGCCCATCACGAACAGGAGCGCCACCGCCACCGGCACGCTGTGCACGACCGACAGCGTCGCGGTGAGCGCGGCCAGCACGGCCGCGGGCGTGGCGAGCGCGGCCACGGGCAGGCGCCCGCGCCCGAGCGCCGCCAGCGTCACGCCGCCCGTGACGGCACCGACGCCGAGCGTGGCCATCAGGAGGCCGAAGCCCTGCGCGCCCTGGCCGAGCACGTCGCGCGCGAAGAGCGGCACGAACACGTTGTAGTTGAACAGGAACGCGCTCACGGCCAGCATCATCGCCAGCGTCAGCGTGAGGCGCGGCGTGCGCATCACGTAGCGCACGCCCTCGCGGATCTCCTCGCTCATCGAGCGGCCCGCCCGCGGGTGCGGCCGCCCCTCGGCATGCAGCGCCATGAGCGCGGCCAGGACGGGCACGAACGACAGCGCGTTGAGGAAGAACGCGACGGACAGCCCCCAGGCCGCGATGGCGAAGCCCGCCAGGGCCGGCCCCACGATGCGCGCGGCGTTGAACATCGAGGAGTTCAGCGCGATGGCGTTCAGCAGATCGTCGCGCGCGACCATCTCGACGACGAACGCCTGGCGCGCCGGCATGTCCACGGCGTTGGCGACGCCGTAGAGCAACGCGAGCACGGCCACGTGCCAGTACTGAACGTGGCCGAACCGCACCAGCAGCGCGAGCAGCAGCGCCTGCACGAACAGCACGCACTGACTCACCAGGACGAGCCGGCGCTTGGGACGCCGGTCGGCCAGCGCGCCCGTGAAGAACGACAGCACGATGATCGGCGCGAACTGCAGGGCGCTCACGGCGCCCAGGCGCAGCGGCGAGTTCGTCAGCTCCAGCACGAGCCACGCCTGGGCCACCGACTGCATCCACGTGCCGGTCAGCGAGACGAGCTGGGCGCCCCAGAAGAGGCGGAAGTCGCGATGCCGGAACGCGCGCAGGGCGGCGGGCAGGGCCACGCGCCCCAGTCTACTGCGTCGGACTACACGCGGCCGTCGAGGGCGCGTTGCAGTTGGGCGAGGTGGTTGTCGTCGTGGGCGGCGAGCGCCGCCACCCACTCGGTCAGGGTGAGCCGGCCACGGCGCAGATGCACGCCGCCGCGCTCCCACTCGCGCGGCGTGAGACCGCGAAGCAGGGCGGTGATCTCGCCGCGCCGCCGCCGAAAGGCCCCGACGGCGTCCGCCACGTCGGCGCGCGAGTACTGCCGATCCTCGGCCCAGCGATCCGGATCGAGGGGATGGCCGACCGCGCCGCCGATCCGCCACGGGGCGAGGTGCACGGGCGCCGCGCCGCAGACGAGCAACGGCGGATCGTCCAGGGCGAGGATCGTGTGGAACCGGACCTGGAAGAGCTCGTCGACGTCGCGAAGATGGCAGACGATCTCCGTCGCGGACCATGCGCCGGCGGCGGGCCGCCCGGCCAGCGCGTCGGCGGCACGAGCGGCGAGCGCGGCCGCGACGGCGTCGGGCGTGCGGGCCAGGCGCGCGACGAGCGCGTCGCTCAGAGCAGCCGCTGCAGCGTGAGCACGTCGAGCCAGCGGCCGAGCTTGAAGGCCACCTCCTGCTCGCAGCCGACGCGCACGAAGCCGTGGCGCTCGTGCAGGTGCAACGAGGCCTCGTTCTCCGCCGTGATGCGGGCAATCACGGAGTGATGGCCCGCGCAGCGCGCGCGCTCGACGAGGGCCTCGAGCACGAGCGCGCCGAGCCCCTTGCCGCGCCATCCCTCCTTCACGTAGACGGAGTCCTCGACGGTGCGCGCGTACGACACCTTCGCGCGGTACGGGGCCAGCGCGCCGAAGGCGACGACCTCGTCAGCGTTGGCCGCCACCAGCGCGGGGTACGCGGCGGTGTGCGCGGCCAGCCACGCCCGCTGCGCCTTCGCGTCGCGCGGCGCGTTGTCGGTGGTGGCGGCCGTGCCGACGGCTTCGGGGTTCCAGATGGCCGCGATCTGCGGGTTGTCGGCCGGGCGCGCGGGGCGGATCACGGCGCCACCCGCTGCGGCGCCGGAAGCGGCGCGCGGCGGGTGGGATCGCCGAGAAGACGCTGGCCGAGCGCGATGAGGGCGGCGCCCACGCGGACGCGCAGAGGCTCGCGTGGGGTCAGGGAGGCCAGCCGGGCGCGACGCGCCGACGCCTCGCGCGCGACGGCCAGCCGCTCGTTCGCCAGGAACGCCAGGCTGTACTCGGTGAAGTCCATGACGGCCTCCTTTCGCCTCCATCGTGGCGCGGCCCCAGGGATCAGGGAAATCAATTGTTTTGATTCGGATCATCACCTATTCTTTGCGTCCGATGGCCGCCGTCCCCGACCTCGCCCTCGCCCACCTCCGCACGCTGGAGGCCATCGCCCGCCACGGCTCGTTCTCGCGGGCCGCCCGCGAGCTCAACCTGACCCAGCCCGCCGTCAGCATGCAGGTGGCGCAGCTCGAGCGGCGCCTCGGCCTGCCGCTGCTGGAGCGCGTCGGCAAGCGCGCCTTCCCCACGCGCGCCGGCGAGGTCTTGCTGACCCACGCCGCGCGCGCGTTCGGCGAGCTGCAGGCCGGCGTCGAGCACGTGCAGGAGCTCCGCGGGGTCGTGGCCGGGCGCGTGCGGCTCGGCACCAGCGCTTCCATCAGCGTCTACCTGCTTCCGCGCGCGCTGCGGCGGTTCCGCGAGCGCTTCCCGGCCATCGACCTCGTGGTGGCGACGGGGACGGCCTCCGAGGTGGCGCGCGGGCTCGTCGCCAACGACCTCGACGTCGGCCTCGCGAGCCTCCCGCTCCGCGACCGCGAGCTGGCCGTGACGCCGTTCTATCGCGACGAGCTGGTGGCCATCGCGCCGCCCGAGCCGCGCTGGCGGCGCCACGGCCCCATCCGCGCCGCCGAGCTGGCCGAGCACCCGCTGATCCTGTTCGACCGCGGCACCACCGTGCGCCGCGAGATCGACGCGTGGTTCGCGCGCGGCCGCGTGACGGCGCGGCCGGCGATGGAGCTCGGCAACACGGAGGCGATGAAGAAGTTCGTGGAGGCCGGGCTGGGGCTCTCGGTGACCTCCGAGTTCTCGGTGAAGGACGACGTGGCGGCCCGCCGGCTCGCCGCCATGCGGCTCGAGCCGTCGCTGATCCGCCAGATCGGCCTCGTGCGCCGCCGCGACAAGCCCGTGGCGCCGCCGCTCGCCGCCTTCCTCGGCGCGCTCGACGACCTGCGCGTGGCCCTGAACCGGCGGAGTAGACTGTGACGCCATGCGCCCCCCGCTCCTCACCCGGCGCGCGCTCCTCGGCGGCGCGCTGGCCTTGCTCGCCGCGTCGCGCGTGCTCGCGCAGACGCCGCCGGCCTCGGGAGGGTCCGTGGACCCCGCGCTGATCGACGACCTCGTCGCCGCCAATCGCATCCTCGCCGACCAGGGCGTGGTGGACGGCTACGGCCACGTGAGCGTGCGCCATCCCGGCGATCCGCAGCGCTACCTCATGTCGCGCTCGATCGCGCCGGAGCTGGTGACGGCGGCCGACATCATGGAATACGACCTCGACTCCACCGCCGTCGACGCGCGCGGGCGCACGAGCTACCTGGAGCGTTTCATCCACGGGGAGATCTACCGCGTGCGGCCCGACGTGAAGGCCGTCGTGCACAACCACTCGCCGACGCTGATCCCGTTCGGCGTCAGCACGGTGCCGCTCAAGCCGCTCTACCACATGAGCGCGTTCCTCGGCGGCGGCGTGCCCGTCTACGACATCAAGGCCGCCGCGGGCGGGCCGACCGACATGCTCGTGCGCACGCCCGCGCTCGGACGCGCGCTGGCCCAGACGCTCGGCGGCCGTCCCGTCGCGCTGATGCGCGGGCACGGCGCGGTGGTCGTCGGCGACACACTGCCGCGCGTGGTCTTCCGCAGCGTCTACACCGAGATGAACGCGCGGCTCCAGGCCCAGGCCATGGCCCTCGGCGGGCCGGTGGCCTATCTCGACGACGAGGAGGCGCGCCGCGCCGACGCGTCGGTGGGCGGCACCGTGCCGCGTCCGTGGGAGCTCTGGAAGAAGAAGGCGCTCGCTAAGTAGCGGGCGGCCACGCCGGCGGCTGCCGGCGGAAGGGCAGCATCAGCAGCGCGCGCACGCCGAGCGGCGCGCGATACGCGGGCAGGCCGATCACGATTGCCGCCTGCGGCCGATCGAGCGCGAGCGTGCGGTGCGCGCGGTCCCACCACGACACGATCCCGGACCAGTTGCTGTTCGTCTCCCGCTCCTCCGTCGAGTGATGGATGCCGTGCATGCGCGGCGTGACGACGATCGCGGCCAGCGCGCCGTCGAGCCTCGGCGCCAGCCGCCAGTTGCTGTGGTGGAAGGCGGTCGCCGCCGCGAAGAGCACCTCGAACGCGAGCACGACGGCGACGGGTGGACCGATGACGAGCACTTGCAGGGCGCGCCACCCGCACGAGAGCAGCAGCTCGCCGACGTGAAACCGCCACGCCGTCGAGACGTCGAGGTCGAGATCGGTGTGATGGACGAGGTGGAAGCGCCAGAGCAGCGGCACGCGGTGGTTCAGGCGGTGCCAGACGTACATCGTGTAATCGAGCAGGAGCAGACCGGCGGGCCACGCGAGCAGCGGCGGCGCGCCCACCCAGGGCAGGAGCCCGACGCCCGCCCCCGCCACGGCGACGCCGACGGGCACGATCGCCAGGCGCACGCTCAGCGCCGCCGCGACCCCGATCACCGCGTTGACGGCCAGGCGCTCGCCGCGCGGCCGCACGCGCCCCCGCAGCGGGGCGCGCGTCTCGGCCAGGAAGAGCCCGATGATCGCGAGCGCCACCACCGCGCCGCCGAGCGTGTCGAACGGGCTCATGGCGCGGCGCGGTGGCCCCGCGCTTGCACCGCACGCAGGCGATGGAGTCCGTCCTCCGGCCGCTGTTCGACGCCTTCACCACGCACACGCTTGTCGTCGTCTTCCTGGGCGCGCTGATCGACGCCACCGGCGTCCCGTTCCCCGGGCGCCTGCTGCTCGCCGCCGCCGGCGCGTACGCGGCCGCGGGCCACGGCAGCGTCGCGGTCTTCGTCGGGCTCGCCGCGCTCGGCGCGATGCTCAGCGACCAGGGGTGGTTCTGGGCCGCCCGGCGCGGCAGCCGCTGGGCGCTCGACGTGTATTGCCGGCTCACGCGCCGGCCGCCCGGCTGCGACGACGAGGCGGTGAGCGACCTCGCACGCTACGCCCCCGCCGGCGTGATCCTCGGCCGCTTCTTCACGGTCGTGCGGGTGGTGGGCTGGCCCGCGCTCGCGCGTCACGGGCTGGGGTGGCCGCGCTTCCTCGCCCTCGACGCCGTGGGCGCCGTCGTGTGGGCGGCGATCTGGGTGGGCCTCGGCTGGATCGTGGGCGACCAGTGGCGCGACGCGGCCCAGACCGTGACCGGCTGGATGACGCTCGCCGGCGTCGTGTTCCTCAGCGGTCTCGCCGCGCCGCTCGCGATGCGCGCGTGGCGCCGGCGCGCGCGCCAGCGCGGCGCCCACTGACCTCAGCGCCCGGAGGGAAACGCCGGCGGCCGCTTCTCGCGGATGGCCGCCAGCCCCTCGCGCACGTCCTCGTCCATGAACGTCAGCATCTCCAGCGCGATCGACTGGTCGAAGATCGGTCCCGCCTGGCGCAGCCAGTTGTTGAGCGAGCGCTTCGTCCAGCGGATGGCCTGCTGCGCGCCGCGAGCCAGGCGGTCGGCGACGTCGAGGGCCTTCGGCAGCACCTGGTCCGCGGGCACGCAGAGGCTCACGAGCCCGATGCGCTCCGCCTCGCGGCCGTCGACGAACTCCGAGGTGAGGAGGTAGTACTTGGCCTTGGCCATCCCGCACAGGAGGGGCCACAGGATCGCCGCGTGGTCGCCCGCGACCACGCCGAGCTTGGTGTGGCCGTCGGTGAAGCGCGCGGTCTCCGACATGATCGAGATGTCGGCGAGGAGCGCGACGACGAGCCCGGCGCCCACCGCGACCCCGTTGATCGCCGAGACGATCGGCTTGTCGGTGTTGATCATGTTGTAGACGAGGTCGGAGGCCTCGCGGATCGTGCGCGCGAGCCGCTTGGGATCGCGCGCGTTGGCCTCGACCATCTCGAGGTCGCCCCCCGCGGAGAACGCGCGGTTCCCCGCGCCGGTCACCACCGCTACGCGGGCCTCCGGATCGGCGTCGAAGGTCAGCCAGACCTGCGTGAGCTCCCAGTGCAGCCGGTCGTTCGTCGCGTTCAGCACCTCGGGCCGGTTGATGGTGATGAGCACCACGCCCCGCTCCCGCCGGTCGAACGTGAGGTGCTGGTAGTCGCGGTAGTCCATGGCCGCCTCCCGGGCCACATCCTACCGCGACGTGCTATCGGCCTCGGACCGCGCTCGCCTCAGTCCCAGCGGGCGATGACGGCCCAGCGGTCGGCCCCGCTGACCTCCGCCACGATCCAGGGATCGACCTGCCGCTCCTGGTAGTAGGTCGGCGTCGCCACCCAGAACTTGGCGAAGAGGCCGCTCTGGGCCGCGTCGTCGTACTTGAGCAGGGCCGAGGCGGGGATGGGCTGGCGGTACGACTCGATCGGCTCCAGCACCGCGCTGCGCACGTAGCCGAAGCGGCGGGGCAGGACCTCACCGACGCGTTGCCGGACCTCGGCCAGCGTGTAGAGGGGACCGTACGCGAGGGCGGCGGTCTCGAGCCGCTCCTGGAGCATCTGGCCGGGCAGCCGGCCGCGGATGGTGCGGACGCGGGCGAGGCTCTCGGGAGTGAGGACGTCTTGCATGGGGGCCTCCTTATGCGCGCGCTGAGCGGTGCAACGGCAAGGCCAGCGGCGCCTCGACGGCACCGATGGTGCAAGCCGCAAGATCTTGCAATGGCGCCCGAGTCGAGAACGGCGGTCGTCGCGGCACTCGCGGGCAACGCGGCGCTGGCCTTCCTGAAGGGTACCACCGCCGCCATGACGGGCAGCGCCGCCATGCTGGCCGAGACGTTCCACTCGCTGGCCGACACCGGCAACCAGGTCTTGCTGCTGGTCGGCATGCGGCTCAGCAAGCGCCCGCCCGACGAGGCGCGCCCCTTCGGGTACGGGATGAACACGTACTTCTGGGCGTTCGTCGTCTCGGCGATGCTGTTCACGCTCGGCGGCGCGTTCTCGATCTGGGAGGCCGTCCACAAGCTCCTGGCGCCCTCCGGCCATCCCGCTTCGCCGGCGGCGTTCTTCGTGCTGGGCGGGGCGTTCGTCTTCGAAGCCATGTCGCTCGGCGTGGCGATCCATTCCGTGCAGACGGAGCGCGGGGACGAGCCGCTGCTGCGCTTCGTGCGCGAGGCGCGCGACCCCACGCTGCCCACCGTGCTCCTGGAAGACTCGGCCGCGCTCCTGTCCATCCTGGTGGCGGCGGCCGGGCTCGCGCTCGCGCACATCACCGGCGTGCCACGCTGGGACGCGCTCGCCTCCGGGGTGATCGGCCTGATCCTGCTCGCGGTCGCCACGTTCCTCGCCTATGAGAATTACTCGTTGCTGCTCGGCGAGCCCGCGACGGCGGAGCAGGAGGAGGCGATTCGCGAGCGGATCCTCGCCGACCCCGCCGTGCGCGACGTCGTGTCGCTGCACACGATGCATCTCGGCCCCACCGCGGTGCTCGTGGCCACGCGCGTGTGGTTCAAGCCCGAGCTCACCGCCGCGCAGGTCGAGGAGGCCGTGCGGCGGCTGGAAGACAGCGTGCGCCGCGCGCTGCCGGGCACGCGCCGCCGGCTCATCCTCATCGAGCCCGCGCGGCCCGAGCGGCCCGCCGCCCAGCGCGCGGCCTGATCAGCGCGCGTCGTCGATC
>DASYTM010000239.1:0-12102 GCA_036002345.1 Candidatus Methylomirabilota bacterium | reverse complement strand
GGGCGTGCTGGCCGTCGTCACCGCGGTGCACGTGGATCGCTTTCCGCCCATCGGCATGATGCGCGCCATCGAGGGCATGGTCGTCCCCGAGATCGTCTACGTCGCGGGGGACGTCGTGCGCTGCCAGGGCACGCCGGTCGCGGTGGTCGTCGCCGAGTCCGCGGCGCTCGCCCACGACGCCGCCGCGCTGGTGACGGTCGAGTGGACGCCGCTCCCGGGCGTCGCCGAGCCCGATGCCGCGCTCGCCCCCGGCGCGCCGCCCGTGGTCGGCCGCGACGACAACCGTTGCTTCACCTACGCCGTCCGCGCCGGCGATCCCGAGGGCGCGTTCGCCGCCGCGCACCGGGTGGTCTCGGTCGAGGTGCGGCAGACGCGGCTGGCCGGCGTGACGCTGGAGCCGCGCGCGGTCGCGGCGCGCTTCACCGACGGCGCGCTCACCATCTGGACGTCCACGCAGGTGCCGCACCGGATCCGCGACGAGGCCGCGCGCCTGCTCGGCGTGCCCGTGGAGCGCGTGCGCGTGATCGCGCCCGACGTCGGCGGCGGCTTCGGGGTGAAGGGCGGGCCGTACCGCGAGGAGATCCTCGTCCCGTGGCTCGCGCGGCGGCTCGGGCGGCCCGTGAAGTGGGTCTCGACGCGCGTGGAGGATTTCCTCACGACCCACCACGGCCGCGGCGCCACCGCGCGCGGCGAGCTGGCCGTGGCCGCGGACGGCGCCATCCTCGGGTTGCGCGCGCGGATCATCTGCCCGCTCGGCCCGAGCGTCGGCTACACGGCGATGGGCACCCCGCGCAACCACGTGCGCTGCCTGCCCGGGCCGTACGCGCTCGCCGACGTGGACATCGAGGCGCAGGGCGCGTTCACGAGCACGCCGCCCGTCGGTCCGTACCGGGGCGCAGGGCGGCCGGAGGCCGCGTTCCTGATCGAGCGCCTCGTGGACGAGGCCGCGCGCGCGCTCGCGCTGGATCCCGCCGAGATTCGCCGCCGTAATCTCGTTCCGCCGGAGCGCTTTCCGTACGCGACGGCGACGGCGCAGAGCTACGACTCCGGCGACTATCCGCAGATGCTGGCGGACGCGCTGGCCGCCGCGGACTACGCCGGCCTGCGCCGGGCCCAGGCGGAGCGGCGACGCCGCGGCGAGCTGGTGGGCATCGGCGTCTCGGTCTACGTGGAGCCCTCCGCGCTCGGCTGGGAGAGCGGGATCGTGCGCGTCGAGGCCGACGGGCGCGTGACGGCGGTGACGGGCTCGAGCGCGCATGGGCAGGGCCACGAGACCGTGTTCGCGCAGGTGCTCGCCGACCGGCTCGGTGTCCCCCCCGAGGCGATCGACGTCCGTCACGGTGACACCGCGCTGATCGACAAGGGCATCGGCACCTTCGGCAGCCGCAGCACCGCGCTCGGCGCGGGCGCGCTCGTCCACGCCGCGGAGGCCGTTGTCGCGAAGGCGCGGCGCCTGGCCGGCCACCTCCTCGAGGCGCACGCCGACGACGTCCGGCTCGGCGCCGACGGCTTCAGCGTCGCCGGCGTGCCCGGCCGCGCCGTGGGCTGGCGCGACGTCGCGCGTCTCGCGTGGCGCGGGCCGCTGCCGCCGGGCGAGACGCCGGGGCTCGAGGCCTCGCACGTGCTCGCCCCGGAGCACGAGGTCTGGAGCGGCGGCGCCGTGGTGGCCGCCGTGCGGATCGAGCGCGACACGGGTGAGATGGTGCTCGAGCGGCTCGTGTGGGTGGACGACGCGGGGACGATCGTGAACCCGATGCTCGCGGATGGACAGCTCGAAGGCTCGCTCGCGCAGGCGTGGGGTCAGATCGCGATGGAGGCCGTGCGCTTCGACGCCGACGGCCACCTGCTGTCCGGGTCGCTGATGGACTACGCGGTGCCGCGGGCCGACGTCATGCCGCACGCCGAGATCCACCACGCGCACTCGCCGACGCCGCGCAACCCGCTCGGCGCCAAAGGCCTCGGCGAGGCGGGCAACATCGGCGTGCCGCCCGCGGTGGTGAACGCCGCCGTGGACGCGCTGGCGCCGCTCGGCGTCACGCACCTCGACATGCCATTGACGCCCGAATCGCTCTGGCAGGCGCTGCGCGCGAAGTAGGTCACGTACACACTTTGTTGCGGCCGGTGCGCTTGGCGCGGTAGAGGGCGGCGTCGGCGGCGGCGAGGACTTCGTGGGCGGGGCCGGCGCGGCGGCCGGCCTCGGCGGCGCCGATGGACACCGAGACCGAGACGCGGCGGGCCGGGCGCGCCGTGGGCGGCGCCTCGGGACGGCTGCGGGGACGATCGGTCGCGCGGAGCCCGAAGCCGGTGGACTCGATCGAGACCCGCAGCGCTTCCAGGTGCGGCAGCGCGTCGTCGAGCGCGGTGTCGGTGAAGATCACCGCGAATTCCTCGCCGCCGTAGCGGAACGGCCGGCCGCCGCCGCCCACCTCGGCGAGCCGCGCGCCCACCATCCTCAACAACTGGTCGCCGGCGTCGTGGCCGTAGGTGTCGTTGAAGTTCTTGAAGTGGTCGATGTCCACCATGGCGATCGTGTAGGCGCCGTCCAGCGCCGCCAGCGTCTCGGTGAGCGCGCGGCGGCTCGGCAGCCCGGTCAGCTCGTCGCCGTACGCGATGGCGTGCGAGGTCTCGACCAGCGACACGAGCAGCACGAGCCCCGCGCCGCCGAGCACGAGGGAGGCGGCCGACGGCGCGCTCGTGCCGAACGCGAGCAGCGCGCAGAGAAGTGCCCAGAACATCCCGCACTCGAGCGCCTGCGGGCGCAGCGCGAGCCGCAGTCCGGCCAGCGCGAGCGCGCCCGCGAAGGCGAGCAGCCCCAGCACGGGCAGCCGCCCGCCGCCGAACGGGCGGGACACGAGGGCGGCGACCGGCGCGACCTCCGGCTGCGAGAGGAGCGCGGCGGCCAGCGCCTCGGCGCCCACGAGCGCGATGCTCCAGCCGAAGACGGCGCGTCCGCGCTCGGGCAGCCAGGAGAGCGCGGTGAGGTTGAGCGGCAGCGCGGCGGCGGTGGCGGCCGTGACCACGGGCGAGGCGGTCGTGGCCGCGCCGAGGGTGACGGCGAGGATGCGCTCGGCGGCCGCGAGCTGTAGCGCCGCCACGAGCACGCGCCAGCGGTGGAACCGCCACGCGAGCAGCGCGCCGGCGAGGAACACGATCATCGGGTACGCGGGCAGCAGCGCGGCGGCGAGCGGGGCGAGGGCGGAAACGGTCAGGAGGGCGACCGTCGCTCCGAAGAGCACGGCGCCGGGCAGCAGGCGGATCGCGAGAGTTTTCAGTGAGCGCCCGGGCGGATGTGCAGATGGCAGCAGCCGTCGCGACCCGGCTGCCAGGTGTCCGCCGAGAACACGAACCCGGCGGCCTCGAAGGTGCCATTGTCGACGCGGTCGAACATGCGCCCCTCGTCGGGGACGAAGCCGACGAAGGCGTCACGCAGCCCCGCCAGATCGGCGGGGCCGTAGCGCGCGAAGGTGCGGCCGATCTCCCGGCCGCGCGCCTCGATGGCGCGGGCCAGGAGTCCGGTCGCCTGCGGCTCGCCCAGCGAGCGCCGCAGCTCGTCGAAGACGTGCCAGTACATCAGCGCGCGATTCTTGAACGCGGCGTAGAGCTCCGTACGCAGGCGCTCTTCGCCGGCCATGGTCAGGCGCGCTCCACCATGTAGATGTGCGGCAGCATGTCGACGTAGATGTTGCCGTCGACGACGGTTTCGCCGAGCTTGTTCTTCTCCAGCCCGCGGAGCTGCGGCTTGGCCGCGGCCCACCGCGCCACCCACGCCACGGGGACGTAGCCGGCGTCGGTCTGCATGATCTCCTCGGCCTTGGCGTAATGGGCGAGCCGCTTCTTCTGATCGCGCGTGTCGCGTCCCGTCTCCAGCTCCTTGTCGAAGGCGTCGTTGACCCAGGCCTGGCGCCGGCCCTCGGTCTTCTTGCCGTAGAAGGTGTCGAAGTACTCGTTGTGCGGGTCCGGGTAGTCCATGAACCAGCGGATCCAGATGAACTGGTGCTCGTTCTTCCAGAGGCCGGCACGGAAGACGCGCTGCTCCAGCACCTCCAGCTCGGTCTTCATGTTCAGGTGCTCGAGGAGCACGGCCTGCACGGCCTCCGCGAGAGGCTTGCTGCCGAGGCCCTCTTCTCGCATCGTCAGCGTGATCTTCGGCCAGTTTCGGCCGCCCTCGAACGGCGTGCCCTTGAGCATGGCCATGGCCGCCTTGGGGTCGAAGCGCTGGATGTCGCGGATCTTCTTGTCGTCGACCGCGCCCGGGAAGCCGGGCGGAATCATCGAGTGCGCGGGGATGGCGAAGCCGTCGGCCACGCGCACCACGTTCTCGCGGTCGATGGCGTGGCCCACCGCGCGGCGCACCTTCACGTTGTCGAAGGGGGGCTTGGTCGCCTGCGGGATGAGGTACCAGGTGCCCGGGAACGGGTAGCGGAAGACCTGGCCCTTGGTCGCCGGGGCATCGCGCAGCCGCTTGAGGTCGCCGGTCTGCAGCGGCGAGAGGTCGAGCTCATTGTTCTCGTACGGTAGGGCGCCGGACTGCACGGGGACGATCGGGATGGTGACCTTGTCGAGCGTGACGTCCTTGGCGCCGATGAAGTGCTTGTTCTTCCGGAGCACCATGACCTTGTTGTGGTCCCACGTCTCGAGCGTGAAGGGTCCGTTGCAGACGATGTTGGCGGCCTCCGTCCACTTGTCGCCGTGCTTTTCGACCGACGGCCGGTGGGCCGGCAGCGCGGCCAGGTACGCGGAGAGCACCGGGAAGTAGCCGCGCGGGCCTTCCAGCGTGACTTCCAGCGTCCAGTCGTCCTTGGCCACCACGCCGACGCCGGAGGCGTCGGGCACCTTGGCCTTGTTGAACGGCTCGGCGCCCTTGATGTCGTAGAAGTAGCTCGAGTACGGATTCTTGCTCGCCGGGTCCATCTGGCGCTTCCACGACCACTCGAAGTCCCTCGCCGTGCACGGCGAGCCATCCGACCACTTGGAGTCCTTGCGGATGCCGAACGTCCACACCGAGCCGTCCTTGTTCGACGAGATCTTGTCGGCCACATACGGGACGGGCTGGAAGTTGACGTCGAACTTCATGAGCCCCGCCCACAGGCTGGGCACGCCGGTGCAATAGAGGTCCTTGTTGAAGTCATGGCTGGACGGGTCGTTCTGCCACCAGCCGCCGCCGCCCATCCGGAGGTGCTGCTCCTTGGCGAGCTTCTCGCCCGCTGCGAGCTTGGGGGCCGCCGACGCCGGGCGCGCGTTGAAGCCTGCCGCTCCCAGGGCGGCGAGGCCAGCCGCCACGCGGAGGAAGTCGCGCCGGCCGACGCCCACCGCGGCCAGCCGGGTGGCGAGCCGGTCCATCTGCGCATCGGAAATCGAGGGTCGTGTCATCTGGAGTCCTCCCGTGGGTGTGATTACTTCATTTTCGGGTCGAGCGCGTCGCGGACGCCGTCGCCGAAGAACGTGAAGGCGAGCATGGTGGCGGCGATGGCGATCGACGGGAACACGCAGAGATGCCAGTAGGAGCGGATGTACTGCTGGCCCTCGCCGACCATCTGGCCCCACGACGGCGTGGGCGGATTGATCCCAACCCCGATGAACGACAGGGCGGCCTCGGTGAAGATCGCCTCGGGGATGCCGAAGGTGACGGCGACCACGATGGGCGTCAGCGCGTTCGGCAGAACGTGGCGGAAGAGGAGCCGGCCGCCGCGCGAGCCCAGGGCGCGGGCGCCCTCCACGTACTCCTTCTCCTTGATGGCCAGCACCTGGGCGCGCGTCTGGCGCGCAATGCCGACCCAGCCCGTGAGCCCGATGGCGATGAAGATGTTCGTCAGCCCCGCCCCCAGCATCGACATGACGAGGATCACGAAGAGCAGGCGCGGGAACGCGTACATGACGTCGATGAACCGCGTGAGGAAGAGATCGGTGCGCCCGCCGACGAAGCCGGACAGGGCGCCGATGGGTACGCCGATCGCCACCACGATGAGCTGGGCGCCGAGGCCGACCAGCATCGAGACGCGCGCGCCGTAGATCATCCGCGAGAGCAGATCGCGGCCGAGCTGGTCGGTGCCGAGGGGATAGTCGCGCGAGGGCGCCTCGTTGAGCCGGCCGAAGTTCGTCTTGGTGTAGGGCAGCGGCGCGAGGGCGTCGGCGAAGATCGCGATGAGGCACAGGAGCGCGATGACCCCGCCGCCGGCCATGGCCAGCTTGTTGCGCCGCAACCGGCGCACGCCGTCGCGCCAGAGGCTCGTCGGCCGCGTGGCGAGGATCGCGTCCGCGGCGAGAGGACTCGGCGCCCGGAGGCCGTCGGGATCGGTGAGGGGCCGCGGCCCCGCGGTGACGCTAATAGCGGATCCTCGGGTCGAGCGCGCCGTACGCGAGGTCGACGAGGAGGTTCATGATCGCCAGGAACACGCCGTAGGTCAGCACGACGGCCATGATCATCGGGTAATCGCGCCCGGTCATCGACAGCACGAAGAACCGGCCCATGCCGGGCACTCGAAAGATAGACTCCACGAAGAACGATCCGGTTCCCACCGCCGCGAAGAGCGGCCCCAGCAGCGTGACGATCGGAATCAGCGCGTTCTTGAGCGCGTGCTTGAAGATGACCGGGCCCTCGGCGAGGCCCTTGGCGCGCGCGGTCAGCGTGAAGTCCGCCCGGATGACCTCCAGCATCGACGCGCGCGTGAAGCGCGCGATGATGCCCATCGGCGCCAGCGCGAGCGTGACCGTCGGCAGCACCCAGTCGCGCGGCGAGTCCCAGCCGCCGGTGGGGAAGAGCGGGATGATGAACGAGAAGAGGATGATCAGGAACACGGCGAGGACGAAGTTGGGCACGGCGACGCCCACCGTCGCCAGCGACACCGAGACGTAGTCCCACCCGCGGTTCTGGTGGACGGCGGCCAGGATGCCGAGGGTGAGGCCGCCGACGATGGCCAGCGCCAGCGCCATCGAGCCGAGGAACAGCGAGATCGGGAACGTCTCGCGCAGGATCTCCGCCACGGTGCGCGTCTTGTACACGAACGAGTAGCCGAAGTCGCCGCCGACCGCCTTGCTCAGGAAGATTCCGAATTGCTGCCAGAGCGGCTTGTCCAGGCCGTAGTGCTTGGCGAGGGCCCTCTGCGCCTCCGGCGACAGGGGGTTGGCGCCCTCCGCCACCGGGTCGAGTGGGCTCCCGGGCGTGGCGTGCATGACGAGAAACGTCACCAACGCCATCGCAAGCAGGGTCGGCACCAGCCAAAGCACGCGGGACATCGCGTAGTGGAGCACCTGAATCCTCCGGAGTTCCGCTACTATACCCGAACCCCCCGGGGGAGGGGCGGATGACCGAGGAGCAGCGGCGAATCGAGGAAGCGGCGGAGCGAACCGCCCACTGGCGGCGCTGGGGTCCCTACCTGTCCGAGCGCCAGTGGGGGACCGTGCGCGAGGACTACAGTCCCGGCGGCACGGCGTGGGAATACTTCCCGCACGACCATGCGCGCTCGCGCGCCTACCGCTGGGGTGAGGACGGCCTGGCCGGGATCTCGGACAACCACCAGCGGCTCTGCTTCGCGCTGGCCCTCTGGAACGGCGCCGATCCCATCCTGAAAGAGCGCCTCTTCGGCGTCACCGGCAACCAGGGCAACCACGGCGAGGACGTCAAGGAGTACTACTTCTACCTCGACTCCACCCCGACGCATTCGTACATGAAGTACCTCTACAAGTATCCGCAGCGCGCGTACCCGTACGCCCGGCTGCTCGAAGAGAACGCGCGCCGCGACCGCCGCCGGCCCGAGTTCGAGCTGCTCGACACCGGCGTGTTCGACGGGGACCGCTACTTCGACGTGATCGTGGAGTATGCCAAGGCGACCGTCGACGACCTGCTCATCCGCGTGAGCGTCACCAACCGCGGGCCGGAGGCGGCGGAGCTGCACGTGCTGCCGACCCTCTGGTTCCGCAACACGTGGACGTGGGAGCCCGGCTCGCCGCACCCGCGGCTCCACGCGGGGGCGTCGCGCGTGGGCTGGCGCGTGGTCGAGGCCGAGCACGCCACGCTCGGGCGCCGCTGGCTCGTGTGCGAGGGGACGGCCGACCTGCTCTTCACCGAGAACGAGACGAATGTGCGCCGGCTGTGGGGCGCGCCGAACCCGACCGCCTATGTCAAGGACGCCTTCGACGATTACCTCGTGCACGGCCGGGTGGAGGCCGTCAATCAGACGGGCGTGGGCACCAAGGCCGCCGCGCACTACGGGCTCTCCGTCGCGCCCGGGGAGACGCGCGCGGTGTGCCTGCGCCTCACCGACCAGGCGCCGTCGGCGGAGCCCTTCGGCCGCGCCTTCGACGCGCTGATCGAGCGCCGCCGCCGCGAGGCCGACGAGTTCTACGCGCTGGTGGTGCCGCAGACGTGCTCGGAGGACGCGCGACTCGTGGCGCGGCAGGCGTTCGCGGGCATGCTGTGGAGCAAGCAGTTCTACCATCTCGACGTGAAGCGGTGGCTCACCGGAGACCCGGGCCAGCCTCCGCCCCCGCGCCAGCGCGTGAACGGCCGCAACGCGCAGTGGACCCACCTCTACAACGCCGACGTCATCTCCATGCCCGACAAGTGGGAGTATCCCTGGTACGCGGCGTGGGACCTCGCCTTCCACACCATCGCGCTGGCGCCCATCGATCCCGACTTCGCGAAGTCGCAGCTCCTCCTGTTCCTGCGCGAGTGGTACCTGCATCCGAACGGCCAGATCCCCGCCTACGAGTGGGCGTTCGGTGACGTCAACCCGCCCGTGCACGCGTGGGCGGTGTGGCGCGTCTACAAGATCGACCGGCGCGTGACGGGGACGGCCGACCGCGACTTCCTCGAGAAGGCGTTCCAGAAGCTCCTGCTGAACTTCACGTGGTGGGTCAACCGCAAGGACACCGAGGGCAAGAACGTCTTCGAGGGCGGCTTCCTGGGGCTCGACAACATCGGCGTGTTCGACCGCTCCGCGCCGCTGCCCACGGGCGGCCACATCGAGCAGTCCGACGGCACCTCGTGGATGGGCATGTACTGTCTCAACATGCTGGCCATCGCGCTCGAGCTGGCCCAGACGAACCCCGCCTACGAGGACATCGCCTCGAAGTTCTTCGAGCACTTCGTGTACATCGCCAAGGCCATGAACGACCTGGGTGGCGAGGGCCTCACCCTGTGGGACGAGGAGGACGGCTTCTACTACGACGTGCTGCACACCGAGCGCGAGGCGAAACAGCTCAAGGTGCGCTCGATGGTCGGGCTCATCCCCCTCTTCGCCGTGGAGACGCTCGAGCCGGAGATGATCGAGCGCCTGCCGGGCTTCAGGCGCCGCATGCAGTGGTTCATCGACAATCGGCCGGAATTCGGGGCGAACCTCGACATGGTGACGGCCTCGGGCGGCGGGATGCGCCGGCTCCTGTCCATCGTCAACCGCACGCAGCTCACCCGCGTGCTGCGCTACATGCTCGACCGCGACGAGTTCCTGGCCCCCTACGGCATTCGCGCGCTCTCGCGCTATCACCGCGAGCATCCCTACGTGCTGGGGGTGGACGGCGTCGAGCACCGCGTGGACTACGAGCCCGCCGAGTCGGGCACGGGGCTCTTCGGCGGCAACTCGAACTGGCGCGGCCCGATCTGGTTCCCCGTGAACTACCTGCTCATCGAGTCGCTCCAGAAGTTCCACCACTTCTACGGCGATGACCTCAAGGTCGAGTGCCCGGCCGGCTCGCACCGGCTGCTCAACCTCTGGGACGTGGCGGGCGAGCTCTCGCGCGGTCTCACCCGCCTGTTCCTGCGCGGGCGTGACGGGCGGCGGCCCGTGCACGGCACCGCGGAGAAGTTCCAGACGGACCCGGGCTGGCGCGACCTCGTCCTCTTCTACGAGTACTTCCACGGCGACGACGGCGTCGGCATCGGCGCCAGCCACCAGACGGGCTGGACGGGGCTCGTGGCCAAGCTCATCCAGCAGAGCGGCGAGTGAGCCTGGCGGTATCCTGGGTGCAGGCCGCGCGCGGCCGGCAAGGAGCGACATGATGGGCGATCGTGTGAGAGAGATCCTGTCCTGGTACGGCAGCGACAACCCCGGCACCCTCACCAACCTGGCGCGCCTGATGAACTCCGGCACGCTGGCGGGCACCGGACGGTTCGTGATCCTGCCCGTGGACCAGGGCGTCGAGCACGGGCCGGCGCGCAGCTTCGCCATGAACCCCGACGCCTACGACCCGCGCTATCACTTCCAGCTCGCCGTCGAGGCCGGCTGCAACGCCTACGCCGCGCCGCTCGGCTTCCTCGAGGCGGGCGCGCGCGAGTTCGCGGGCCGGGTGCCGCTGATCCTCAAGACGAACAACCACGACGTGCTGCTGGAGGAGAAGGATCCGAACCAGGCCATCACGGGCTCCGTGAAGGACGCCCTGCGCCTGGGCTGCGTCGCCATCGGCTTCACGATCTACCCGGGCTCCGAGCACCGCCTGGAGATGTACGAGGAGATCCGGGACATGGCGGTGGAGGCCAAGGCCAACGGCCTCGCCGTGGTGATCTGGTCCTATCCGCGCGGCTCCGGCCTCAGCAAGGACGGCGAGACGGCGCTCGACGTGACGGCGTACGCCGCGCACATCGCCGCCCAGCTCGGCGCCCACGTCATCAAGGTGAAGCTGCCCTCCGCGCACCTCGAGCAGGCGGCCGCCAAGAAGGTCTACGAGTCCACGCAGGTACCGTCGGGCACGCTCGCCGAGCGCGTGCGCCATGTGGTGCAGGCGGCCTTCAACGGACGGCGCATCGTCATCTTCTCGGGCGGCGCCGCCAACAAGGACGAGGCGGTGTTCGACGAGGCCCGGGCCATCCGCGATGGCGGCGGGTTCGGCTCGATCATCGGCCGGAATTCCTTCCAGCGGAAGAAGCCCGAGGCGCTGAAGTTCCTGGCCACCGTCATGGGCATCTACGCCGGGACTCAGAAGTAGCGTGCTCCTGGCCGGCGACGTCGGCGGCACCAAGACCACGCTCTCGCTGTTCGAGCCCGCGGAGGCCGGCCCCGTGCTCGTTCGCGAGGCCACCCTGGCCAGCCGGGACTTCGAGTCGCTGGAGGCGGCCATCCAGCACTTCCTCGAGGAGGGCGGGACGCCGGCGCGGATCGAGGCGGCGTGCGTCGGCATCGCGGGCCCGGTGGTGGACGGCCGCGCCGTCACCACCAACCTGCCCTGGGTGGTGGACGAGCGGATCCTCTCGTACTCGATTCCCGCCGAGCACGTGCGGCTCCTGAACGACCTGGAGGCGACCGCCCACGGGATCTTCGCGCTCGGCGAGGACGAGCTGATCCCGCTCCAGTCGGGGCTGCCCCGGCGCGGCAATCTCGCCGTGATCGCGGCCGGCACCGGCCTCGGCGAGGCCATCGTCGTCGTCGAGGGGCGCGTCCGCACCGTGATCGCCACCGAGGGCGGCCACGCCGACTTCGGTCCGCGCGGCGAGCTGGAAGAGGACCTGCTGCGCTACCTCCGCAAGGAGTACGGCCGCGCCTCCTACGAGCGCGTGCTCTCGGGCCCGGGGCTCGTGAACGTCTATCGGTTTTTGCGCGACACGAAGGTGGCGCAGGAGTCGGCGGAGACGGCGCGGCTCATGGCCGAGCGCGATCCCGCCGCGGTCATCAGCGATCTCGGCGCGCGGCAGGCCGACCGCCTGTGCGCGATGGCGCTCACGGTCTTCGTCTCCGTGTACGGCGCCGAGGCGGGCAACCTCGCGCTCAAGGCGCTGGCCGTGGGCGGCGTGGTCGTGGCGGGCGGCATCGCGCCGCAGATCATGCCGGCCCTCACGGCCGGACCCTTCGTCACCGCGTTTCGCGACAAGGGCCGCCTGGCGCCGCTGATGGAGACGATTCCCGTGAGCGTCGCGCTGAATCCGAAGACCGCGCTCCTCGGGGCCGCGCGCGTGGCCCTCTCGCTCGTGCAGTAAGCCGCGAGCCGGTCAATGACGTGGGGGGCCCCGAAATGGCCCCCCACACCCCCCAGCGCTCGCCGCGCCCCGGCGGAGCCGTGGCGCGTCTCGATCTCGCGTTCCGCGGCCGCGTGGCGGAGCCGTGGCGCGTCTCGATCTCGCGTTCCGCGGCCGCGTGGCGGAGCCGTGGCGCGTCTCGATCTCGCGTTCAGCCGCCG
>DASYTM010000238.1:0-10899 GCA_036002345.1 Candidatus Methylomirabilota bacterium | reverse complement strand
TCTTCGCCGGCATGATGCCGTACATGATCATCGTCTGCATCTGCCTGGTGTTCATGTACATCTGGCCCGGCATGACGCTCTGGCTCCCGGAGTTCCTCTACGGCCAGTGATCTCCACGCGCTGTCAGCGGTCGAGGCCGCGCGGCTGATCCGCGAGGGCGTCGTCTCCTCCGAGCAGGTCGTCGAGGCCTGCCTGGCCCGTGTCCGCGCCGTGGACGCCGAGGTGGAGGCGTGGGCCTTCCTGGATCCCGACCACGCGCTGGCCCAGGCGCGCGCCGCCGACGAATACCGCCTGTCGGGACAGCCCGTCGGCCCGCTGCACGGCGTGCCCGTGGGCATCAAGGACATCATCGACACCGCCGACATGCCCACCGAGAACGGCTCGCCCATCCACGCGGGCCGCACGCCCTCGCGTGACGCGAGCGTGGTGTCGCTGCTTCGCGCCGCGGGCGCGGTGATCATGGGCAAGACCGTGACCACGGAGTTCGCGTGCGGCGCCTCCGGCAAGACACGCAATCCGCACAATCCGGCCCACTCGCCCGGCGGCTCCTCCAGCGGCTCCGCCGCCGGCGTCGCGGCGGGGATGATGCCGCTGGCCCTCGGCAGCCAGACGGGCGGCTCGGTGATCCGGCCCGCCGCCTACTGCGGCGTGTACGGGCTCAAGCCCACCTTCGGGCTCATCCCGCGCGGCGGCATGTCGCGCGTGGCGCGCTCGCTCGACCACGTGGGTCTCTTCGCGCGCGGCCTGGACGATCTCGCGTTCGGCCTCGAGCAGGTGGTCGGCTACGACGAGCGCGATCCCGACTCGCGGCCCCGCCCCCGCGTGCCCTACCTCGCGGTCTCCGCCGAGGCGCCGCCGCTGCCGCCCGTGTTCGCCTTCGTGAAGACGCCGCGCTGGGAGCAGGTGGACGTCGACGCGCGGGAGGGCTTCGAGGAGCTGGCCGGTCATCTCGGCGCGCAGATGGAGGAGATCGAGATCACGGCGCTCGGCGAGGCGTGGGACTGGCAGCGCACCATCATGGAAGTGGAGATGGCCGACAGTCTCCGCCGCGAGTGGGACAAGGGCCGGGCGCAGCTCTCGCCCCGCGTCCAGGGCCGCATCGAGCGCGGGCTGGCCACGCCGGGGCCGCAATATCTCGCGGCGCTCTCGAGCGCCGCCCAGCTCGCCGACGGTCTCGTCGAGCTGTTCGAGCAGCGCTTCGACGCGATCATCACGCCGCCCGCGACGGGCACCGCGCCCGTCGGCCTCGAATCGACGGGCGACCCGATGTTCTGCGCGATCTGGACGATGTGCGGCATGCCCGCCGTGACGCTGCCGCTCATGCGGGGCGCCAACGGGCTGCCCCTCGGCGTCCAGCTCGTCGGCCCGCGCCACGGCGACGCCCGGCTCCTGCGCACGGCACGCTGGCTGGTCGACTCGCTCTCGCGGGCGTAGACTCTTCCGGAGGCGAGTCGGTCGAGTGTCCTGTCCCGTCCTGCCCGGAAGGAGGATGGTCATGCCTGTCTACGAGTACTTCTGCGAGGACTGCAAGAAGGAAGTCACCCGGTCGATGTCCATCAGCGAGCACGACAAGGGAGGGGCCACGTGCCCGACCTGCGGCGGCGGGTCTCTCCGGCCGCTGGTCGGGACGTTCTTCACCCAGACGTCGCGCAAATCATGAAGGAGGTTGCATGAAGCTCGAAGGCAAGCGCATCGCGATTCTCGCCGAGAACATGTATCAGGAGATGGAGCTCTGGGTCCCGTACTACCGGTTCCGCGAGGAGGGCGCGGACGTCAAGATCGTCGGGGCCGGCAACGCCAAGTCCTACACCTCCAAGCACGGCTATCCCGTGAACGTCGACGTCCTCGCCGAGCAGGTGAGGGCCGTCGAGTTCGACGCCGTGATCGTGCCGGGCGGCTACGCGCCGGACATGATGCGCCGCCACGACGCGATGGTGGCCCTCGTGCGCGAGGCCGCGCAGCAGGGCAAGATCGTGGCCGCCATCTGCCACGCGGGCTGGATGCTCGTGTCCGCCGGCATCCTCAAAGGCCGCAAGGCGACGTCGTTCTTCTCGATCAAGGACGATCTCATCGCCGCCGGCTGCGACTGGAAGGACGCCGAGGTCGTGGTGGACGGCAATCTGATCACGTCGCGGAATCCGAACGACCTGCCGGCCTTCTGCCGGGAGATCGTTCGCTCGCTGAGCAAGAGCTAGGCGCGCACGGGGCGGGCGGGCGGCTGCTGGCCCGCCCGCCAGCCCATCCAACTGATCGCCAGCACGAGCGCCACGATCACGGCGATCGCCGAGATCCGTGAGACCTGCGAGAGCACGGCGAGCGTCGTGCTCTCGAGCCCCGCGAAGACGAGCGCCATCACCGGCAGCACCGGCGCGCCGCAGCCGACCACGCTGCAGGGGCCCGTCGAGAGCCCGAGCACGCTGACGCAGGCGCCGACGGCGCCGCCCGCGCTCGCGACGCTCGTGCGCGCCGCGGCGCGCGCGTCGAGCCAGAGGGCGACGTACACGCCGATCAGGAGACCGGTGAGGGCGAAGCGCAGCGCGTCCATCGTGTCCACCGCGAAGCCCCACTCGGGTGCGCCGTACGGGCCGTCCGCCGAGAACCAGAAGAGCGCGACGCGTCCGAGGAAGTCGAGCTTCTCCGACCACGGCTTCGACGAGGCGAGGTAGGCGGGCAGGCTCTTGAGCCACGGGTTGAACGTGAAGAACGTCCACGGCGCGCGAAAGACCGACAGCACCAGCGGCGGCAGCAGCACGTCGAGCGCGATCACGCCGGCGGCGACGAGCGCCACCGTGCCCGCCCGCGCGCGCACCGCGCGCCCGATGGCCCGGAACCCTCTGCCCACGCCCGTCATTATAGAGGGCGACTTGACAGTGGTCAGACCAGCGTGCTACAGCGAGTGCACCTTGTAAGTGGTTTTCGCCCCGAAGCGCCCAGCCTCACCAACGGAGGGACACACATGGCGGAAGTGAATCGGCGTGACTTCCTGTCCGGCCTCGGCGTCACGGTCGGGACGGCGCTCACCGCGCTGCCCGGGCTGCCGTCGGTCGGTGTCGCGCATGCCCAGGACAAGCCCAAGGGCAACATCCCGGACACGCCTTTCAAGATCGGCCACATGACGTTCTTCACGGGCGCGGCCGCGGTTCTCGGCGAGCCCATGTACAAAGGCCAGCTCTTAGCATCCGAGGAGATCAACGCCACGGGCGGGCTCCTCGGCAAGCGCAAGATCGAGATCCTCAAGGCCGACGAGAACGCCGGCACCGACGCGAACGTCAAGGAGCTCCGGCGCCTGAAGCTCTCGGAGAAGATCGACTTCTTCTGCGGCATCACGTCCTCGGGCAACACGCCGGCGCTGGGGCCGGTGGCCGAGGAGCTGAAGGTCCTCACGATCTTCGTCGACGGCTGCACGGACTTCCTGTTCGACAAGGCGGTGCCGAACCCGCACTACATCTTCCGCATCACCAACATGCAGTCGGCGGACGGCGTGACGGGCGCGGTGGCGGCGGCCATGACGTGGCCCAAGACCAAGCGCATCGCCCACATCCATCCCGACTACTCGTACGGGCGCAACGCCTTCGACCACTTCCGCATCGTCATGAAGAAGATGGTCCCGGGCGCGGAGACGGTGTCGGAGGCGTGGCCGAAGCTCGGCACCACGGACTTCTCGTCACACATCACGAAGACCATCGCCGCCAAGCCCGACCTGCTCGCCATCTCGGTGTGGGGCGGTGACTACGTCGCCTTCTACAAGCAGGCGCTGCGCTACGGCATGTTCGACAAGATGAAGGTCGCCTCGATGATCGCGTTCGGCGTGGCGCCGCACGCGATCGGCAAGGACCACCCCGAAGGCATCATCGCCGGCGTGCACAGCAACTATCACTTCACGTACCCCGGCGGCGACAAGTGGCCCTACAACAAGACGTTCGTGGAGAAGTACCACAAGCGCTTCAACGAATATCCGAACTTCCAGGCCGAGGGCGGCTACACGGCCACCTACATGCTGAAGACCGCCATCGAGAAGGCCAACAAGCTCGCGGGTGGCTGGCCCGAGGACGACGCGATCATCTCGATCCTCGAGGGCCTGATGATGGCGGGCCCGGCCGGCTACGTGTACATCCGGCCCGACAACCACCAGGGCTACAAGGACGCGATCACCGGCTTCAGCAAGAACGTGCCGGAGTACCCGTTCCCGATCCTGGACCCGAACCGCATCATCACGATCCCTATCCGCAACATCACGGCGCCGCCCGGCTGGCCGAAGGGCGAGCCGACGTCGACGTACACCTGGATCGACAAGACGTGGCCGCAGGTGGCCATGGCCGCCGAGGCGCCGAAGGCGCCGGCCGCGGCCAAGCCGGCGGCTCCGGCTCCGGCCAAGAAGCAGTAAGGCGACACCACGCGGCGGGCGGCCCCGCGGCCGCCCGCCGTCGTCGCGCGTCCGTATCGTGAGGCTGATTCCCGCGCTCCTGCTCCTGGTGCTGGCTCTGTGCGTGGCCGCCGCCGACGCCGGCCACGAGATCACGTTCTACCCGTCGTTCTATCCGCAGGAGATCACCGTTCGCTTCATCGACCCCGCGCGCGGCGCCGCGCTCCTGCGTCAGAAGAAGATTCATGCGTACTCCGGGGGCGACGTGTTCGCGGATGCGGCCGCGCCCGAACACGTGAGCTGGGCCGAATCGCTGGGCGGTCTGGTCGTCCTCGCGTTCAAGCCGACGAGCGCGGGTTTCGCCGACGCCGAGGCTCGCTGCGCGGGAGCGGCCGCGCTGATACGTGGGCTGGGCGCGTCGCCGCCATTCGTCGTGCACCCGTACCCGGTGACCCCGTACCACGAGGACTACGTGCTGCACTACGACCGTGTCCAGCGCGCGCGCGATCGTGCGCCGGGGCGGGCGCCGCGGGTGCGTGCGCTGGCCGGGCCGTTGCGAACGGCGCTGGCGGCCGCGGGGCTCGCCGCCGGCGACGACGCCGACGCGGTGCTGCACGTGGTGTCACCGGCGTTCTTGCTCGCCGATGCGGAGACGCGGATGCTCGGCTGGACGGGGCCGCCGTGGCGGAAGGAAGGCTGGTACCACGCCTGGCTCGTGCAGGCGTCGTCGTCGCCCGTGTTCCCGCGCGCGGCACACCCGCTGCCCGAGGAGCTGTTCCGCCGCCGGACCGAGGGCGCCTTCAAGACGGTCGCCGAGCGTGTCGACCTCGAGCGCCGCCTCGTCGCCGAGGCCGGCGCCGGCTGCGAGCGCATCGTGCTCGGCTACATGCTCCGCCGCAACCCCTTCAACGACGACTACGCCGAGGGCATCCAGAACGTCGCCGTGGATTCGCACGCGGGCCTCGCGTCGGAGATCTTCGTCCGCACGGCAAAGCTCAAGGACTTTCCCTGGAACGGCTGGCTGAGTCTCGCGGTCCCGGATCGGCTGCATGCGCTGGAGGGCGCGTGGAATCCCGTCGCCGGGTTCACGGGAGCGGCAGGACGGCTCATCTGGGCCGCGGTCGGGGATCCCGCCCTGATCGAAGACCCCGACAGCGCGCGATTCATCGCCAATCGCGCGCGCCCAGCGTCGGTGACCCCGGCCACCGAGGCGCCCGCCGACGCGCTCGCACCCGGCACACTGCGCCCGCTCGGAGCCCCGGCGCCGGCGGGAAGCAAGGTCGTCTACCGCGTGCTCCTTTCGAAGACCCATGACGGCCAGCGCATGACTGTCGCTGACATCCTGTATCCCTACGCCTTTGCCGCGCGCTGGGGCACGCCGGGGAGCGCCCGGCGAACGTATGACCCCGTGGTCGAGCGCGCCACGACGCTGGCGCGCCGCTCGATCGTCGCCGTCCGCGTCCTCGGCGTCAAGAAGGAGGTCAAGGAGCTCGGCGACATGACGCTGATGTACGACGTGCCGGAGATAGAGGTCTATCTGAAGCCTGGCGTCGACGCGCGCGACGCCGCCGCGCTCGCCCCGCCGTGGAGCCCCGTGCCGTGGCACGCGCTCGCGTTGCAGGAGGAAGCCGTCGGCCGCGGGCTCGGCGCGTTCTCGAAGGCGGAGGCCGCCCGCCGCGGCGTGCCGTGGCTCGACGTCGTGAGCGGCCGCGCCGTGCTGGCCAAGCTGGCTGGTGATCTGGAGAGCCGCACCTTCGTGCCCGAAGCGCTGCGCGGACACGTCGGTGCGGACGAGGCGCGGCAGCGCTGGGTCGCGCTGCGCGAGTTCGCGCGCACCCATCGCCACCATTTGCCGACGGCGGGGCCGTACATCCTGGGCAAGGTGACCGCAGAGCAGGTGACGCTGCCCGTCTTCCGCGACTTCACCTATCCGCTCGGCATCGGCTCCTTCGACCAGTACCCGATCCCGTTGCGGGCGTTCATCGTCAAGACCGAGCGGCGCGGCGACCGGCTCGAGATCCAGGCCGACGTGGAAAGCATCGAGAAGTTCGCGCGCTCGTATAAGATCGTGCGCGAGCCGTTCCGCCCCCAGCCGGCCAACGAGAAGTTCCGCGAGCCGCTGACGGTGCACTGGGTCGTGCTCGGCGGCCACGACGAGGTGGTCGCGGCGGGCGCCTCCCGCGACGTGCAGAACGGCCGGCTCGTCGTCGATCCAGGCCGGCTCAAGCCGGGCGCGTACCGCGTGCAGCTGGCGCTGTCGCTCAACGGAAATCTGGTAGCCCCGGAGGTGAAGGTGGTCCCGTACTAGATGGACATCGTCCTCATCCACGTCTTCAACGCGCTGCTGTACGCCTCGGTGCTGTTCCTGATCGCGGGCGGGCTGAGCCTCATCTACGGGGTCATGCGCATCGTGAACCTGGCCCACGGCAACCTCTACGCCTTCGGCGCCTACGTGAGCGCGTGGATCATCGGCTGGCTCAGCACCTCCGTGGCCGCCGGCGAGGCGGCGCGCGGCGCGCCGACCGCGGTCCTCCTGGCGCTCCTGCCCGCCGGCGCGCTGGCCGCGGCGGCCGCGGGCGCGCTGCTGGAGCCGACGCTGCTGCGGCCCTTCTACAAGCGCGCGGAGGAGTACCAGCTCCTCGTGACGTTCGGCCTCCTGATGATCATCGACGACGTCATCCGCTTCCTCTGGGGCCCGTATCCGCTGTCGGCGAGCGTGATCTTCGAGAACTTCGGCTCGGTCGGCATCGGCGACACGCTCTACCCGACCTACAACTTCCTCGTCATCGGCGTGGGCGCCCTGGCCGCGATCTTCCTGTGGGCGTTCATCTACCGCACGCGCTTCGGCGTGGTGCTGCGCGCCACGTCGCAGGACATGCGGATGTCGTCCGCGCTGGGCGTGAACGTCAACCGCGTGTACGTGCAGGCCTTCACGCTGGGCTGCTTCATGGCCGGGCTCGGCGGCGCCATCATCGTGCCGAGCCAGTCGGCGGTGCTGGGCATGGGCGTGGACGCGCTGATCCTGTCCTTCATCGTCGTCGTCATCGGCGGCCTCGGCAGCCTCGAGGGCGCGCTCCTCGGCGCCCTCATCGTCGGCGTGGTGCGCGAGGCCGGCATCACGTGGTTCCCCGAGGTGGAGCTGGCGGTGCTCTACCTCATGGCGGCGGCCGTGCTGCTCGTGCGGCCGGCCGGACTGTTCGGGCGCGCATGAGCCGCACCCTCGGCTGGGCGGGAGCCGCTCTCGCGGTGCTGATCGCGGCGCCGTGGGTGGCCGACCAGTACCAGACGATCCTGCTCGCCTACGGCCTCGTCATGGCCATCGCCGCGCTCGGTTTCAACCTGCTCCTCGGCTACACGGGGCTGCTCTCGTTCGGCCACTCCGCGTACTTCGGGGTGGGCGCCTACGCCGTCGCCATGATGGTGAAGTACCTCGGCGTCACCTCGATGGAGCTGCACCTCGTCGGCGCCGTCGTCGCCTCCGTGCTCGTGACGGCCGTCTTCGGCATCGCCTGCGTGCGCTACACGCGCATCTTCTTCGGCATCCTCACCATGGCGCTCTCGCAGGTGCTGTGGAGCCTGGCCTTCAAGTTCTTCTGGGTGACGGGCGGCACCGACGGCCTGCGGGTGCCGACGCCGACGCTGCTCGGCGTGGTGACGGGCAAGGGCGACAAGATCGCGTTCCTCTCCCACGCGTACTACTACTACGTGCTCGCCATCTTCGTGCTCTGCGTGGCGCTCATGTGGGTGATCGTGAACTCGCCGTTCGGCCGCGCGCTCCAGGCCATCCGCGACAACGAGACGCGGGCGCAGTTCGTCGGGATTCCGATCTGGCGCTACCGCTGGGTGGCCTTCATGCTCTCGGGCGTGTTCACGGGCCTCGCGGGCGCCCTGTGGGTGCCGCTCAACGGCCTCACCACGCCGGACATCCTGCACTGGACGTTCTCCGGCAAGATCGTCTTCATGGCCGTGCTCGGCGGCTTCCGCACCTTCGTCGGGCCTGTCGTGGGCGCGGTCGTCTACAACTACCTGGAGTCCTGGGCGGTCGGCTACACGGTGTACTGGCAGCTCTTCCTGGGCGTCATCCTCGTCGTCCTCGTGCTCTCGCTGCCGACGGGCATCGTGGGGACGGCGGAGCGCCTGTGGAGCCGCTGGCGGACGCCCGCGCAGCCCGCCGAGGTGCCGCGATGAGCGTGCTGCTGGAGACGAAAGGCGTGGTCAAGACGTTCGGCGAGTTCCGCGCGGTGGACCGCGTGGACTTCCGCGTGCAGGAGGGCGAGGTGCTCGCGCTCATCGGCTCCAACGGCGCGGGCAAGACCACGCTCGTGAACCTGATCAGCGGCCTGCTCACCGCGGACGCGGGCCAGATCCTGTTCCGCGGCCACGACGTCACGCACCAGCCCGTGAAGGAGCGGATCCGCGCGGGCATCGCACGCTCGTTCCAGCTCGTCAACCTCTTCGATCAGCTCAGCGCCCTCGACAACGTGGCCCTGGCGATCTTCTCGCGCCAGGGCAAGACCCGGCGGCTCTTCTCGCTGGCCGACGCCGACCAGCCCGTGTGGCAGGAGGCCTCGGCCGTGCTGGCCCTCTTCCGGCTGGAGTCGAAGGCCCGCGTGCTCGCGGGCGGGCTATCCCAGGGCGAGCGCAAGCTCCTCGACGTGGCCATCGCCTACGCGCTCAAGCCCAAGCTCCTGTTCCTCGACGAGCCGACGAGCGGCGTGAGCACGCGCGAGAAGGCGCCGATCATGGACACGATCTCGAAGGTGGTGAGATCCGAAGGCATTTCAGCCGCCATCATTGAACACGATATGGATGTCGTCTTCTCCTATTCAGATCGGATCGTCGCCATGCACCAGGGGGCTATCTTGGCCGACGGCACGCCCGACGAGATCCGCCGCAACGAGAAGGTCACCACCACGCTGATCGGCACGCCGGAGCCGCCCCGATGAGCACGCCCGGCCCGATGCTCGAGGTGGAGCGCATCGAGACCTTCCGCGGCCCGGCGCAGATCCTGCGCGGCGTGTCGCTCTCGCTGCGCGCGGGCGAGGCCGTGTGCCTCGTCGGCCGCAACGGCGCCGGCAAGACGACGACGATCGACACGATCATGGGGCTGCTGCCCTCGCGGTCGGGCACCGTGCGCTTCAAGGGCACGGACGTCACGCGCCTGCCCGCCCACGAGCGCGCGCGGCTCGGCATCGGCTACGCGCCCGAGGATTGCGGGATCTTCCCCGACCTCACGGTGGCCGAGAACTTCCAGATCACCGCGTGGCTGGGCAAGGAAGGGGTCGTCTCCGAGATCTTCCCCGAGGTGAAGGCGCTCCTGGCGCGCCGCGGCCTGCACCTCTCGGGCGGCCAGAAGAAGATGGTGGCGATCACCCGCGCGCTCACGCTGGCGCCGGCCGTCCTCCTGCTCGACGAGCCCTTCGAGGGCCTGGCGCCGGTGATCGTCACGCGCTTCATCGAGGCCGTGCGCGCCATCAAGGACCTGGGCGTGGCCGTCCTCATCGCCGAGTCCCACGTCCAGAACGCCGGCCGCATCGCCGACCGCCTCTACGCCATCGACCGGGGCGAGATCATCTTCGCCGGGAGGCCGGGCGAGCTGACCGGCAACGCCGAGGTGATGAAGACGCTGCACGGGTAGGGGGGGCCGTCACTCTCCCGTCGCCAGCGGGTGCAGGGCGTCGATCGCCCAGCCGAGGTCGAGTCGGTCCCCCTGCCAGTCCGGTTGTGAGGTCCGCGCGTCGATGTGGAAGCCGTGGGCGCCGTTCTGCGCTCGCAGGGCGTCGACCGGATCAGCGGGAATCGGTGAGGGCTCCGGCACGTCAGCGAGTGGCCGGCCGTCCGGTCGCGTGAAGCGCAGCGTCCCGTCGGGCAGCCGCTCCATCTGATAGCCCTCTTCATGCACCGCGCGATGGTGGCGCCGACACAGCATCGCGAGATTCGACAGCGCGGTCGGCCCACCGTGCGCCCAGTGACGGATGTGATGGGCCTGGCCGAATGGCAGCCCGCAGCCGGGGAAGCGGCAGCCGCCGTCTCGATGGTGAAGCGCCCGCCGCAATGCGGGCGGAATCGTCCGCGTCCGGGCGCCGACCTCCATCACCTGGTCATTGGCGTCGTGCCGCATCACTACCCGGGTCGCATCACAGGCCAGGCGCCGCGACGTTTCGGCTGAAACATGCGCGCCGTCCTCGAGCGAGGACTGCCCCGGATCCGCGGGATCCGTCGGGCCCTCGGTTTCGGTGAGGACGGCGGCGTCGACGTGGACGACGACCTGGTAGCGCTCACCGGGGGTCCCCGGGTCGATCCCATGGTGGAGCGCGGTTTCGGCCAGGAGGGTGAGGGCATCGGCCTGCTGGCGCCCCCAGTCCGGATTGTCTTCGCAGACGATCCGGCCCGTGTGAACTGCCCCCCTAGCGTGAGACAGCAAAAATAAGGAAAGTCTCCGGGGAGGATCGATGCCCGGACGACGATTCCGGATCTACAGGCGGGAGTTCAAAGAGGCGGCGGTCCGCCGGATCTTGGCGGGCGAAAAGATCGCG
>DASYTM010000237.1:0-26998 GCA_036002345.1 Candidatus Methylomirabilota bacterium | reverse complement strand
GGTCGGTCGACCCGAGCGGCGTCGACTTGGTCACCTTCCCGAGCTCGCTCGTCGGCGAGTACTGGCCCTTCGTCAGCCCGTAGATCCGGTTGTTGAAGAGGAGGATCGTCACGTTGACGTTGCGGCGCAGCACGTGCAGCATGTGGTTGCCGCCGATGGACAGCCCGTCGCCGTCCCCCGTCACCACGAAGACCTTGAGATCGGGGCGCGCGACGCGCAGGCCGGTGGCGATGGCGGGCGCGCGGCCGTGGATCGTGTGGAAGCCGTACGTGTTCATGTAGTACGGGAAGCGGCTGGAGCAGCCGATGCCCGAGATGAACACGATGTTCTCCCGCGGAATGCCGAGGTCCGGCATGGACTTCTGGATGGCGCTCAGGATGGCGTAGTCGCCGCATCCCGGGCACCAGCGCACGTCCTGGTCCGACTCGAAGTCCTTCTTGGTGTACTTGGGCGCCGGCGCGGCCGCCGCCCCTGCCCCCTGGGCGCTCATGCGTTGCTCCCGATCATCTGGGTGATCGCTTCGAGGATCTCTTCGCTCGCCAGCGGCAGGCCGCGGACGCGATTGAAGCCGACGGCGTCCACGAGGTACTCGGCGCGCAGCACGCGCACGAGCTGGCCGCTGTTGATCTCCGGCCCGAGGACCTTGCGGTACTCGCGCAGGATGTGGCCGAGGTCCGGCGGCAGCGGGTTCAGGTGACGGAGGTGGATGGAGGCCACCGACTTGCCTTCCGCCTGCGCGCGCTCCACGGCGGCCGTGATGGAGCCGTACGTCCCGCCCCAGCCCACCACGAGCAGGTCGCCGGTGGCCGGGCCGTTGATCGTCGTCGGCGGAATCTCCTGGGCCACGCGCCGCACCTTCTCGGCGCGCATCTTGACCATGTGGTCGTGGTTGTCCGGGTCGTAGGAGATGTTGCCCGTGACGTCCTGCTTCTCGATGCCGCCGATGCGGTGCTCGAGGCCGGGCGTGCCGGGCCGCACCCACGGCCGCGACAGCGTGGCGGGATCGCGCAGGTACGGGAAGAAGCCATCCGGCTCGGTCCGGAACTGGACCTCGAGCGGCGGCAGCGTGGCCGGATCCGGAATGAGCCACGGCTCCGAGCCGTTGGCGAGGAAGCCGTCGGACAGCACGATCACCGGCACCATGTACTTCGCCGCGATGCGCACCGCCTCGTAGGCGATGTAGAAGCAATCACCGGGCGTGGCCGGCGCCAGCACGACGACGGGCGACTCGCTGTTGCGGCCGTAGAGGGCCTGCATCAGGTCCGCCTGCTCGGTCTTGGTTGGCATGCCCGTCGATGGGCCGGCGCGCTGGATGTTGAGGATCACCAGCGGCAGCTCCGCGGTCACCGCGAGGCCGATGCCCTCGCCCTTGAGCGCGATGCCGGGACCGCTCGAGCACGTGACGCCGATGGCGCCGCCGAAGGAGGCGCCGATGGCGGCGGTGACGGCGGCGATCTCGTCCTCGGCCTGGATCGTGCGGATCTTGAACCGCTTGTGCATCGCCAGCTCTTCCAGCACGCTCGAGGCCGGCGTGATCGGATACGCGCCGTACACGACGGGGACCTTGGAGCGCTCGGCGGCGGCGAGGAGCCCCCAGGCGAGCGCGCGGTTGCCCGTCATCGCACGGTAGAGGCCCGGCGCCATCTCGGCCGGCTCGACCGTGTACGACTCCTCGAAGAACTCCGCCGTCTCGCCGAAGGCGTGGCCGGCCTTGAGCACGCGCGTGTTGGCCTCGGCGATGTCCGCGCTCTTCGCGAACTTCTTGGTGATCCACTCCAGCGTCGGCTCCAGCGGGCGCGTGTAGATCCAGGAGACGAGGCCCAGCGCGAAGAAGTTCTTCGTGCGGTCCTTCTCCTTGGTGTCGAGCTTGAGGTCGGCGATGGCCTTGTGGGTGAGGCCGGTCATGTCGACCTTGTGCAGCCGATAGCGCTCGGCCAGCGCCGGATCGTCGAGGGGATTGGACGCGTAGCCCGCCTTATCGAGGTTGCGCTTCTCGTAGGCCGCGGTGTTGACGATCAGCAGCCCGCCGGGCTTGAGATCGCGAAGGTGCACCTTGAGAGCGGCGGGATTCATGGCGACCAGCGCATCGAGCCGATCGCCCGGCGTGTAGACGCGCTGGCTGCCGAACTGGAGCTGGAAGGAGGAGACGCCGAAGAGCGTGCCCGCGGGGGCGCGGATCTCGGCCGGGAAGTTCGGCAGCGTGGCGATGTCGTTACCCGCCCACGCGGATTCGGTGGTGAACTGCTCGCCCGTCAGCTGCATCCCGTCGCCGGAGTCGCCGGCGAACCGGATCACGGCACGCTGCAGCTCGCGCCGGGATTTCGCCGTCTTCACGGGCGCCACCGTCTCGCTCATCGATCCCCTCTCCCAAGTCTGATCAGCATGGTCGGAAGGCTACGCGCACAGCCCCCGGGTGTCGGCTCCTGACGGGGTTTGCGCAGAGGCCGCCCTGGCGACCAACGGCTTCGACAGGGCGTGAGTCATCTTAAAGGACGCCTCCCCATTCGGCAAGGTTAATCCGGTGGTTAGACCACCGGACGCGCCTATCCGGAGTCTATTTCGTGCGGGCGCTTGAGCGCGTCGCCCGGGGGCAGGTTCAGGACCGCCTCCGGGAACAGCTGCGAGAGCCAGCGGATGATGTCGCTGACGGTCACCACGCCGATCGGCCGCCGGTCGGCGTCCACCAGCGGCACCGTGCGGTACCCCGCCACGCTCATGGAGTGCACGGCATACGCGATGCGGTCGCGCGCCTTGAGCGCGTCGGGGTTGGGCGTCATGACCTCGCGCAACGCGGTGCGTCGCGGCTCGAGGCCCGCGCCCGCGACGCGCATGAGCACGTCGCGCTCGGTCAGGATCCCCGTCAGGCGCCCCTCACCGTCCACGACCAGCACGCAGGCCTGGCGGCGCTCGAGCATCCGCCCGATCGCCTCCTCCACCGTGGCCGTCGCGGTCAGGCAGATGGGCTCGGCGGGGCCGAGGGTGGCGATGGTGTCGTTGAGCAGCGCGCCGCGGATCTCCTGCAGCTCGTCCTCGATGTCCTGGGGTCGATCGTCGAAGTCGCTCATGACACTCCCCCTGCTCCCGATGCCGCGACGGGCGCGGCGCTCGCCTCTTTGAGCATCTCGACGAACCGGCTCGCGGTCGGCGTCAGCGGCTTGTGCCGACGGTAGATGATTCCGACCGGCCGCGCCAGGTCCGGCACTCCGAGCGTGACCGTCGCCAGCGTGCGGATGCCCGTCTCCTTCTGCACGGTGTGGCGTGGCAGGATGCTGACGCCGGCGGCGATGCTGATGGCCTGCTTGATCGTCTCGATGTTGTCGAATTCCATGACGGTGTTGACCTTGGCGCCGTGCTGCCGGAGCGCCCGGTCGATGGCGCGGCGGATGGGCAACGTCCGGTCGAAGGCGATGAACGACTCGCCGTTGAGGTCGGCGGGCATGACGAGCCGCCGCCGCGCGAAGCGGTGGCCGGGATGGCAGACGACGGCCATCGGCTCCACGCGCAGGGGCACCTTGGTGAGCGCGCGATCGGACGGCGGGTACGACATGATCCCGAGATCGGCGTCGCCGCTCGTCACCGCCTCCACCACCTTGTGGGGGTGCAGGCACTCGAGCTGGACGCGCGCCTCGGGGTAGAGCGAGGCGAACTGCTGCATCGGGCGGCTCACGTCGTGCAGCCCCACCGAGTAGATCGCCGCCACGCGCACCGTGCCGTCCAGCCGCGCCTTGACCTCGGTGACCTCGGCCTTGGCCTTCTCCCACGCCTCCAGCATCGAGCGGCAGGCCTCGTAGAGGGCCTGGCCCTGGGGCGTCACCGCGAACGGGCGCTTGGTCCGATCGATCAGGGTCGCGCCCACCTGGCCCTCGAGCTGCTGCACGGCCTGGCTGGCGGCGGACTGGGAGACGAAGTTCTGCTCGGCGCCCTTTGAAAAAGAGCGCAATCGGACCACGTCGCAGTAGAGGCGGAGGGTCTCGAGGTGCACGAGGCTACTTTATACCATTAGCCAAGCTGATGCCTATCATCCGTCTTTTCCCTGCTGACTAATACTGAGCGCTAGCGTAGTATCGTGCAACTGTTCACAAAAGGGGATGGAGAGCATGAAGGAACAGGCGATCGCGCACGGCCTGTACGACCCCTCGCACGAGCACGACGCGTGCGGCGTCGGCTTCGTGGTGGACATCAAGGGCCGGAAGTCGCACGGCATCGTGCGCCAGGGCCTGCTCGTGCTGATCAACCTGCTCCATCGCGGCGCGTGCGGCTGCGAGCCGAACACGGGCGACGGCGCGGGGATCCTCCTGCAGGTGCCCGACAAGTTTCTCCGCAAGCAGTGCGGCAAGCTCGGCATTCCCCTGCCCGGGCCCAAGGACTTCGGGGTGGGCTGCGTGTTCCTGCCGAGAAACGGCGTGCAGCGCGAGAAGGTCCAGGGGCTGATCGCCTCGATCGTCGCGGAGGAAGGCCAGCGCCTGCTCGGCTGGCGCGACGTGCCCACCGACGATCGCCTGCTCGGGGCCAGCGCCGTCAACGTCGAGCCCGCCATCAAGCAGGTCTTCATCGGCCGCGGCGCCGCGCGCGACCACGTCCACTTCGAGCGCAAGCTCTACGTGATCCGAAAGCGCATCGAGCACGCTGTCGAGGCCATGGACTTCTCCGAGAAGCGGCTGACGTACATCCCGAGCCTGTCGAGCAACACGCTCATCTACAAGGGCATGCTCTCGGCCGACCAGATCGAGGCCATGTACCCGGACCTCCTCGACCCGGACATGGAGTCGGCCCTGGCCCTCGTCCACCAGCGGTTTTCCACCAACACGTTCCCGTCGTGGCCGCTCGCCCACCCCTACCGCTACGTGGCCCACAACGGCGAGATCAACACGCTGCGCGGCAACATCAACTGGATGCGTGCCCGCGAGGCGCTCTGCCGGTCGGACGTGCTCGGCGCGGACCTGGCCAAGGTGCTGCCCGTGACGCGCGAGGGGCTGTCGGACTCCGCGACCTTCGACAACGTGCTCGAGTTCCTCGTCATGAACGGCCGCTCGCTGCCCCACGCGATCCTCATGATGATCCCCGAGCCGTGGCAGCACCACGAGTCCATGAGCCCGGAGCGGCGCGCTTTCTACGAGTACCACTCGTCGCTGATGGAGCCGTGGGACGGCCCCGCCTCCATCGCCTTCACCGACGGCACCGTCATCGGCGCCGTGCTCGACCGCAACGGGCTCCGGCCCTCGCGGTACTACGTCACCAAGGACGACCTCGTGGTCATGGCCTCGGAGGTCGGCGTGCTCGACATCCCGCCCGAGAAGGTGCTGATGAAGGAGCGGCTGCACCCGGGCAAGATCTTCCTCGTCGACACCGCGCAGGGCCGCATCATCGACGACGACGAGATCAAGGCCCAGCTCGCCGCCGAGCATCCGTACGGCGACTGGCTGCGGCAGAACCAGGTGCGCCTGGAGGACGTGGCGGCCGCGCCGATCACGGAGTCGGACCACGCCAGCGTGCTCACGCGGCAGCAGGCCTTCGGCTACACTCACGAGGACCTCCGGCTGCTGCTCGCGCCGATGGCGGCCAAGGGCGAGGAGCCGATCGGCTCGATGGGCACCGACACGGCGCTGGCCGTGCTCTCCGACCGGCCGCGCCCGCTCTACGACTACTTCAAGCAGCTCTTCGCCCAGGTGACGAACCCGCCGCTGGACCAGATCCGCGAGGAGCTGGTGACGGCCATGGAATCCACCGTCGGGCCCGAGGGCAACCTCCTCAAGGCCGAGCCCGCGTCGTGCCGTCAGATCGTGCTGAAAGACCCCGTGCTCTCCAACGAGGACCTGGCGAAGCTCGCCCACGTCTCGGAGCTGGGCTTCAAGGCCGTCACGCTCCCGATGCTCTACCCCGTCGCCGAGGGCGCGGCCGGGCTCGAGCGCGCGATCGAGGCGCTGCAGCAGCGCGCCAGCCGCGCCATCGCGGAGGGCGACAACGTGGTCGTGCTCTCCGATCGCGGCGTGACGCGCGAGCAGGCGCCGATCCCGAGCCTGCTCGCCACCGCGGCCGTGCACCATCACCTGGTGCGCCACGGCGAGCGGACGCGCTGCGGCCTCGTCATCGAGACGGGTGACGCGCGCGAGGTCCACCACATGTGCCTGCTCATCGGCTACGGCGCGGGCGCCGTGAACCCGTGGGTGGCCTTCGAGACGCTCGACGACCTGATCCAGGCGGGCGTGCTCGCCGGCCTCGACCGCGTCAAGGCCGTGAAGAACTACATCAAGGCCTTGAACAAGGGAATCCTCAAGGTCATGGCCAAGATGGGGATCTCCACGCTGCAGTCCTATTGCGGCGCGCAGATCTTCGAGGCCCTCGGCCTGAATCGTACGGTCGTGGACCGCTACTTCACCGGCACCGCCTCCCGCGTGGGCGGCATCGGCATCGAGGTGATCGCCGAGGAAGTGCGCCGGCGCCACGCCGGGGCCTACCCGGAGCGGGCCGTCGAGAAGCCGGAGCTGGACTGGGGCGGCGAGTACCAGTGGCGGCGCGACGGCGAGCACCACCAGGTGAACCCCGACATGATCGCGCGGCTCCAGGCGTCCACGCGGGCGGGCGACTACGCCGCGTTCAAGCAGTACAGCAAGATCGTGGACGACCAGAGCCGGCAGCGCGCCACGCTCCGCGGGCTCTTCGCGCTCAAGCCCGCCGGCCCGCCCGTGCCGCTGGCGGAGGTCGAGTCCGTCGAGTCGATCCTCCCGCGCTTCGCCACCGGCGCGATGTCGTACGGCTCCATCAGCCAGGAGGCGCACGAGACGCTCGCCATCGCCATGAACCGGATCGGCGGCCGCTCGAACACCGGTGAGGGCGGCGAGGATCCCGCGCGCTACGTGCGCGACGCGAACGGCGACTGGCGGCGCAGCGCGGTCAAGCAGGTCGCCTCCGGCCGCTTCGGGGTGACCAGCGAGTACCTCGTGAACGCCACCGATCTCCAGATCAAGATGGCCCAGGGCGCCAAGCCCGGCGAGGGCGGCCAGCTGCCCGGCCACAAGGTCTACCCGTGGATCGCCAAGGTGCGCTACGCGACGCCGGGCGTGGGGCTCATCTCCCCGCCCCCGCACCACGACATCTACTCGATCGAGGACCTGGCGCAGCTCATCCACGATCTGAAGAACGCGAATCCCAAAGCGCGCATCCACGTGAAGCTCGTGGCCGAGGTCGGCGTGGGCACGGTCGCGGCCGGCGTGGCCAAGGCGCATTCCGACGTCGTGCTCATCTCCGGCCACGACGGCGGCACCGGGGCCTCGCCGCTGACCTCGATCAAGCACGGCGGCGCGCCGTGGGAGCTGGGGCTGGCGGAGACCCAGCAGGTGCTCGTGCTGAACAAGCTGCGCGACCGGATCACCGTGCAGACCGACGGCCAGATGAAGAGCGGGCGCGACGTCGTCATCGCCGCGCTCCTCGGCGCCGAGGAGTACGGCTTCTCGACGGCGCCGCTCGTGGTGCTGGGCTGCATCATGATGCGCGTCTGCCACCTGAACACCTGCCCGGTGGGCGTGGCCACCCAGGATCCCGAGCTGCGCAAGCGGTTCGCGGGCCGGCCCGAGGACGTCGTGAATTTCTTCCGCTTCGTCGCCCAGGAGGTCCGCGAGCTGATGGCCGAGCTCGGCTTCCGGAAGGTGGAGGACATGATCGGCCGCGCGGACTGCCTCGACGTGACGGCCGCCGTCGATCACTGGAAGGCGCGCGGGCTCGACCTGTCCTCGATCCTCTACTCGCCGGCCATGCCGCCCGAGGTCGCGCGTCGCTGCGTGGTGGCCCAGGACCACGGGCTCGAGAAGTCACTCGACCACACGACGCTGATCCCCGCCTGCCGGGACGCCGTCGATCACGGCACCCGCGTGGCGCTGGAGCTGCCCATCCGCAACGTCAACCGCACGGTGGGCACCACGCTCGGCTACGAGGTGACGCTCAAGCACGGCGCGGCGGGGCTGCCGGAGGACACGGTCCGCGTCCACTTCACCGGCTCGGCCGGCCAGTCCTTCGGCGCGTTCCTGCCGCGCGGCATCTCGTTCACGTTGGAGGGCGACGCCAACGACTACTGGGGCAAGGGGCTCTCGGGCGGGCGGCTGATCGTTCACCCGCCGCGGCGAGCCACCTTCGTGCCGGAAGACAACATCATCATCGGCAACGTCGCGCTCTACGGCGCCACCAGCGGCGAGGCTTTCGTGCGCGGCGTGGCCGGCGAGCGCTTCGCCGTGCGCAACAGCGGCGCCTACACGGTGGTGGAGGGCGTGGGCGATCACGGCTGCGAGTACATGACGGGCGGCCGCGTGGTGGTCATCGGCAAGACCGGGCGTAACTTCGCCGCCGGCATGTCGGGCGGGCTCGCCTTCGTGCTCGACCTCGACGGCGATTTCCACCGCCGCTGCAACCGCGAGATGGTGGACCTCGAGCCGCTCGACCAGGCCGCGGACGTCTCGGTGGTCGGCGAGCTGATCGACCGGCACGTGACGCTCACGCATTCCGCGCACGCCGCGAAGATCCTGTCGAACTGGGGCGCGATGCGCGCGCGCTTCGTGAAGGTCACGCCGAAGGATTTCAAGCGCGTCCAGGCCGCCGAGCAGAAGGCGAAGGCCGAGGGCCGCGCGCCGACCTTTGCGGAGCTGGTCGGGGCCACGAGTGGGTAAAGCCACCGGCTTTCTCGAGATCCAGCGCAAGAAGTGGTCGACACGGCCGGTCGCCGAGCGCCTGAAGGACTGGAAGGAGGTCTACCTCCCCTTTCCGGACGAGGACCTCAGAAAGCAGGGCGCGCGCTGCATGGACTGCGGCGTCCCCTTCTGCCACCAGGGCTGTCCGCTCGGCAACCTGATCCCGGACTGGAACGACCTCGTCTACAAGGACCGCTGGCGCGACGCGATCGAGCGTCTGCACGCGACCAACAACTTTCCCGAGTTCACCGGCCGCCTCTGCCCCGCGCCCTGCGAGGGCTCGTGCGTGCTCGGCATCAACGACGACGCGGTGACGATCAAGGCCATCGAGGTGGCGATCATCGACCACGCCTTCGAGCACGGCTGGGTCGGGCCGGAGCCGCCGGCGGTGCGCACGGGCAAGAAGGTCGCGGTGGTCGGCTCCGGGCCCGCCGGGCTTGCCGCCGCGCAGCAGCTCAACCGCGCCGGGCACTCGATGATCGTGTTCGAGCGAGCCGACCGGATCGGCGGGCTGCTCCGCTACGGCATCCCCGAGTTCAAGATGGAGAAGCGCCACCTGGACCGCCGCCTCCGCCTGATGGAGAAGGAGGGCGTGGTCTTCCAGGTCAACGCCCACGTCGGCGAGAACGTGCCCGTGGCCGACCTCGAGCGCGACTTCGACGCCATCGTGCTCGCCGGCGGCGCCTGCGCCCCGCGCGATCTCGCGATCCCCGGGCGCGAGCTCGACGGGATCCACTTCGCGATGGAGTACCTGACGCTGTCGAACAAGCGCTGCGAGGGCGACGCCGTGCCCGACGCGGAGTTCATCAGCGCCAAGGGCAAGCACGTGGTGATCATCGGCGGCGGCGACACCGGCGCCGACTGCCTCGGCACCGTCCATCGCCAGGGCGCGGCCTCCGTGCACCAGTTCGAGCTGCTGCCGCGGCCGCCCGACACGCGCGCCGCCGACAACCCGTGGCCCCAGTGGCCCAACATCTTCCGCGTCTCCTCGGCCCACGAGGAGGGTGGCGAGCGCGTCTATTCCGTGTCGACTACGCGCTTCACCGGCGAGAAGGGGCGCGTCACGAAGCTCGAGGCCGAGAAGGTGGAGATGATCCGCGCGGGCGGCCGGCTCGAGTTCAAGCCCGTGCCCGGCAGCCAGTTCAGCCTCGACGCGGACCTGGTCCTGCTCGCGATGGGCTTCGTCGGCGCCGAGAAGCCCGGGATGCTCACCGACCTCGGCGTCACGCTGACCGACCGCGGCAACGTCGCGCGCGACCGCAACTGGATGACCAACGTGCCCGGCGTGTTCGCCTGCGGCGACATGCAGCGCGGCCAGTCGCTGATCGTGTGGGCGATCGCCGAGGGCCGCTCCGCTGCGCGCGGCGTGGACGCCTACCTGATGGGCCGCTCGGACCTGCCCGCTCCCCTACCGTAGCTGCAGCGGCTCGCCCACCAGCGACCACCACGGCAGGGCGACGGCCAGGATCGTCACCCACCCCAAGAGCGTCATCCAGAGCCCGAAGCGGAAGATCTCGCCGGCCGTGACGTGGCCGCGCTCGTAGATGACGAGCGCCGAGGAGCTCTGCGCCGGGTAGTAGATCACCGCGTCGCCCGTCATCATGACGACGAGCGCGCACACGACGGGGTTCAACCCGGCCTCGCGGCCCACCGACATGGCGATCGGGAGCGCCAGGGCCAGGAAGCCCGAGATGTTCGGGACGAGGGCGCGCAGCAGCGTGGCGCCCAGCATCAGGAAGACCACCGTGCCGACGGCGCTGCGGGACAGCCCGGGCAGGCCGCCGACGAGCAGCCGGCCGAGCCACGGCGCGGCGCCGCTCGTCTGCAGCGCGTGGGCGAGCGAGATCGAAGCCGCGATGACGAAGAAGTTCGACCAGCCCACGCCGCGATCGAGATCGGCCCACTCGAGCGGCCCGAGCCCGGGCGTGAGCAGCGCGGCGAAGGCGAGCAGCGCCGGGATCGCCGGATCGAGCCCGTGCAGCGGGTCGGTGAGCCAGAGCGCCGAGGCGCCGAGGATGATCCCGAGCGTCCGCCACTCCACCGCCGCGATCGGCCGGCGCCGCTGCGTCTCGGGCACGGGCAGCCCGTGGGCGAAGCCCCGCCGGTAGAGCGCGTAGATCAGGATCCCGCCCGCTATCAGAATTACCCAGTACGGCACCGCCATCAGCGTCAGCCACCCCGTCCACGAGAGCCCGCCGATGATGGCCGCGCTCATCACCGGCGTGATGCCGCCCGTGAGCAGCGCCGTGGAAGCCAGGCGGTTGATCGAGGCCAGCGCCAGCATCACGGCCTTGGCGATCTCGGCGCCGCGCGGCACGCGCCCCAGCGTGAAGACCTCGTCGTAGATGTGGATGAGGATGCCCGAGCGCGTGGTGGCCGATGGCAGCACGAACGTGAGCACGGGAAACGCCAGCACGAGCTGGACGTACACGGCGAGGCTCCGGCCGCGCGCCTTCTCGAGGATGGTGCGGGCCAGCCGCTCGGCGAGCCCGCTCTTCACGACGGCGGCGCCCATCGTGAGCACGCCGACGAGGAAGTAGGGCACGGGACTCGCGAAGCCCTGGAGCGACTCGCGCACACTCCGCGTGGCGCCCGTCAGGGGCAGGAGCGTGACGGCGAGCAGCGCGGCGACGCCGGGGGCGAGCGTCTCGCTCGTCCACAGCACGATGGTGACGAGCATGACCAGGAGGGCCCGCTGGCCGGCGAGGGGCAGGTCGGGCAGCACCGGCGGCAGGAAGAGCGCGAGACCGAGGACCGCCAGCGCGGGAACGGCGGCGCGGCGCTTCAGGGCGTCAGGGTCTCGTGCTGCTCTGCCAGCGCACGTGCCCGACGAAGAACGGGCCGAGCGTCTGGAGGTACTGCGAGGTCTGCACGGTCTTCCGCATCGTCTGCACGAGGTGCGAGAGCGGGTGGAGCTCCTTGCCGATCAGCCCGATCACGAAGTCGTTGTCGTGCATGTCGAGCCCGTGGCAGGCCAGCCGCACGTCGTGGGCGAGGTCGGCGTCGCCGTAGGCGCGGCCGAGGACCGAGTGCTCGCGGATGATCTCCCCCTGCTCCTTCGGCGAGAGCCGCCCGAACGCGCCCGTGCGGCGGAGCGGATACCACACCGCCCACGGCCACGCGGGGTTGAGCACGGTCCGCCGCGGCCGGCGGAAGAGCCACTCCTCGAGGTCCTGCTCGAAGCCGGAGGCGTAGGTGCGCCCGAGCATCGTCAGCTCCGAGCGCAGCGGCAGCGCCGCGAAGGGCTCGGCGTTGAGGAGGTCACGGTAGGCGCTGACGAAGGCGCTCGGGTCTGGGCTCAAAGTCAAGACGCCGACGCTCCGGGGGTCGCTCACGTCCTGGTAGAGCACGGCCTCGAGGCGGCTCGCCTCCAGTGCCGTCGCGAGGGGCTTGGGATCCGCGCAGCCGGCGAAGACCTGGAGCTGCATGAACAGGCGCCGATCGGCCTGCTGGCCGCCCGCGCCGCGCTCCGTGACGTCGGCCTTGAACGGCTCCGGCTGCGGCGGGTGCGCGCTCATGGCCTCAGCCCCCGCGCGTGTGCATCTCGAGGTGCGGATCGCGCTTGAGGCCGGCGACCTGGACGAGCGGCGTCCGCTGGCCGAGCGCCAGGCGGTCCTCGGCGCCGCGGTCGGTGCGCGCGCTCCAGCCGCCCGTGATGAGCGCGGCCAGCTGCGTGTCCGAGGCGCCGCCGCGCAGCGGCCCGCGCAGGTCGATGCCGCGCATCGCGTAGAGACACAGGTACCAGAGCCCGTCAGCGGTGAGCCGGCTGCGGTCGCAGTCCGCGCAGAACGGCGCGGTGGTCGAGGAGATGATGCCGAAGACCGTGCCGTCGGGCAGCCGGTAGCGATCCGCCGGCGCCGTCGACGTCTCCACCACCGGCTCGATGCGGCCGTAGCGTCCTTCGAGGCGCTCGAGCATTTCCTTGCGGCCCACGACCTGCTCGAACGTCCAGCGGGTGGCGCCGCCCACGTCCATGTACTCGATGAACCGCACCTCCGCGGGCACGCGCTTGCCGAACTCGATCAGGTCCGCGAGCTCGTCGTCGTTCACGCCGCGGATGACGACGGTGTCGAGCTTGGTGCCCGTGAAGCCGGCGCGCGGCACGGCCGCGATCCCCTCCAGCACCTCGGCGTGGGTGGTCCGGCGCGTGAGCGCAGCGAAGCGGTCCGGCTTCAGCGTGTCGAGGCTCACGGTCACGCGGTGCAGGCCGGCGGTCCGGAGCGCGGGCGCGGCCTTCGCCAGGAGCACGCCGTTGGAGGTGATGGCGAGGTCGCGGAGGGCGGGCTTGGCCGCGAGCAGCCGGATCAGCGCGGGCAGATCGCGGCGCAGGAGCGGCTCGCCGCCGGTCAGCCGGACCTTGTCCACGCCGAGGCCGATGAAGACGTCCACCAGCCGGCTGATCTCCTCGAAGTGGAGGATCTCCTCGCGCGGCAGCCAGACGTACTCCTCTTCGGGCATGCAGTACCCGCAGCGGAGGTTGCAGCGGTCGGTCACCGAGACCCGGAGGTTGCGCAGCGACCGGCCGCGCGTGTCCAGCACCGCCATCAGGCCACCACCGGCTCGGGGACGAGCGCGCGCTCCCACTCGCGGACGAGGCCGGCCTTCTTCACGCCGACGTCGAAGTGGTCCCAGGGCATCCGCTCGCCGACGGCGCGCTCGCGCGTGGTGTAGAAGGCCGGGTCGCCCTCCCACTCGCGCAGCGCGCGCCGCCAGTCGCCGTCGAGCCGCGCGGCCAGGGCGAGGAAGTCGCCGACGCGGCGGTCGCCGCGGGCGAGGAGGGCCTGGAGCGCCGCCTCGCGCGGGTTCTCGTGGAGCACGCGGATGTTGGAGAAGGTACGGACGCCGCGCTTGATCGTCTCCAGCTTGGCGTTGAGCGACTCGGCGCCGTCGAAGGCGGCCCACTGGAACGGCGTCCACGGCTTGGGCACGAAGGACGAGATCGAGAGGGTGAGCTTGCCGAAGGGCTTGCCGGTGGGGTCGAGCACCTTCAGCCGCTCGAGCATCCGGCGCGCGAGCTCGGGGATGGCCGCGACATCGTCCGCGGTCTCCGTCGGCTGGCCGATCATGAAGTAGCACTTGAGATTCGGGATCCCGCGCGCGCGCACGAGGTCGCAGGCCGCGAAGATCTGCTCGTCGGTGATGGCCTTGCGGATGGCGCGGCGCAGGCGCTCGGTGCCCGCCTCCGGGGCGATGGTCAGCGTGCGATGGCCGCCCCGCGCGAGCCCAGCCACGAGGTCGTCGGTGAGGCTGTCGGCGCGGAGCGAGGAGATCGAGAGCTCCATGCCGTTGGCCTCGACGATCTTCAGCAGCTCGCCGATCCACGGGTAATCCGACACGCACGCGCCGACGAGCCCGATGCGCTTCTCGCCCTGGGCGGCGAGCTCCGCGATCGTCTCGCCGAGCGCCGCGACGCTGCGATGTCTCACGGGCCGGTACACCTGGCCCTCGAGACAGAAGCGGCAGCCGCGGCCGCAGCCCTTGCCGACTTCCAGCAGGGCCATGTGCCCGTACTCCGCGTTCGGGGTCTTGACGGCGGCGATCGTGCGGAACTGATCCACCTGCTTGAGCCGTCGCTTCACCACGATCTCGGGCGCGCCCCGCAGCGCCTTCACTTCCGCCACCGTTCCGTCGCCCGCGTACGTGACGTCGTGGCGGTCGGGCACGTACACCCCTTCGAGCCGCACGAGCCCGTCGAGGAAGGTCTCGCGCTCGCGATACCCCTCGCGGTACGCCTGCATGAGCTCGCCGACCAGCTCCTCGCCCTCGCCGACGACGATGAAGTCCATGAACGGCGCGACGGGCTCTGGATTGGAAAAAGCGCAAACGCCTCCCATCAGCACGAGCGGGTCGTGCGGGCGCCGCTCGGCGGCGCGCAGCGGGATGCCGGCCTGGTCGAGCAGCCGCAGCACGTTGACGTAGTCGCCCTCGTACGTGACCGAGAAGCCGATGAGCTGGAAGTCGGTGAGAGGCCGCTGGGACTCGAGCGACAGCGGCGGCGTGGAGGTGCGCCGCATCTCCTCGAGGTCGGCGGGCTCCGGCATGAACACGCGCTCGCAGACGACGTCGGGGAGCGCGTTCAGGTGCTTGTAGATCGTCTGGAAGCCGAGGTTCGACATCCCGACGGCGTAAGTGTTGGGATAGACGAGCGCGATCGACACGCGGCCGCCCCAGTCCCGGTACACCGTCCCCTGCTCCGCGGCGAGCAACGACTGTGCTTTCTTCTTAAGTTTCCAAGACATCCGGATCAGTCTACCATGCCGCCGGGCTCAGCCCTTGATGACCCCGAGCGGCTTGAGCCGCGCCACGCGCGTCGAGATGCCGAAGCGGTGGACGACGTCCACGACGTGGCGGACGTCCTTGTAGGCCTCCGGCATCTCCTCCGCGAGCGACTGGAAGCCCGCCGCGCGCGCGACCACACCCTGTTGCTTCAGCTCGTCGACGATGTGGCGGCCCCGCGCGGCCTTGACCGCCGCGGTGCGGCTCATCACGCGCCCGGCGCCATGGCACGTCGAGCCGAACGTCTCGCGCATGGCCGTCTCGGTCCCGACGAGGACGAACGAGTACCGGCCCATGTCCCCGGGCACGATGACGGGCTGCCCGGGGAACGCCCGCGTCGCGCCTTTTCGGTGCACGAGCAGCCGGCGGCGCGCGCCGTCGACCTCGTGCTCCTCCTCCTTGGCGATGTTGTGGGCGACATCGTAGACGACGCGCATGGCCAGCTCGGCCGGCGCCACGCCGAGCACCCGCTCGAACACGCGCCGGGCCGCCTCGGCCAGCACCTGGCGGTTCGCGAACGCGAAGTTGGCGGCGGCGCGCATCGCGCCGAGATAGGCGCGCGCCTCCGGCGAGTCGATCGGCGCGCACGCGAGCTGCCGGTCGGGCACGCTGATGCCGTGGCGCCCGAGCGCGGCGCCCGTGGTCTTCAGGTAGTCGGTGCAGACTTGATGACCGATGCCGCGCGAGCCGGTGTGGATCATCAGCGTGACCCCGCCGGCGGCGAGGCCGAGCCGCGCCGCCACGGCTTCGTCGTAGACCTCGTCCACCACCTGGACTTCGAGGAAGTGGTTGCCGGAGCCGAGCGAGCCGAGCTGGCGCATGCCGCGCTGGATCGCCTGCGACGAGACCTTGTCGGGATCGGCGCCGGGAATCGCGCCCGACGACTCGATGGCCTCGAGATCCTCGCGCGCGCCGTGACCCCGGCCGACCGCCCAGCGCGCGCCGTCCTCCAGCACGCGGCCGAGCTCGCCGGATTCCAGGTTGACCGATCCGCGCCCGCCGACGCCCGTGGGCACCGCCGCGTAGAGCGCGTCCACGAGTACCTGCAGCCGCGGCCCGATGGCCGCGGCCTCGAGCCCCGTGCGCACGAGCCGGACGCCGCAGTTGATGTCGAAGCCGATGGCGCCCGGGCTCACCACCCCGCTCCGCATGTCGGTCGCGACCACGCCGCCGACGGGCAGCCCGTAGCCCTGGTGGATGTCCGGCATCGCGAGCGCCGCCCGCACGATGCCGGGCAGCGTGGCGCCGTTGGCGAGCTGGGCGAGGGCGAGGTCGGTGCGGATCTGGCGCATGAGCGGCTCGTCGGCCACGACGAGCCCCGGCACGCGCATGCCGGGCGCGGCGTCAGGCGGAATGCGCCAGAGGTAAGGGCCGACCTGCTCGACGTGCATCGCTCACCGCGCGCTGGCCGTGACCGGCGACGAGCGGTGCCGCGTCCACGCGAGCCCGATCACCGCGATGATCACGCCCGCCACGCTGGCGAGCTGCGGCACACGGAACGAGCCGAGCCAGAAGCTGTCGAGCCGGAGCGCCTCGATCGCGAAGCGGCCGACCGAGTAGAGGCCGATGTAACAGAAGAAGAGCGCGCCGGGATGCTGCCGCAGCGAGGGCCGGAGCCACGTCACCAGCGCCACGAAGACCGCTGCGTCCCAGATCGACTCGTAGAGGAAGGTCGGGTGGAAGTACTCGAACTGGCCGAAGCCCGGCGGCCGGTGGCTCGGGGAGATGTAGAGCTTCCACGGCACGCTCGTGGGCCGGCCGAAGGCTTCTTCGTTGAAGAAGTTCCCCCAGCGGCCGACGGCCTGGCCGAGTATCATGGCGGGCCCCGTGACGTCGAGGCCGCGCAGGATCGGCACGCCCCACTTCCACGCGAGCCACGCGCCGACGAGCGGGCCGACGATGAGCCCGCCGTGCATGGCGAGGCCGCCCTCCCACACCGCGATGATCTTCCCCGGGTACTGGCCGTAGTAGTCCCAGTTGAAGATGACCTCGTAGACGCGCGCGCCGAGGATCCCCGCGAGGATCGCCCACTGCCCCACGCTGATGATGTCGTCGGCGGGCAGCCCTTCACGCTTCGCCTGCCGGTGGCCGACCCAGAGCCCGACCATGATGGCGGTGGCCATGAGGACGCCGTACCAGCGCACGGGGAACGGTCCGAAGCCGGCGATGGCGGGGATCTGGATGGCGATCGGGCCGGGCGAGGCGAACATCACGATCTACGATACCCGCCGCGGGGCGCTTAGTCCAAGGAACGCGCGAGCGAGCCCCAGGGCTGGAACGCACGAGAGCGCGCTGCCAGGGTTCCAATTCGATGGGTCTTCCGAAATGAATGGAGGATGGTGGGGGCGGCAGGATTCGAACCTGCAATTCCCTTACGGGACAAAGGATTTTAAATCCCCCGCTTATGCCAGTTCAGCAACGCCCCCGCTCCATGGATTCAAGGTAATGCCAACGCACGCGGAACGGAAAGAATGGAGGCGGCGGCCGGATTCGAACCGGCGCATAACGGATTTGCAGTCCGCTCCCTTAACCACTTGGGTACGCCGCCGTCGTGAGGGAGAACGAAAAACGCTGGAGCGGGAAACGGGATTCGAACCCGCGACCCCGACCTTGGCAAGGTCGTGCTCTACCACTGAGCTATTCCCGCGTTCCAGCGGAGTCGGATTGTACCACGCCGCTCAGGGCGCGGCGTCCCGGAGGGCCTCCGCGGCGTCCTCCGGGGGGATCGGATTGATGAAGAACCCGCTCCCCCACTCGTAGCCGGCCACCCGCGTGAGCTTGGGGATGATCTCCAGGTGCCAGTGGAAGTGCTCGAGAGCGCCGTCGCGCAGCGGGGCGGTGTGCAGCATGAAGTTGAACGGCGGCGAGCCGAGCGTGCGGTTCATGCGGCGCAGGAAGTTGCCGACCATCTCGGCCAGCGCGCGGAGGTCCTCCACCCCGGACTCCTCGAACGCCGAGCGGTGGCGGACGGGCAGGATCCACGTCTCGAACGGGAAGCGCGGCGCGAACGGCTCGAGGGCGACGAAGCCGCCCGCCTCGGCCACCACGCGCCGGCGGTCGCGGTGCTCCTGGCGGATGACGTCGCACCACACGCAGCGCTCCTTGCGCTGCCAGTACTCCTGCGAGCTCGTCAGCTCCTCCGTCACCATGATCGGGATGATCGGGGTGGCGATGAGCTGGCTGTGCGGATGCTCGAGCGACGCGCCCGCGGCCTCGCCGTGGTTCTTGAACACGAGGATGTACTCGAAGCGCGGGTCCTTCTTGAGGTCCAGCATCCGCTCGCGGAAGGCGAGAAACACGTCGGCGACGGCGTCGGCGGGCAGCGTGGCCAGCGAGGCGTAGTGGTCGGGGGTCTCGATGACGACCTCGTGGGCGCCGACGCCGTTCATCCGATCGTAGAGCCCCTCGCCGCTGGGCTCGAGATCGCCCTCGATCCGCAGCGCGGGAAACTTGTTCGGGACGGCGCGAAGCGACCAGCCGGGCCCGTTCGGCTGCGTGTCGGGCGAACGGATGGCCATGATCTCGGGCGGGGTCTTGTCCTCGTTGCCGGTGCAGAACACGCACGGGCCGCCGCGCGGGCGCACGGGCTCGGTGGCGAAGTCGGTGGGCCGCCGCGCGCGGTCGGTGGCGATGATGACCCAGCGGCCGACGACGGGATCCTTGCGCAGCTCAGGCACGGCGGCCTCCGAGCGGGGCGTCCTCCCGCGTGGGCGCGCGGCCGAGGAGCGACGCCAGCGCCTCCGCGGCCGGCTTTCCCTCGAACAGCACCGCGGCGACCTCGGCGCAGATCGGCAGCGTCACGTCGTGCCGCTTCGCGAGGGCGAGCGCCGAGCGCACCGTCGGCACGCCCTCGGCGACCATGAGCGTCTTGCCGGCCGCCGTGCTGAGGCTGTCGCCGCGCGCGCGCGCCATGCCGAGCGCGCGGTTGCGCGAGAGCGAGCCCGTGGCCGTCAGCACCAGGTCGCCCATCCCCGCGAGCCCGGCGAGCGTCGCCGGCTCGCCTCCGAGCGCCACCGCCAGCCGCGTGATCTCGGCGAGCCCGCGCGTGATCAGGGCGGCGCGCGCGTTCTCGCCGAGCCCGAGGCCGTCGGACAGGCCGGTGGCGAGCGCCACCACGTTCTTCAGCGCGCCGCCCGCCTCGACGCCGACGATGTCGCGGTTGGCGTAGAGGCGGAACGCGCGCGCGCCGAGCGTTCCCTGGAGCCGCGCGGTCAGCGCGTCGTCGGGAGCCGCGATGACGGCGGCCGTCGGCGTGCCCGCCGCCACCTCGCGGGCGAAGGTCGGGCCCGAGAGCGCGGCCACCGGCGTGTTCGGGAAGCGCTCGCGGACCAGCTCGGTCATCCGCGCGTGCCGCACGGGATCGAAGCCCTTGGTCGCCGAGACGATCACGGCGCCGTGGACGGGGGGCACCCCGACCAGCGTGGCGGCGAAGAACTCCGAGGGCACCACCATCACGATGACCTCGGCGCCGGCCACGGCGGCCGCGACGTCGCCGGTGACCTCGACACCCGGCGGCACGTCCATCTCGCTCAGGTAGATCGGGTTGCGGCGACGCGCGCGGATCCCCTCCACCACCTCCAGCTCGCGCGCCCAGAGGCGTACCGGCGCGCCGGTGCGTGCGAGGTGGATCGTGAGCGCGGTGCCCCAGGACCCGGCGCCGACGACGGCGATCACGGCGCCGGCGCCTCCGCATCCGCCGCGCGCGACTCGCCCAGCCGGCGCTCGGTCCCCGCGCGGAGCCGCGTGATGTTCTTGTGAGGCCGCAGCACCACGATCGCGGCCACCGCGAACGCGCCCGCCACCGCGGGCCGCGGCGCGCCGAGGGCCAACGCGCCGAACGGCACGCACGCGGCGCCGAGGATCGAGCCCAGCGAGACGAACCGCGTGGTGACCACCACCACGAGGAACACGGGCAGCGCGGCGAGGGTGGCCAGGGGCGCCAGCCGGAGCAGCGCGCCCAGCCCGGTGGCCACGCCCTTGCCGCCGCGGAAGCGGAGGAACACGGACCAGCAGTTGCCGGCCACGGCGGCCACCGCGCCGAGGGCGAGCGCGCGCGCGTCGCCGCCGATCCAGCCCGCGAGCGCCACGGCCGCGTAGCCCTTCACGATGTCGCCGGCGAGGGTCGAGATGGCGGCCAGCCGGCCGGCGGCGCGCAGCACGTTCGTGGCCCCGATGTTGCCGCTCCCGTGCCGGCGGATGTCCCCGATGCCGAAGGCGCGCGCGATCAGGTATCCGACGGGAATGGCGCCGACGACGTACGCGGCGGCGGCCGCGAGGAGGATCACGACCAGCGTTCTTCGTCGGGCACGATGGCGCGGTAGTCCGCCTTGCGGAAGAACCGGTAGAAGTAGTCCACCGCGGAGACGATCGTCAGCGCCACGGCCACCCACAGCACGGCCACCGCGGCCGCGTGGAATGGCGCCGAGACGATGCCCTTTTCGAGGATCAGCATGGTGATGGCGACGTACTGGCCCGCCGTCTTCCACTTGGCGAGCCGCGAGGCCGGCACGATCACGCCGTGGCCGGCCGAGACGGCGCGCAGGCCGGTCACGGCCAGCTCGCGCCCGATGATGACGACGACGACCCACGCCGCGATCTTGTCGATGGTCAGCAGCGAGACGAGCGCGGCGGCCACCAGGAGCTTGTCGGCGATGGGGTCGAGCAGCGTGCCGAGCGTGGTCACCTGGTTGCGGCGGCGCGCGAGCACGCCGTCGAGCCAGTCGGTGAGCGCCGCCGCCGTGAAGATGGCGGCCGCAATGAGGGCGTGGACGCGGGACGACGAGATCAGGAAGAGGATGAGGAGCGGTACGGCGACGATGCGCGTGAGGGTGAGCCCGATCGGTAGATTCACGCTTCGCTCCCGCCCACGTTGGGCTGGGCCATTATCCGAGGCCCCGAACGACCTTGTCAACGTCGGGGCGATAGACCGGCACCACCGTGGACGCGTCCAGGGTCAGGCAGGCGGCGATGTCCGCCTGGCGCCCGCGCGAGGCGAGGTGGCGTGCCCACGACGAATCGCGCGCCAGGCGGGCCACGTCCTTGCCGTAGGATCGGGCCGTCGTGGCGGCCGCCTCGGCGGCGGGGGTCGGCCGCGCCCCCGGCTCGGCGGCCAGCAGGCGCTCGACGAGGTGGCCGGCGCAGGCGTGGTCCTCCAGCGAGCGCGCCCCGCGCTCGCCCGAGCAGAGCAGGAGCACGTCGCGGTGCTCCCCCAGCGCCCAGGCCGCGGCGGCTCCCGCGTTCACGAAGGCGGCGACGCCGATGGCCACCGCCCCGCGCGCCGCGAGGAGGGCCCGCGTGCCGTTGCTGGTCGTCATGACCACCACGCGGCCGCCCACCCGGGCCGTCGTGAACTCGAGCGGCGAGTTGCCCAGGTCGAAGCCCTCGAGCGGCTCGCCGCGGCGCTCCCCGGCCATGAGGGCCCCGGGCAGCGCGGCCAGACGCTGCCGCGCCTCCTCGGGCGTGGCCACGGGGACGATGGCGGCGCAGCCGTTGGCGAGCGCGGTGACGATGGTGGTGGAGGCGCGCAGGACGTCGATGACGAGCACGGTGGAGGTCGCCACCGCGGCGCGATCGAGGCCGTCGGGAGTGACGGCGACGTCGATCCGCACCCCTCAGCCCCGGCGGTCGCGCAGCGAGCGGATCTTGAGGCGGAGCGCGTTGAGATTGATGAACCCCTCGGCGTCCCGCTGCCGGTAGACGGTGTCGGCCTCGAACGTCGCGAAGTCGGTCCGGTAGAGCGAGCGTGGGGAGCGGCGGCCCACCACCGTCACGTTGCCCTTGTAGAGCTTGAGCCGCACCGTGCCCGTGACGTCCTGCGCGCACTCGTCGAGCAGCGTCTGCAGCGCGCGCCGCTCGGGCGCGAACCAGAAGCCGTAGTAGATCATCTCGGCGTAGCGCGGCACGAGGCTGTCGCGCAGGTGCAGGACCTCGCGGTCGAGGGTCAGCGACTCCAGCGCGCGGCGCGCCACGTGCAGAATCGTGCCGCCCGGCGTCTCGTAGACGCCGCGGGACTTCATCCCCACGTAGCGGTTCTCCACGAGGTCCACGCGGCCGACGCCGTGCTCGCCGCCGATCCGGTTCAGCGCGGTGAGGAGCGCCACGGGGTCGAGCCGGCGGCCGTCGACGGCGACGGGGTCGCCGTGCTCGAACTCCAGCAGCACCTCGACCGGCACGTCGGGCGCGGCCTCGGGCGACTGGGTGAGCTGGAACATCTTGTCCGGCGGCTCTGCCCAGGGGTCCTCGAGGATCCCGCCTTCGTAGGAGATGTGGAACAGGTTGCGGTCCGTCGAGTACGGCCGCTCGGCCGTGACCGGCACCGGGATGTCGTGGCGCCGCGCGAAGTCCATGAGCGCGGTGCGCGAGTTCAGGTTCCACTCCCGCCAGGGCGCGATGACGCGCAGGTGCGGCGCCAGGGCGGCGTAGGTCAGCTCGAAGCGCACCTGGTCGTTCCCCTTCCCGGTCGCTCCGTGCGCCACGGCGTCGGCGCCTTCCTTGAGCGCGATCTCGACCTGGGCCTGGGCGATCAGGGGCCGCGCGATCGAGGTACCGAGCAGGTACGCGCCCTCGTAGATCGCGTTGCCGCGGAGCATGGGGAAGATGAAGTCGCGCACGAAGGTCTCGCGCAGGTCGACGACGTGCACGCCAACGGCGCCCGTCTTGAGCGCCTTGTCGCGCACGGGGATCAGCTCCTCGCCCTGGCCGAGGTCCGCGCAGTAGGCAACGACCTCGCACTGGTACGTCTCGATCAGCCAGCGGAGGATCACGCTCGTGTCGAGGCCGCCCGAGTAGGCGAGCACGGCCTTCTTCACGTCAGGCATCGTCGGCCGAGCCTCCGAGGAGGTCGAGGATCACGGCCTTCTGCGCGTGCAGCCGGTTCTCGGACTGGTCGAGCACGATCGAGCGCGGCCCGTCCAGGACCCCGTCGGTGATCTCCTCGCCGCGGTGGGCGGGCAGGCAGTGCATCACGAGCGCGCTCGGCTTGGCGAAGCCCACGATGGTGTCGTTGAGCTGGTAGCGGCTGAACGCCTCCTGCCGCTTGACCTTCTCCGCCTCCTGCCCCATGGACGTCCACACGTCCGTGTAGAGGACGTCGGCGCCGATGGCGGCGCGCCGCGCGTCTTCCGTCACCTCGAGGGTGCCGCCGAGCTGCCGGGCCTGCGCCACCACGCGCGGGTCGGGCTCGTAGCCCGGCGGGCACGCGATGATCTGCGACGCGCCGAGCAGCGCCCCCACGAGCACGACGGAGTGGCAGACGTTGTTGCCGTCGCCGATCCAGGCCAGCCGTGTCTTGGCCGGATCGAGGCCGCGCTCCCAGAGCGTGAACCAGTCGGCGAGGGCCTGGCACGGGTGCTCGAAGTCCGAGAGCGCGTTGATCACCGGGATGCTCGCGTGTTGCGCGAGCGTGGCCACCGTGGCGTGAGCGAAGACGCGCGCGACGATCCCGTCCACCCAGCGCGAGAGGTTGCGGGCCACGTCGGGCACGGACTCGCGGGTGCCGAGGCCGATCTCCTGCCCCGAGAGGTACACGGCGCGGCCGCCGAGCTGGACCACGCCCACCTCGAAGGTCACGCGCGTGCGCAGCGAGGGCTTCTCGAAGATGAGGGCGAGCGAGCGGCCGGCGAGCGGCGCCCCGCGGCGGCCGCGCTTCCAGCGCTGCTTGAGGTCGGCGGCCAGCGCGAACAGGGCCAGGACCTGCTCGCGCGTCAGGTCGCCGGCCGAGACGAGATCCTTCACGCCTTCGCCTTGGAGAGCACGCCCTCGAGGATGTCGACGGCGCGGCGAACGTCGGCGGAGTCGACGATCAGCGGCGGCACGAGCCGCACGACCTTTTCGCCGGCGCTGAGCACGAGCAGGCCTGCCTCCCGGCACGCGTCGAGGACGGGCGCGGCCGGCGTCGAGATCTCGATGCCGATCAGGAGGCCGCGGCCCCGCACCTGCTTGATGACGGGGCACGACGGCTGGAGCGCGCGCAGCGCGTCCATGATCTCGCGGCCCATCTTGGCGGCGCGCTCGGGCATCTTGTCGCCGATGATCGTGGTGAGCGTCGCGAGCGCGACGGAGGTCACGAAGGGCGTGCCGCCGAAGGTCGAGCCGTGGGTGCCGGCCGACAGCACGCCCGCCTGCTCCTCACGGCACAGCATCGCGCCGATGGGAACGCCGTTGGCGAGCGCCTTGGCGAGGGTCATGACGTCCGGCTCGATCCCGGAGTGCTGGTAGGCCCACAGCGTGCCCGTGCGGCCCATGCCCGTCTGGATCTCGTCGAAGATGAGGAGCGCGCCCGACGCGTCGCAGAGCTTGCGCAGGCCCGGCAGGTACCCGTCGTCGGGGACGATCACGCCGCCCTCGCCCTGGATGGGCTCGACGAGGATGGCCGCCGTCCGGTTGTCCACCGCCCGCTCCATCGCGCGCAGGTCGTTGTACGGCACGTGCTTGAAGCCCGGCATCAGCGGCTCGAAGCCGTGCTGGTACTTCGGCTGGCCGGTGGCCGATACGGTGGCGAGCGTCCGCCCGTGGAACGAGTTGTGGGTGGCGATCACCTCGTAGCGGTCGGTGGAGAGCTTCTCCTTGGCGTACTTGCGCACGAGCTTGAGGGCGGCCTCGTTGGCCTCCGCGCCAGAGTTGGCGAAGAAGACACGGTCGGCGAAGGAATTCTCCACGAGCAGCTTGGCCAGGTGGACCTGGGGCGCGGCGTGGAAGATGTTGGAGACGTGCAGCAGCGTGGCGGCCGCCTCCCGGATGGCGCCCGTCACGACGGGATGGCAGTGGCCGAGGGCCGTCACCGCGATGCCCGAGGTGAAGTCGAGGTACTCACGCCCGTCGGAGTCCCACACGCGCATCCCGTCGCCGCGGACCAGGAGGATCGGCGTGCGGCCGCCGTAGTTCGGCATGTGGTACTTCGCGGACCACTCGAGCAGCGTCTTGGTGTCGACCTTGTCGTTCGTCACAGTACGATCTCCGTGCCGATGCCTTCCCGCGTGAACAGCTCGAGCAGGATGGCGTGCGGCAGCCGGCCGTCGATGATGTGAGCCTTGGCGGTGCCGCCCTCGAGCGCCCGCAGCGACGACTCGACCTTGGGCAGCATCCCGCCGTCGATGACCCCCGCCTTCATGAGCCGCTCGGCGTCCTTGCGGGCCAGCGTGCTCACGAGCTTGCCGTCCTTTCCCTTGATGCCCTGCACGTCCGTGAGGTGGATCAGCTTCTCGGCGCCGAGGGCGGCGGCGATCTCGCCCGCCACCAGGTCGGCGTTGATGTTGTAGGTCTCGCCGCCCCCGCCCACCCCGACGGGCGCGATGACGGGGATGAAGCCGCGCTCCTCGAGGAGGCGGATGAGCTCCGCGTTGACGCGCTCGACCTCGCCCACGAGACCGATGTCCACCATCTCGCCCGTCTTGAGCTTGTGCAGGCGGCGCTTGGCGAGGAGGAGCTGGCCGTCCTTGCCGGAGAGCCCGACGGCCTTGCCGCCCTGGTGATTGATGAGGCCGACGATCTCCTTGTTGATCTTGCCGACCAGCACCATCTCGACGATCTCGATCGTCTCCTCGTCGGTGACGCGCATGCCGCCCACGAACTCCGGCTCCTTGCCGAGCCGCTTCATGAGCGCGCCGATCTGGGGGCCGCCGCCGTGGACGATGACGGGGTTGATGCCGACCAGATGAAGAAGAATCACGTCGAGAGCAAAGGACTCTTTGAGATCCGGCTGCTCCATAGCAGAGCCGCCGTACTTGATGATGACGGTTTTTCCACGGAACTCCCGGATGTACGGGAGCGCCTCCATGAGGATCTCGACGCGCTTCACCTCGTTTTCCATCACTAGAGGATGTACCGGGACAGGTCCTGGTCGCGCCAGATGTCGGCGAGGCGCTGCCGGACGTACTCGGCGTCGATCGTGAGCTCCTTGCCCGGCAGGTCCGGGGCGTCGAACGAGATCTCTTCCAAGAGCTTCTCCATCACCGTGTACAGGCGCCGCGCGCCGATGTTCTCCGTGCTCTCGTTCACGCGCATGGCGATCTCGGCGATGGCCTCCACCGCCTCCGGCAGGAAGTGGATCGTGACCTTTTCCGTCTTGAGCAGCTCCACGTACTGCCGCACCAGCGCGTTCCGGGGCTCGGTCAGAATGCGGACGAAATCCTCGCGCGTCAAGGGCTCGAGCTCCACCCGGATGGGAAACCGGCCCTGGAGCTCGGGGATCAGGTCCGACGGCTTGGCGACGTGGAAGGCGCCGGCGGCGATGAACAGGACGTGATCCGTCCGGACCACCCCGTACTTGGTCGTCACCGCCGAGCCCTCGACGATCGGCAGGAGGTCGCGCTGCACGCCTTCGCGGGAGACGTCGGGCCCGCCGCCCGCGCTCTGCCGCCCGGCCACCTTGTCCAGCTCGTCGAGGAACACGATGCCGGAGTTCTCCACCCGGCGGATGGCCTGGGCGACGACCTCCTCCATGTCCACGAGCTTGGCGGCCTCCTCCTGGGCGAGGAGCCGGCGCGCCTCGGCCACCCGGACGCGGCGGTGCTTGGTCCGCGACGGCATCATGTTGGAGAGCATGTCCTTGAGCTGGATGCCCATCTCCTCCATGCCCTGGCCGGAGAAGATCTCGAGCATGGGCATCGCCTGCTGCTGCGTCTCCAGCTCCACCATGCGCTCGTCGAGCCGGCCGGCCCGGAGCTGCGCGCGCAGCTTCTCCAGCGTGGCCTCCCGCGAGGCGCCCGCGCTCACCTGCTCCAGCGACGCGCTCGCGAACGGCTCGCCGCCCGCGCGCGGCAGCAACAGGTCGAGCAGGCGATCCTCGGCCAGCTGCTCAGCCTTGTCCTGGACCTGGGCGGTCAGCTCCGCCTTCACCATGTTGACGCCGAGCTCGGTGAGGTCGCGGATCATCGACTCCACGTCGCGGCCGACGTAGCCGACCTCGGTGTACTTGGAGGCCTCCACCTTCACGAACGGAGCCTGGGCGAGCTTGGCGAGCCGCCGCGCCACCTCGGTTTTCCCCACGCCCGTGGGTCCGATCATGATGATGTTCTTCGGCGCGACCTCGTCGCGCAGCTCGGCGGGCA
>DASYTM010000236.1:0-2417 GCA_036002345.1 Candidatus Methylomirabilota bacterium | reverse complement strand
ACGCGCGGCTGCAGGATGCCGTAGCCATAGGTGACCCGCCGCGGCGCGGGATCGAAATACGGGCGGTTCAAGGGGTGGGCGATGATCCCGACCAGCTGCCGCGCGGCGTCGCGCGGCAGGCGCGTATCGCTGTCGAGGGTGATGCAGTAGCGCACCCGCGGCAGCACCGAGAGATCGCCCACCCGCACGAAGAAGCTGGTGTCGGTGGCGCCACGCAGCAGGCGGTTGAACTCCTCGAGCTTCCCCCGCTTGCGCTCCCAGCCCATCCAGACGCCTTCGCTCGGGTTCCACTGCCGGCGGCGGTGGAAGAGGAAGAAGCGGTCCGTGGCTCCCTGGCCGTGGCGGGCGTTCAGCGCCTCGATCCCGTCGCGGGCGGCGGCCACGATCTCGGCGTCGCCCGGCATCTCGGCCGCGGGCGCGTCCGCGAAGTCCCCCAGGACCGCGAAGTGGAGGAACGGATCGGCGTTGCCGAGCGCCTGTACCTCCACGTGCGCCAGCAGCTCCTGCACGCCGGCGCGGCTCGTGAGCAGGGTAGGGACGATCACCATCGTGCGGTGCTCTTCGGGAATGCCCGAGAGGAGGTCCAGGCGCGGCAGACGGCGCGGAGGCGCCACCCAGGCCGCCACCCGTTGGGCGAGCGCGACCGCGAGCTCCGTCGCGGGGACGAGGGCCGCCGCCGCCGCCAGGGCCTGCGCCCAGGGCTCACCGCCCGCGCTGCGGGCATAGGCCACCGCCAGCGCGACAGCCGCCGCCGTCAGCGCGGCGAGCGAGCCGAGGTAGAAGCCCGTGGCGTGGCCGAAGGCGAAGCGGCGGATGCGCTGGGCCAGCCGAGGCCGGTACGCGACGTCCGTCTCCAGGTCGCGGCGGCCCCGGCCGATCAGGTGATGGCCGATGTGGGCGGCGCTGTCGGTGGGATCGCGCTCCGCCGCCTGCCGCGCGCTCTCCACGGTCCTGAGCGCCACCCGGAGCTGCGCCTCGCCGGTCGGCTCGGCCAGGTCCTCGACCGCGTGGCGATAGCGGTCGCGGCTGGCGAAGTCCATCTGCGCGTAGACGCGCGCCGGGTCGCGCTGCAGGACCTGCTCGACCAGGCTCACGCGCTCGAAGTAGTGACGCCAGTCCATGGTCGAGCAGAGCCGCAGGCTGGTGATCGCGTTGGCGAACGAGACCTGGGCCGTGGCCTGGTGCTGGTGCTCTACGCGGATCGCGTCCTCGACCGTCATCCCGTCGCGCGCCAGCCGCTCGTCGAGCCGGGCGCGCAGAACGGAGACCCGCGGGCCGTACTCGCGCATCTGCTGGAGCAGCTCGACCACGAAGGCGCTCCCGCACTCGGAGGGCAGCTCCGGCCAGACCCCGCTCCCCTCCTCGCCCATGTGCTCGAAGTAGCTGCCGGCGAGCAGCGCCTCCTCGCGCTTCTCGAGGATCTCCTCGGCCAGGTTGCGCAGGTTCTCGATGAGGGCCAGCTTCAGGACGCTGGGCCACGCCCACAGCTCGCCGATGGTCAGGGGAGCGAGGGTCTGGTAGGCGACCATGAAGCGGGTGAGGCGGTTGGCGTCGAGGCGCGCGTCGCTGTGGCGGATCAGCTCGCGGGCCATGGCGTGCACGCGGGCGACGCCCGCCAGCTCGCGGGAGGCGAGCTTGGGCAGCTCCAGGTAGTACTTCGGCGGCAGGTAATGGCGCGCCCCGCGGACCTCGGACTCGATCAGGTGGAAGTTGTCGAGCAGCCACTCGGCGGCGGGCGAGACCATCGCGCCGCGGTGGACGTCGGTGCCGAGGGCGCGGTAGGCCTCGCGCAGCACCGCGGCGTTGTCCTCGATGCGCGCCATGAAGCCGCGGGCGCCCCGGCGCGGGTTGCGGCCGAGGGTGAACCGCGCGGCCAGGTCCTTGGCGCGCTCCTCCAGCCTCTCCAGGCCGAGGATCTCGGCGCGGGCCGCCGCCGGTGGGCGCAGCGGCTTGCGCCGCCGGACGGCGGTCCTCACGGCCACGTTCGTCCGCGCCTCCGCACGTCCATCGTCACCAGGGAACGACGGCTATCCGGGTGGAAGCCTCTTCAGCGGCCGGCCGACCTTCTGCTCGACCGAGGTCACGTTCCTCACGAGCTTGTTAGTGGCCCGCTGCTCGTCCTCGATCTTGAGCAGCGTGATGACGTGGCTCGAGGCCTGCATCGAGCGCTCGTGGCACCGCCGGATGAGCGGCATCACCTCGTCCCACGACCCCTCGACGCACGTGCCCGCCGCCGTCAACTGGTACGGAAGTCCCGAGGCGTCGATCAGCTTCAACACCTCGGCGATCTCGTCGCTCAGATGCGTGTCGCCACCCAGGGGGATCACGGCCAGCTCAACCAGCATCGCGCCTCCTCGGCCCGCCGCGGCCGTCCCGCGGGCGGACCTACCGCCGACGCCGCCGCCCCTTGCGCAGGG
>DASYTM010000235.1:0-19841 GCA_036002345.1 Candidatus Methylomirabilota bacterium | reverse complement strand
AGTGGCTGACCTCGATGGCCGCGACGCGGATGACCGACATGTGTGTCGGGGGGCCCCGAAATGGCCCCCCAAACCCCCCAGCGTTCGTCGCGCCCCGGCGGAGCCGTGGCGCTCCTCGATTTCGCTTCGCAGCGCGATGCTATCATCCGCCCGGTCATCAGATGAAGACAGACCTGCTGCTGATCCCGATGAGCGCCCGCTGGGCGGAGATGAAGGCGGCCGCGCTCGCCGCCGAGGAGGCGGGCTTCGACGGGCTGTGGACGTGGGACCACCTGCGCGACCCCGACGGCGACGGCGGGCCGGGCACGCCGGAGGCGTGGACGGTGCTCACCGCGCTCGCGGAGGTCACGCGACGCGTGGCCCTCGGCCCCCTCGTGCTCAACGTCGCCAACCGTCATCCGGGCGTGCTCGCCAACATGGCGGCGACGCTGCAGGCCGTCTCGGGCGGCCGGCTCCTGCTCGGCCTCGGCGCCGGCGGCAATCGCCGCACGCCCTACGCCGCCGAGCAGGCGGCCATCGGCCAGCCCGTCGACGCCGACGCCGCGCGCGCGCAGCGGGTCGTCGACGCGATCGCGCTGATGCGGCGGCTGTGGGCCGGCGAGGCGGGCTTCCTCCGGCCGGAGCCGCCGCCGCCGATCGTGGTGGGCGGCTTCGGCCCGCGCATGGCCGCGATCGCGGGCCGCCACGGCGACGGGTTCAACACGCAGGCCTTCCACCCGCAGCTCGCGTCGCTGCTGCAGACTGCGCGCGACGCGCACGCGAAGTCGGGCCGCGACGCGTCGGCCTTCCTCGCCACGGTGTTCACGGGGCTCGACGAGCGCATGCTGCGCGCCGATTCCCGCGCGCGCCAGTCCCTCGAGCGCGCCGGCGTCCAGCGGCTGATCTTGCTGGTCTCGCCGCCGTTCGACGCCGGCGAGATCCGCGGCGCGGGCCGAGTCCTCAGCGGCCGCTGAGCCGATGGCGCGCCTGCGCGTCGGCGTGCTGGGCCTGAGCCACGATCACGTGTGGGGCAACCTCGCCGCCCTCGCGGCCGGCGAGCAGGGAACCCTCGTGGCCGCCGCCGAGCCGGACCCGGCGCTGCGCGCGCGCCTGGCCGGCCTCCATGGCGGCGTCACGCTCCACGAGGCGTTCGACGCGCTCCTCGCGCGGCGCGACCTCGACGCCGTCCTGCTCTTCTCCGACAACCGCGGCTCGGCCGAGCTCGGCGTGCACGCGCTCGCGCGCGGGCTGCCCGTGATGGTCGAGAAGCCGATGGCCGCCGACCTCGCCGGGGCGCGCGCCCTGCGGGCGGCGGCCGACAAGGCCGGCGTCCCGCTCATGGTGAACTGGCCGACGGCCTGGCGGCCCGCGCTGCGCCACGGCCTGACCCTGGCGCGCGCCGGCGCGATCGGCGACGTTGTCCAGGTGAGTCACCGCGGCGGCCACGCGGGCCCGCGCGAGTTCGGCTGCTCGCCGCAGTTCTCCGACTGGCTCTACGACCCGCGCAAGAACGGCGGCGGCGCCCTCGTCGATTACTGCGGCTACGGCGCCGTGCTGTGCCGCCTCGTGCTCGGCCGGCCGGAGGCCGTCACCGCCGTCACGCCGCCGCCGCGCAAGCCCGGGCTCGTGGCCGAGGACAACGCCGTCGCGGTCCTCTCCTACCCGCGCGCGCTCGGCCTGCTGGAGGCCTCCTGGACCCAGATCGGCGGCGAGCCCGCGTTCGCGATGCTCGTCTACGGCGAGCGCGGCACGCTGCTCGTCCACCAGCCGCGTCCCACGCGCGAAGGCGAGCCCGCCGGCGCCGGCCGCGTGCAGGTGGTGACCCCGGACGGCAGCCGCGAGGTGGAGCCGCCGCCGCTGCCGCCCGCGGAGCGCGACGGCCCGACGCACTTTCTCTCGGCCGTCCGGACCGGCCATCCGGTCACCGAGTTCTGCGCGGCCGACGTCGGCTGCGATGTCCAGGCGGTGCTGGCGGCCGCGCTCGAGTCCGCCGCGACGGGCCGGCGCGTCGCTCTCGTTTGACACGGCTCGCCCGCGCGGCTACGGTCGTGTGGTCGGTGATTCATCATTCCTCGGAGGTGAGGATGCGACGCTCACAGGCTCTCGCGCTGTCCGTAGTGATCGTGCTGCTGGCGACGTCGGCCGTGTTCGCGGGGGGCGTCATCAAGGCGAACGAGATCATGGATACGCTCGGCCTGCGTCCTGATGCGGCGCTCGGCGGCGGGGGAAAGCTCAAGGCGGGGACGATGATCAAGGCGAAGGTGCTCGACGCCAACAAGCTCAAGGCTCACGGCTTCACGGGCGCCGTGAAGAACGGCGACCCCGTCACGGTCCGCGTGACCGGCGACAAAGCGTTCAGCGTCGAGACGATGCCCACGGCGGTGGAGAAAGGCGCGGCGCCTGGCGCCGGCAAGGGCCCGGCAGGCGTGCAGGGCCCGTCGCCCCACATGACCCCCGGAGCCGCGAAGGGCCTGAACTTCACCAAGACGTTCACGATCAACGCGGACGGCAAGCTGGCCGCCCAGTAGCGCCGGCGCCGCTGCGGCGTCCCTGGCGTCCACCACCGCGGCGCGCACGCTCGCGTGCGCGCTCGTGGTGCTCGTCCACGCCAACTACGTCGCGCGCGCGGGCATCTCGACGTGGTGGCCGGGCGGCGTGTGGGGCGCGCCGTTCTTCGCGCTCGCCGTTCCGGTGTTCCTCGTGCTGTCCGCGTATGCCGCCGCGCCGGCGCCCGCGCGCGGCGGCTTCGCGCGCCACGCCTGGCGGCGCGCACGGCGGCTCCTCCCTCCGCTCCTCTTCTGGGGCGCCGCCCTTGTCGCGATCGGCTACCGCGGCCGGTCCGACTGGCTCGGGCTGCTCGCCGATCTCGCCACGGGGCCGTGGCACCTCTATTACGTCGTCGTGCTCCTGCAGTTCTTCGTCGTCGCGTACTGGCTCGAGGCGCTCGCGCGCCCGGGGCGCCTGGCCTGGACGTTCGCGAGCGCGGCGGTGTTGTCGGCGCTCGTCTACGGCGGCGGCGACGTGCTCCTGTGGACGCGCGGCGGCGACGGCGGGGCGTTCGAATACTGGCTCCAGAAGCTCCTGCCCACCTGGAGCGTGTTTCTCGCCACCGGCGTGGGGCTCCGCCGGCGTCCAGACCTGCTCGCGTGGCTGCGACGGCGGAGCGTCGCGCTGGTGCTCGCCGTCGTCCCGCTCTATCTCGGCTACGTCTGGGAGTTCCGTGCCGAGGAGGCGTGGCTCGGCTACTACCCGCGCGAAAAGATCCTCGGGCTGGGACTGCCGTTCCAGTGGGCGGGCTCGCTGCTGCTGCTCGTCCTGCTCGATCGCGCCGCGGCGGCGCCCGCGTGGGCGCCGGCGCTCGCGCGGCTGTCACGCGCATCCCGCCAGACCTATGCCGTCTACCTCGCCCATCCGCCCGCCCTCGTCGTGCTGTTCACGCTCGGCGGCGCGGCCGGCCTGTCCATGACCCACTGGGCGTGGGTCCCGCTGCTGGCCGCGGGCGCGTGGGCCCTGGCCTGGGCGCTCTGGAGGCTGGTGGGCTGGACGCGCTGGCGGCCCCTCGAGTGGCTGGTCTTCGGGGGGGTAGCCTGAGCCTCTCCCCTGTGCACCCGGCTTCTCGATGTCACGACCCCGTTGCCCGGTGGAGGCGCCCGGCCCTTGGTTTTTCGAGGGCTTGCTCACCGGCACGGGGATTGAGTTTCTCCCGCGCATGCTCTACTCATTCAGACCTCTCAATGTCGCGTTGTTCGTCTTCGGCGTGGCGCTCACCGCAGCGGGGTGCGCGACGACGACCGAGTACTCCTTGCTGGACGTCGTCGGGGCCAACGTCTTCCTGGTGCCGGAGGAAGCGGTGCCCGTCGTGCTCCGCGCCATCGCCCGGGATCCCGAGCGCGCCCCGGAGATCGCGGCCACCGCGGCGCGGGTGGCGCCCGACCAGGCCGAGGCCATCGCGATGGCGGCCGGGCACGTGGCGCCTCATCGGGCCTCGTGGATCAGGCGCGCCGTCGCCGAGGCGATCGCCTCGCCGCCGGAAACCGCGGTCGCGACGCTGCCGGAGGTGGTGGCGGCGCCCCCGCGCCGTCAGGTGGTCCCCGATCAGTCGCCGTTCGCCCGCGCCTTCATCGGCTCCTGGGGGCCCGAGAACATGTACCGTCCGCGCTGGCGCAACGACACTCCCGGCGCGGGGGCTCCGATCGAGGGATCGCCGCGGTAGCGGTGGTTCAGGCCGCGCGGCGGATCAGCGCCGCGCAGCGGTCGAGCACGGGCAGCACCTCGTCCGCCTTCGCGGGCGGCAGGCCGAAGACGACGCGCGCGACGCCGGCGTCGCGATAGCGCGCGACGAGGTCGGCGTCCTCGGCCACGCCGAAGATCGTGATCGGCAGCGTGGCGGGATCGCGCCCCGCCTCGATGGCGAGCTTGCGGAAGTCCGGCAGCAGGCCCAGCACGTCCCCGTACTGCGGCCGCCGCGCGTGCGGGACCCAGCCGTCGCCGAAGGCGATCGCGCGGCGCGCGCCGTGGGGAAACGCGCCGCCCACGATCACGGGTGGGTGCGGCTTCTGCACCGGCTTCGGCCACGTCATCATCGGCGGGAACTTCACGAACTCGCCCGTGTACGCCGGCTTCGACTTCGTCCAGATCGCCTTCATGGCCTCCACCCGCTCGCGCATCACGCCGAACCTGGCCTTGAAGTCGGTGCCGTGGTCGGCCATCTCCTCGGCGTTCCAGCCGGCGCCGATGCCGAACAGGAAGCGGCCGCCCGAGATCTGATCGAGGCTCGCCACCTGCTTCGCGGTCTGGATGGGATCGCGCTGGACGACGAGGCACACGCCCGTCGCCACGGAGAGCTGCGTGGTGGCCGCGGCGGCGGCGGCGAGCGTGACGAAGGGGTCCATCACGTCGTAGTACTTCTTCGGCAGCTCACCTCCCTGCGGAAACGGCGACCGGCGCGAGAGCGGGATGTGCGAGTGCTCGGGGGCCCAGAGCGAGCCGAAGCCGCGGTCCTCGAGGGCCCGGCCCAGCTCGGCCGGGCCCATCGAGTAGTCCGTGAAGAAGATGGCCGCGCCGGCGTCCATGGTCGGCGCGCATCATACAACGTCAGGGCGCCCGTCCTCGAATCCGGTCAGCGCGCGCGGTAGTGCGTGGCGTACGCCTCGCGGCAGCGCTCGCGCAGCTCTCCCTCGTCGAGGCCGCGCCCCGCGAAGCGCGCCGTGGAGATCTCGGAGAGATCGAGGGCGGGCGCGCCGTCGACAATCCACTCCGCCATGGCCTCGCCGAGCGCGGGCGAGACGCTGAGGCCGCCCACGCAGCAGCCGCTCATCACCCACGCGCCGGCCACGCCGGGCAGCGGGCCCGCGAGGTGGCGGTCGTCGGTGGTCAGCGTGGGCAGGCCGCCGCGGTGCTCGGCGACGCGGATGGCCGGATCGCCGAAGATCGGAAACTGCTCGCGCACGCTCCGCGCCAGCCGCCACAGCACCTCGATGTCGAGCGGCAGCGCCGCCACGTCGTCGGGCGGCGTGTCGACCTGGAGCGGATCGGGCTCGTAGCCGCCGAGCATGAGGCCGCCGCGCTCGTGGCGAACGTAGACGTTGACGTCGATCACGCGCGCGATGGGAAAGTCGGGCCTGACGCCGGGGATGGGCTCGGTGATCAGGAGCTGGTGGCGCGTCGGCACCACGGGCAGCGCCGCGCCCAGCGCCGTGGCCACGAGCCGCGCCCACGCGCCGGCGGCGTCGATGACGGTACGTGTAACGACGCGGCCCGACGGCGTCAGCACCCCCTCGATGCCGTGGGCCCCGACCTCGAAGCCGGTGGCCGGCGTGTGGGGCAGCAGCACCGCGCCGAGCGCCTCCGCCGCGCGGCAGTACCCGATGGGCAGCTCGGAGGGCTCCACGTTGCAGTCCGTCGGGCTCCACGTGACGGCGACGATGCCGCGCTCGCCGAGGATCGGCAGCCGCCGCCGCGCCTCGGCGACGGGCACGAGGTCGATGGGGACGCCGGCGGCGGCGCCGCGCTTCACCTCGCGCTCGAGCTGCTCGGCGTCGCGCTCGGTGCGCGCGATCTTGAGCGCGCCGCTCTGGGTGAACCGCAGCGGCTGACCGGTGTCGGCGGTGAAGGACGCGAGCTTCCCCACCGCGCGCTGGGCGAGCCGGGTCAGCGCCGGCGTCGCGCGCACCTGGCTGGAGAGCCCGGCGGCGCGCGGGGAGGTCTGCGAGGCGAGCGCGGCGCGCTCGAGGACGGCCACGCGGACGCCGCGCCGCGCCAGGTGGTAGGCCACGCTCGCGCCGAAGGCGCCGGAGCCGACGACGACGGCGTCAGCGGAGGCGATCACGGCGACGACTGTAGCGTGGAATCGGGCTGTGTGATAATCCGCCGCGTCATGAACGGAGGACCCCGATGACCCCGAGAGACGTGACGTTCGTCGATTGCGCCGGCGCGAGCGCCCCGCGCGGGCGGCGCCGGAGCGTGGTGGTGAAGGGCCGGCGCGTGACGACGGTGGACGTGCACGCGCACTGCGCGGTGCCGAAGGCCATGGCCCTGATGGGCCGGCCGCTCGAGACGGACGCGCTGCTCATGGCCGGGACCACGCTCGCCACGCGGCTCCGCGCCATGGACGCGCAGGGCATCGACGTCGAGGCCCTGAGCATCAATCCCTACTGGTACCCGGCCGACCGCGACGTCGCCAAGACGCTGATCGCGATCCAGAACGAGGCGCTCGCCGCGATCTGCGCCGCCAACCCGGACCGCTTCGTCGCCTTCGCCACCGTGGCGCTGCAGCATCCCGATCTCGCGGTGGCGCAGCTCGAGGAAGGCATCACGCGCTACGGGCTCCGGGGTGTCGGCGTGGGCGGCAGCGTGAACGGCGACGAGCTCGCCGATCCGAAGTTCCACCCCTTCTGGGCCAAAGCGGAAGCGCTGGGCATCCTCGTGTTCATGCATCCGCAGGCCACCGGCGTCGCGTCCGAGATCCCCGGCCGGCTCGGGGGCAGCGGCGGGCTCGACAACACGATCGGCAATCCCCTCGAGACGACCATCGCGCTCTCGCACCTGATCTTCGAGGGCACGCTGGACCGGTTCCCCGGCCTGAAGATCTGCTTCGCGCACGGCGGCGGTTACCTGCCCTCGTACGCGGCGCGCTCGAACGCCATCGGCACGACGTTCCCCAAGCGCATCACGGTACCGCTGAAGAAGAAGCCCACGGAGTATCTCAAGCGCCTCTATTTCGACTCGATCGTGTTCACGCCCGAGGCGCTGCGCCACCTCGCCGCCGAGACCGGCCCGCGGCAGATCGTGATGGGTACCGACTATCCGTTCCCGTGGACGAGCACGTCGGTGGACCACATCGTGAAGACGCCGGGGCTCAGCGCCGACGACCGCGTCGCGATGCTGGGCGGGACGGCGGCGCGGCTGCTCGGGATCAAGGCCGCGCGGCCCGTGGCGAAGCCCGTCAGTCGGCGAGCGGCACGATCGCGTACACGCGGGGCTCGGCGCCGATCACGCGGGTGACGTGGCCGCGGCCCGTGAGGTCCTCGGCCAGCACGACGTCGCCGGCCCCGAGACGCACCTTCGTGCCGTCGCCGACCTCGATCTCCGCCGTCCCCGACAGCGAGATCGAGTACTGGCGCCGCGGCGCGCAGTGCCAGTCGAGCACGTAGCCCGGCGGCGAGACGCGAAACGCCACGCCGCTGGCCTTCTGCATCGGCGTGCCCTCGCCGTGAGCGCCCTCGACGTCCTTGAACGGCGTCATCGCCAGCGGCATCTCGGCGATGTGTGACTGTCCGTCGGCCCCGCTGTACACGCGCCATCGTTTCGGCATGGAATTCGTCCTCCAAAGGTGGGACAGTCTAGCGCACCCAGGAGGGGCCCCATGACCACGCGCAGAGATTTCCTCCAGACCGGCGCCGGCGCGCTCGCCGGTCTCGCGTTCGTCGGCTGCGACCTGCTGAGCCCGCGCCGGGTCCGCGCGCAGGGCGCGCGCCGCGAGACGATGGTTGGCGGCAAGCGCGTGAAGGTGGTCGACGTCCACGCGCACTGCGCGGTGGCCGAGGCCATGGCGCTCATGGGCATGACGCTCGGCGCGCCCTCGCCCGCGACGCGGCCGGACCTCAGCATGGTGACCCACGTGTCCGGCCGCATGGCCGCCATGGACGCGCAGGGCATCGACGTGGAGGCGCTCAGCATCAATCCCTACTGGTACAAGGCCGAGCGCGACCTCGCGCGCCAGGTCTGCCAGATCCAGAACGAGAAGCTCGGGGCGGCGTGCGCCGCGAATCCCGACCGCTTCGTCGCCTACGCGACCGTCGCCCTGCAGTTCCCCGAGCTCGCCGCCGAGCAGCTCGAGGAGGGCGTGAAGAAGCACGGGCTGCGCGGGGCGGGCATCGGCGGCAGCGTGAACGGCGAAGACCTCGGCGAGGCGAAGTTCCATCCGTTCTGGGCCAAGGCCGAGCAGCTCGGCGTGCCCGTCTTCATCCATCCGCAAGGAAGCGGTGTGGCCGCCGAGATCCCGAAGCGGCTCAAGGGCAACGGCCTGCTCGGCAACATCATCGGCAACCCGATGGAGACGACGATCGCGCTCACGCACCTGATCTTCGACGGCACGCTCGACAAGTTCCCCGGGCTCAAGGTCATCGGCGCGCACGGCGGCGGCTACCTGCCGTCCTACGCGGGGCGCTCCGATCTCGGCTGCTCGACCCAGCCCACGCAGTGCCCGGGCGGCCCCCACGGGCCGATCAAGAAGAAGCCGACGGAGTATCTCCGGCAGATGTACTACGACTCGATGGTCTTCACGTCCGAGGGCCTGCGCCATCTCGTGGCGGAAGTCGGCGCCAGCCAGCTCATGATCGGCACGGACTTCCCGTACCCGTGGACGAAGACGGCCGTGGACCACGTCCAGGGGACGCCGGGGCTCTCCGACGCGGACAAGGCGGCGATTCTGGGCGGCAACGCCGTGAAGCTCTTCGGGATCAAGTAAGCCGGGGGCTCACCGCGTCCAGTTGAGCGCCTCGATGAGGTCGTTGGTCTCGGCGACCAGGCGGTTGTAGTCCTCCGCGAGCCTGCCGTGCTCCTCGCGGGTCACGCCGGAGCGCCGCATCTCTCCCTCGAGGCCGGCGAGGCGCGTCCGGTTGCCGTCGACCTGGCCCTGGAGCGGATCCCGGTCGGCGTGGCTCTTCGCGCTGTCCTCGAGGTGAAACCGCTGCTGGGCCTGGTCGATCTCCGCCTGCTCGTTCTTCCAGAGCCCGTCGATGAGCTTCTCGAGCTCGGCGCAGGACAACCCCTTCGCCCGCGCCGTCTCCATGCCGGTCTTCATGGCCTTCGCGCCCTCGAGGAAGATGTCGGCGTGACGCTGCTCGTGCGCGGCGACGCGCGCGACGAAGCGCTCCCAGTGCCGGCGGACATTCTCGGGGAGCGCGCCCGACTGCTCGTGGCGCGGCAGGGTGACCACGAGCGTGAGCGTGATCGTCAGGGACGGGGCGCTGCAGAGCCCTTCCGACGTGAGCTTCCAGTCCGCGGTGGTGAGGCCGATCGCGCGCTGGCCGCTCGTCTCGAAGAGATTGTTCCGGTCGATCTCGTCGAAGATCGCGGCCGACGTCGTCCCGTGGAGCGCGTAGTACTGGGTCGACACGTTCGTCTTGACCACGACCGGGGGCTGCGGCGGGCTCGCACAGCCCGAGAGCCCGAGGACCAGCGCCGCCGCGAGCGCGCGGCGCACGGCTACACGCGGCGCTGCAGGAAGTCGGTCACGAGCGGCCACGCCAGCTCGTCGTAGTGCGCCTGGTACCCGTCGTTGTCGGGGTGGCTGAAGCCGTGGTTCGCGTCCGAGAAGTAGTGCCACTCCACGGGCCGGCCGTTGGCGCGGAACGCCTCCCAGAGCGGCGCCTGGATGGCCGGCGTGGCGATGAAGTCCTGGCCGGCCGCGAACACGAGCGTCGCGCACTTGAGCGCCGGCGCGAGCTTGAACGCGTGGCGCGGCCGGTGCGAGGTCTCCGGCTCGTCGCGCACGGACGGATAGTAGAGGACGATCGCCTTCACGGTCGGGTGGTCCGCCGCGAACGGAATCAGGAGCCGGCCGCCCATGCAGTGGCCGATGCACGCCGTCCGCGCCGGGTCCGATCCCATCCGCGTGACGAGGTACTGCCAGGCCTCGTCCATCTTGCCGAGGAACTCCGTGTCGCCGTACTTGGATTGCAGCTCCGCGCCCATGCCGATGTGGTTCGTGCCCTGGATGCCGAACATGTTGAAGAGGCTCGGGGCCAGCACGTTGAAGCCGAGCTTGGCGAGCTGATACGCGTCGATCTTGTAGTCGGCGGTGACACCGTGGGCGTGGTGCACCATCAGCACGCCCGGCCGCGCGCCGGGGCCGTCGGGCTGCGCCATGTAGCCGCCGATACCGTCCTTGTCCTGCGTGAGCATGCGCGCGGTGATCGTCATGGTCAGCGCTCCTTGATCGAGACGCGCCAGTGGATGCGGTCTTCCTCGGGCGGATAGTCGCCCGCGGCCTTGTGATACGAGCAGCGGTTGTCCCAGATCACGACGTCGCCCTTGCGCCAGCGGTGACGGTACTCGCCCTCGGGCTGGATCATGCGGCCGCTCAATTCCTCGATGAGGGCGTCGCTCTCCGCGTCCTCGAGTCCCTCGATCGAGAGGATCTTGCCGGGATCGAAGTAGAGCCCCTTGCGCCCGGTCTCCGGGTGCGTGCGCACGATCGGGTGGCGGACCGGGATCCAGTCGCGGTCTTCGGGATTCAGCAGCTCGCGCGAGCGGTTGCGGCCACCGTAGGTGAAGACGCCCTTGCGGCCCTCGAGGAGCGTCTTCAGCCGCTCGGGCAGCGCGTCGTACGCCGCGTACATGCTGGCGAAGAACGTGTCGCCGCCGCGGCTCGGCACGGCGAGCGCGTAGAGCTGCGTGGCCTTGAAGGGCTCCGCGTCGTACGCGCCGTCGGTGTGCCAGCCCTCGGCGCCGCGGCGATAGATCTTGTCGATGAGAGTCCCGTCGGGCCCGAACTTGTTGATCCCGAGCAGCGTGATCTCTGGGTGGTCCGGGTGCCGTGTGGACTTCGACGGGTGTGGAACGACCACGCCAAAGCGGCGGCTGTAGCGCAGGAAGTCCTCGATCTCTAATATTTGGCCCGGCACCACCACCACGTTGTGGTCGAGCCACGCGCGGTAGATCACGGCGAAGCCGGCGTCGTCCAGCCTCCTGACGTCGACCCCGTGGATCTCGGCGCCGATTTGCGGACCGAGCCGCCGGACCTCGATCATGGCGCGCATCGTACCATGTGCCGGTGCCCTGGCTCGTGGTCGGCAGCGTCTGGCTCACGCTCGCGATCGCCTCCGGCCTCTACTTCTCCTTTCCGATCTTCTTCGTGGCGCTGCTGGAGGAGTTCGCCTGGTCGCGCGGCGCCACCGCGCTGGCCTTCTCGATCTCCGCCGTCATGCAGGGCGTGCTGTCTCCGGTGGTGGGCCTGCTCGTGGACCGGCTGGGGCCGAAGCGGGTCATGCTGGGCGGCGCGGTCGTGCTCGGAGTCGCGTGCGTGCTGGCCAGCCGCATCGGCTCCCTCTGGTCGCTCTACTTGATCGTCGGCGCGCTGGCGGCGGCCGGGCTGTGCGCGGTGAGCTGGGTGCCGAGCGGCGCCCTGATCGCGCGCTGGTTCACCGAGCGGCGCGGCAGCATGCTGGGCCTGGCCTTCTCGGGCATGGGCGCGGGCGTGCTCGTGATGGGTCCGCTCGCGCAGTGGCTCATCACCCAGCACGGCTGGCGCGCCGCCTATCTCGTCCTCGGCGCGGGCACGCTCGCCGTGCTGCTGCCGCTGATCACGCTGGGCGTGCGCGAGGCGCCGGCGCCGCGCGCCTCGGCCCGCGCCCAGGCCGCCGAGCCGCCGGGTCGCGCGCGGACCGCTGTCGCCGCGGCATTGCGCACGCGCGCGTTCTGGGCGCTCTTCTTCGCCTACCTGTGCACCCCGCTCGCCGTGTTCTCCGTGGTGACACACTCGGTGGCCTTCGCCGTCGACCACGGCTTCCCACGGCTGTTCGTGGCCGGCATCTTCGGGTTGACCGGCCTGCTCTCGGTGGTGGGCCGGATCCTGTTCGGGTTCGCGGCCGACCGCGTCGGCCGCACGACCTCCGCGACGATCTCCTACGCGTGCACGGGGCTGGGCACGCTCTGCCTGCTCGGGCTGGAGGTGTGGCCACACCCCGCAGCGCTGTACGCCTACGCGCTGCTCTTCGGCCTCGGCTTCGGCGCGCGCGGCCCGATCATCACCGCGATGGCGGCGGAGGTCTTCCCGGGCCGGCGGTTCGGCGCGATCTACGGTGTGCTCAGCGTCGGCAACGGCATCGGCGGCGGCGTGGCGCCGTGGTTCGGCGGCTTCGTGCACGACGTGACGGGCAGCTACCGCGTGGCCTTCCTCGTCGCCGTCGGCTTCTGCGTGCTGGGCTCGGTGTGCTTCTGGCTCGCGCGCCCGTCGCGCGGGATGCGTTAGGCCTTCTCGCCGCCGAGATACGGGCGGCCCGGCCCCGCCGCTCCCGAACGAAGCTCGGCCGCTCGGCCTCATCTCCGCCAGGATCTCGGATCCATCGCGTCCCGAAGACCGTCGCCGAGGAAGTTCAGGCTCAGCACGCTCGTCGTGATCGCGAGCGTCGGCCCGATGAGCAGCCAGGGTGCGTCGACGAGATAGCGCCGGGCCTCGTTCAGGTCCCGGCCCCAGCTCGGATGAGGCGGCTGGGCGCCGAGCCCGAGGAACGACAGCGACGCCTCCGCGATGATCGCCGCCGAGAACGTGACCGTCACCTGCACGACGATCGGCGCCACGACATTCGGGAGGACGTGCGCGACGACGATGCGCGGCGCCGTCGCGCCGAGGGCGCGCGCGGCGGCGACGTACAGCTCCTCCCGCACCGCGAGCGTGCTGCCACGAACCAGCCGCGCGAAGACCGGGATATTCACGAGGCCGAGGGCCAGCATGACGTTCCAAATGTCGGCGCCGAGGCTCCCCACGATGGCCACCGTCAGCAGGAGCGGGGGGAACGTCAGGAACGCATCCATGACCCGCATGAGGATATTGTCGACTCGCCCACCGGCAAACCCGGCGACAAGCGCAATGGGAACCCCGACGGCCATGGCGATCGCGGCGACGAGAAGCCCGACCACGAGCGAGACGCGGCCACCCCAGATGACCCGGCTCAGCACGTCGCGGCCGAAATAGTCCGTGCCCAGCCAGTGCGACGCGCTCGGCGCGCGGAGCTTGTCGCCGAGACTGATCGCGACCGGATCGTACGGCGCGGCGACGGAAGCCAGGCTGGCGAGCGCGACGAGCGCGATCACCGCCACGAGCGCCACCATCGCCGCGGCGTTGCGTGCGAACTGTCGCGACGCCAACCCGCCTGAGCGGAGCCGCCCCGGGCGCGTCGGCTCAGGACCGGTACGTGATTCGGGGATCGAGAAGCGTGTAGACGGCATCGGCGACGAGATTGGCCAGGATGAAGAAGACCGCCATGAACAGCGTGAAGCCCTGAATGACCGGCACGTCGCGGTTCACGACTGCGTCGAGAAGCGCCGAGCCCATCCCGGGGATCGCGAAGATGAACTCGATCGTGATCGTGATCCCCACGAGGTAGCCGAACTGGATCGCCGCGATCGTCACCAGCGGGATCAACGCGTTCTTGAGCGCGTGACGCAGCACGACCGCGTGCGACGCGAGGCCCTTGGCGTGAGCGGTCCGGATGTACTCCTGCGTCAGGATTTCGAGCATGCTCGCGCGGAGCATCCGTGCGAGAATCGCCGTCTGCTGGATGCCGAGCGCGACCGCCGGCAGAACGAACGGCGCGAGCATCGCCCACACGGAGCTCCCTGGCGGAGCCGTGCCCGCGCCGGTAATGGGAAACCACTCGAGCGTGACCGCGAACACGTAGATCAGCAGGAGCGCCCACGTGAAGTTCGGGATCGCCAGTCCGCCGACGGAGACGCCGGTCAGCAGATAGTCGAGCCAGGTGTTGCGGCGGACGGCCGCGATCATCCCGGCGGGAAGCGCGATGGCGAGCGCGAACAGCATCGCGCCCGCGGCGAGACGCAGGCTGACGGGGAAGCGCTCGGCGATCATCGCGGTGACGGGCTGGTGCTGCCGGATCGAGCTGCCGAGATCGCCCCGGGTCGCGGCGGCCACCCATCGCGCGTACTGCTCGGGCAGTGGCCGGTCGAGGTGGTACCGCTTCCGGAGCGCCTCGACCGCTTCCGGCGACGTCTCCATCCCGAGCATGATCTGGATCGGGTCGCCGGGCGTGACGTGGACCAGCGCGAAGACGGTCAGCGTGACGACGAGGAGGACGAGTGGGATCTGCGCGAGGCGACGGAGGAGGTAGGCGCTCACCCCTCCCACCGCGCGTTCACGAACCGCGCGTTACCCTCCTGCGGGCTCGGGTCGTATCCGGCGAGGCCCTTCCGTGCGAGACGCACATGGTTCACGTTCACGTGATAGATCTTCGGGCAGTCCTCGAGCACCCGGTCCACGATCCCGTGATAGAGCGTCTCGCGCTTCTTCGCGTCGGCCTCCGCGCGAGCGTCGTCGAGCATCCGGTCCATCTCGGGCGTGCCGTAGCCGTCGGAATTACGCCCTTTACTGTGGAGGAACCACCACACCGTGGAATCCGGATCGGGTGACACGATCGTGATGTCCTCGAGGAGCTGCTGATACTTCTGGTTGAGCCAGAGATTGTTGTAGCTGCCCATGTCGTAGTGCCGGATCTTGTAGTTGATCCCGATCTGGCTCACCATCGCCGCTACCAGCTCGAGCTCGCGACGGAGCCAGTCCTTGTCGCTGGTGATGACCTCCACCTCGTAGCCTTTCACGCCGGCCTGCGCGACCAGCTCGCGCGCCTTCTTGAGATCGCCCTGCTTCGGATAGCGGATCGGCACCGAGCGGTAGCCGAGGAAGCCGTCGGGAATCGGCGTGTCAGTCACCGTCGCCTCGCCGAAGTAGATCTCGCGGCGGATCGCCTCGCGATCAACGGCGTAGGAGATGGCCTGCCGCACGAGCTTGTTCTGGTTCGGAAAGTCCGGCTTCTGGTAGGGCGGGAACGTGAACGACTGGAAGTCCCAGTTCCAGCCGGGCACGCTCATGTACTGGAGCTTCGGGTTCTTCCTCGCCACCGGAACGTCCTTCGCGTCCGGATGCATGATGAAGTCGACTTCGCCCTTGTCGAGCGCCTGATAACGCACGTGCGAGTCCGGGATAGTGCGGAACACAAGCTCCTCGAGATGCGGCGCCCCGCGCCGCCAGTAGTCGGGGTTCTTCTTCAGCACGATCTGGCTGCCGCCGACGATCGAGTCGAACATGAACGGGCCGTTGCCGATCGGGTTGCGGCTGTACTTCTCCGGCCCCATTTCCTGATGAGCCTTCTTCGACACCATGAGCCCGCCGTATCCCATGACGAGCCCGGGGAAAGCGCCGAACGGCTGTTTCAGCTTCACTTCGGCGGCGTGCGTGCCGACGGCCTTGACGCTGTCGACGGCGAACAGCGCCGTTCCGACCTGCCAGCTCTTCGTCTGGAAGTGGTAGTTCCAGGAATAGACGAGGTCTTCGGCCGTGACCTCGCCGTAGCCCTTGTGCCACTTCATGCCCTCACGGAGCTTCACCCGCCACGTGAGCGGATCGACCAGCGCCCACGACTCCGCGGCCAACGGCTCCACCCGCCGGCGCCGGTGATTTACTTCCCCGAGGCCGTCGTAGATGTTCAGCATCACGATCGACGCCGACACGTCGTACCGGATGACCGGGCTGAGGTTGCCGGGATCCCGGCCAAAGAGACCGAAGACGAGGTTCTTCTTGCCCTGGCCGACGGCGGGGGACACGCCAAGGACGCTCGCGGCGCTCGCCGCCGCCGCCCCGCCGAGGAACCGACGCCTCGTGACCGCAGAAGAACGCGTCACGATCAGTTCTCCTTAGTGGACCGGCCCTGTGGTCGGATCGGCGAGCGCGTTGCGCACGAGATCGGCGAGCATCTGGACGACCGCTTCGGAGCTTTCGCCCTCGGCCCCGTCCACGAGGTAGAGCTTCGTGCCCCACATCGCCTCGAGACCGCCGGCGTCGAGACAGGCGTGGATGATCCGTCGTGTCATCGCCGGCGAATGCGGCAGATGCGGTTGGCCGAGCAGGATGGCGAGCATCGCTTCGATTCCGTACATGCCCCAGTTGGACATCGTCGCGACGACCAGGACATCGGTGCGGACCGCCGACGCCATGCCCGCGCCGCACGGACACTGACAGCGTCCGCCGTAGGGGTGAACCTCGCGCACGGCGTCCTGGATCCGGCCGAACCCGATCTCGTTGCCGTGATCGCCGACACCGACCGTGACGACGCCGCGCTTCGCAGCCTCTGCAACGACCGGGGAGAGATCGACGTACGGCGACGGCAGCTGCTGGCCCGTCGCATTGTGGGTGATACCCTTCGCGTTCGGCGAGAGTCGCTCCGTCGAGATCACGGCCGCCGGCCGATAGGTATCGAACAGCTTCGACGCCCAGGCGGCAACCTGCGCGTCGTCGGTCGGAGCCTTCTCGACGACGCCACCGTGATGCCGCGCCTTGGCCGTGTCGTAGCCGACGATGGTGACGCCGGCGACTTCGCTCGCCGCGACGACCGGATCGACATGGTGCGGCTCCAGCAGGTAGATCGGCGTGGCGCCGATGCCACGGAGGAACACGCGTGCCAGCGACGCCGCGCCGACAGGTCCGTCATTCTCACCCTTCGGCATCATCGGCGGCCGGCCCGCGCCGGTGATGATGAAGACGTTGTCGTCGCGGTGGACGCGCGCATGCAGGGCTTCGGCGGCGCGCAATGTCAGCGGCCGGCCTCCACCTTCGGCGCGCGCGGCGTCGTAGAGCGGCCTCGTGATGCCACGTGGCATGCCGCGATTCCGGATCTCCACGGTGATCAGCCGGTCGACGTACTCGCCCGCGATTTCCGGCATGGGCGGCAAGTCTCACGCCCCGTTTTGGCGTTGTCAAGCGACGTCGGCCGGGCAGCCGAATTGACTCGTGATCGTCGCCGCGCGATGGTCGCGCGCGCGCCGCGTCAGCCCTTCTCACCGCCGAGATACGGACGGCCCCACGAGTCCTCGTACACGACCTCCTTCAGCGGCCCGCGGCCGACGGGGCCGAAGTGGCCCATCGGCCAGCCGATGGGCAGGATCGCGTACGAGTGCACGCCCGGCGGCAGGCCCAGCGCGGCCTCCGTCTCTTTCTCGAAGAGAAGGTGGCGCGTGGTGAGCGTGGCGCCGAGGCCCAGCGTGCGCGCGGCCAGCAGCATGTTCTGGACGGCCGGATAGATCGACGCGCCGGACCAGCGCGTGGGCGGCGCGGCCTCCTCGATGCACGCGACGATCCACACCGGCGCCTCGTGGAAGTGTTCGGTCAGGTACTCCACGGCCGCGTGCTGGCGGTTGTACGCCTCGCGCGTGACGCCGGGGGGCGGCGCGCTCTTGAGATAACGCGGACCGATCACTTCGTCGAAGGCCTTCTTGTACCAGACCTGGACCTTCTTCTTGATCGCCGGATCCTTGACCACGAGGAAGCGCCACCGCTGCGTGTTGCCGCCGTTCGGCGCGCACACGCCGGCCTGGATGATCTTCCGGACGAGCCCGTCGGGCACGGGGTCGGGCTTGAGCCGCCGCATGGCGCGCATGGTGCGCATGATCTCGAAGACGTCGTTCTGATCCGGCATCAGCGCTTCTCCAGTTCGGGGGCGACTTCGTCCATGAATAGCCGCATCGAGCGCAGCGCCAGCTTGGTCTCGATGCCCGGCAGGGCCATGATCAGCAGCACGCGGCCGTAGTCCGTCGCGTCGAGGTACCGCTGGAGCCCGTCGCGCACCTCCGCGGGCGACCCGAAGAGCGCCCAGCCGTCCTCGAGGTACTCCTGGAACCCGCGCAGCCGCAGCAGCGAGCGGTCGAAGGAGTTGGGCACGTTGCCGCCGGTGGCGTCGGAGCGCAGCATCGCCATCTTGCGCTGATAGCTCATGAACGGACCCTCGGTGGCGGCCAGCGCCTCCTCCCGCGTGGGCGCCACGTGGACGACGCGCATGCCGCCCGAGCGGCGCTCGAGCGCGTCGGTCTCCGCCGCGCCGCGCCCGGCCGCGCGCGCCGTCTCGCGATAGAGCGCGCGCCGGCGCTGCAGCTCCGGCACCGGCACGAAGAACGACGAGAGCGTGGGCAGGCCCAGGCGCGCCGCCGAGAGCACGCTGTCCTCGCTGTTGGCGGCGATGAAGAGCGGCGGGTGCGGCGTCTGCACGGGACGCGGGCGGACGTGCAGCCGCTCCGCGGAGTGGAACTGGCCCTGGAAGTCGAAGGGCTCGCCGCTCCAGCAGCGCTGCATGAGGGCGATGCCCTCCTCGATGCGCTGGCGCGCGTCGGCGCGCTCGGAGCGGAACGTCTGGTAGTCCTGGAGCGTCCCGCCGCGCCCGATGCCGACGTCGAGCCGCCCGCCGCTGACGACGTCGAGGACCGCGAGCTGCTCGGCGAGGTCCACCGGGTGGTGCAGCGGCAGGAGGCTCACGCCCATCCCCAGCCGCAGCGTGGTCGTGCGCGCGGCCAGGTGGGCGGCCAGCACCTGCGGCGCCGGGCACAGCCCGTAATCGTTGAAGTGGTGCTCGGCGATCCACACGGAGTGGTAGCCGAGCGCCTCGGCGCCGAGCATCTGCTCCAGGTCGGAGTCGTAGACGGCGCCCTCGCTCCACCGCTCGTCGCGCTGCATGAGGAAGAAGAGCCCGAAGTCCATGCGCGGCTACTTTCCGCCGAGGGTGTGGTACGCCTGGCGCGCGGCGTCGCGGATCGAGGGCTGCTCGGTCGGCGAGTTCATCAGCGCCTGCAGGGTGCCCATGGCCTGCTGATCGCCGTGGGCGGCCACGTACTGGATGGCGCGCAGGCGGTAGCCGGGCTCGACGGCGGCGCCCACGACCTGGCGCATGAACGGCAGCGCGCGGTCGTCGTTCAGCGAGGCCAGCGAGCGGAACGCCATCTCGCGCCCGCGCCCGTCGGCGGTGGACTCCGCGAAGATGTTCGCGAGCCCGTTGACCCCCGACGGCCGCCCGGCCTCGGCCAGGCCGTAGGCCGCGCTCAGCCGGACCATGCGGTCGTCGGCGGTGTTGGCGAGGACGTGCTCCATCACGGGGATCGACTCCGGTGTCTGGAGCTGCCGCAGCCCTTGCGCGGCGGCGCGGCGCAGGAGCACGTCGTGGTCCTTCTCGATGACGTCTTTCAAGAGCGGCAGCGACTCCGGCACCTGGAGCTGGCCGAGCAGCCGCGCGGCCACGCGGCGCTCGTCGCTGTCCGTCCCCGACGCGAGCACCTGCATCAGCGCCTTGCCCGCGACGTCGCCCATCCCGCGCAGCTCCTCGACCAGCTCGCGCGCGCGCTGCCAGCGCTCGCGGCCGCCGCCCTCGGCGCGCGTCGTCTCGAGGTACTTGTAGAAGCGCTCGAAGGCCGCGTCCAGCGTGGGCGCGGGCGAGCCGGGCGGGCGCGCGGGGGCCCGCTCGGTCCGCGACGCGGACGCGCTCGCGGCCGGGCCGCCGAGGCCGGCGCGCCCCTCGCGCAGCGTGCGGTCCTCCGCGACGCGGGCGTTGAGCACGCGGCCGCGCTCGTCGGCGCCGGACGCTGCCGCGCCGCGGCTCCCCGTCACGTCGTCGCGCGCGTGGAGCCGCGCCTGCAGCGTCGTCACCTGCTGCCGGAGCCGATCGACCTCGCCCACCGAGGACGGCGTCAGCGGTCCGCCCGCCGCGGCCCAGCCGACGCCGAACGCGACGGCGAGGCCCACACCCCAGAGCCAACGTTCCACGCCGCGAGACTGTTGGCGTTTCTCGCGTTTGTCAAGGCGCGGTCCA
>DASYTM010000234.1:0-21396 GCA_036002345.1 Candidatus Methylomirabilota bacterium | reverse complement strand
CCCCCCCCCCCCCCCCCCCCCCACGTGGATAGGAGGCGCTCGTGCCCAGGACGATCACACCCAGAGGGTTTCCCGCGCCGCTCGGGATGTATTCGCACGGCATGGTTGCCGGCGGCGGCGAGCTCGTCGTCGTGGCCGGCCAGGTCGGGCTCGGGCCCGGCGGCGTCGCCGGTCCGGACGTGGGAAGCCAGACCCGGCAGGCGTTCGAGAACGTCCGCGCCATCGTGGAGGCGGGCGGCTGCACCATGGCCGACGTGGTGCGGCTCCAGACGTTCCTCGTGTCCGCCGACGACATTCCCGGCTTCATGAAGGCGCGCCAGGATCTCTTCCCCGAGATGTTCCCCGGCGGCGTCTATCCGCCGAATACGCTGCTCGTGGTCAGCCGCCTGGTGCGGCCCGAGCTGAAGGTGGAGATCGAGGCGATGGCGGTGCGGCGGCCGTCGCGCGCGCGCCCGAAGGCGGCGAAGAAAAAGCGCCGCGCGCGGCGGTAGCCACGCGCGGCGCCCGGTGGACTACATCCGGCGCTGATCGATGTAGCTGTCGTTGCTGCGGGTCATCGCCACGATGGCGAGGATCACGACCAGCAGCAGGGCGGCGGCGATGAGCACGGCCGCCGTCGGGGAGAGCCCGAAGATGGTCGTGCGCTCGACCGTCGTCGCGCGCGGCAGCGCGGAGGCGCCGTCGTCACGACGCTCCTTCACGGTGCTGGAGCTGGAGCTCGAGTCCTTATCGGTGCTCAGGCTCCCCGACGCGCTACCGCCGGGGGTGGTGAGGGTGCCGGACGCGGAACTCGACTTGGAGCCGGACTGATCCGGCGTGCTCGGCGCCGACGAGCTGGCGCTCGAGCTGGAAGACGACCCCGGGGCCGCCGGACTACCTGGCGCCTGGGCGAAGACGTCGGCCACGGGCGCGGCGAGGACGGCCGCCGTCAGTAGAGCGGCGAACAGAGCTTTCATAACCGCACCTCCTCAGGGCAGGAGGCAGCAAGGCCGATGCCACTGAGAGGCCGGGAGGGAGTGGTCGCATGAGCACGTGGGAAACGCTTCCCGCGCAGTTCAACGTCGCCACGTGGTTCGTGGACAGGAACGTGGCCGAGGGCCGCGGCGCCTCGCCGGCCTTCCACTACGAGGACCGCACGCTCACGTATGCCGACGTGCAAGACCTTGCCAACCGGACGGGCAACGCGCTGCTCGATCTCGGCGTGCGCCAGGAGGACCGCGTGTTCGTCCTGTGCCTCGACGCGCCGGAGTTCCTCGGCGCGTTCTGGGGCGCGATCAAGATCGGCGCGATCCCGATTCCCGTGAACACGCTCATGCGCGCCGACGACTACCTCTACTTCCTGCAGGACAGCCGCGCGAAGGTCGCGGTGATCTCCGCGCCGCTCCTGGCCGAGGCGGGGCCGGTGCTGACGCAGGCGCCCCACCTGCGTCACGTGCTCGTGGCGGGCGGCAAGCCGGGCCCGCATCTCGCCTACGAGGCTGCCGTGGCCAAGGCGTCGCCGCGGCTCGAGGCCGTCCCGACCTCGAAGGACGAGCCGGCGTTCTGGCTCTACTCCTCCGGCTCCACGGGGCGTCCCAAGGGCGCCGTGCACCTGCACCACGACATGGTCGTCTGCTACGAGACGTACGCCGCGCAGGTGCTGGGCATGCGGCCCACCGACAAGGTGTACTCCGCGGCCAAGCTCTTCTTCGCCTACGGCCTCGGCAACGCGGGCTACTTTCCGATGGGCGTGGGCGGACAGAGCATCCTCTATCCGCACCGGCCGACGCCCGACGGCGTGTTCGAGCTGATCACGCGGCACCGCCCCACGCTCTTCTTCGGCGTGCCCACGCTCTACGCGGCGATGCTCGCGGCCAAGGAGCCGGAGAAGCGCTGGGACCTCTCGTCGCTGCGGCTCTGCGTCTCCGCGGGCGAGGCGCTGCCCGAGGAGCTTTACAACCGCTGGCGCGAGCGCTTCGGCGTGGAGGTCATCGACGGCATCGGGACCACCGAGATCCTGCACATCTTCCTGTCGAACCGGCCCGGCGCCGCGCGCCCCGGCTCGACGGGTCGGGCCGTGCCCGGCTACGAGGCGATCGTCGTGGACGACGAGGGCCGCCCGGTGAAGCAGGGCGACATCGGCAACCTGCGCGTCAAGGGCGACTCGACGATGGCGTACTACTGGAACAAGCACGAGAAGACCAAGGACACCCTCTACGGCCACTGGATCCAGACCGGCGACAAGTACTGGCAGGACGCCGACGGCTACTTCTGGTACGCGGGCCGCGCCGACGACATGCTCAAGGTCGGCGGCATCTGGGTCTCGCCCGTCGAGGTCGAGAACACGCTGATCCGGCACCCCGCGGTGCTGGAGGCGGCCGTGGTCGGCCGCGAGGACACGGACCGTCTCGTGAAGCCGCAGGCCTTCGTGGTGCTGAAGGATCCCGCGGGCGCGGCGCCCGCGCTCGCCGACGAGCTGAAGGCCTTCGTCAAGGACAAGATCGCGCCCTACAAATATCCGCGCTGGATCGAGTTCGTCACCGAGCTGCCCAAGACGGCGACGGGCAAGATCCAGCGGTTCAAGCTCCGCGCCTGATCACGTGGGATCGGTTCGACGGGTGGCTGGCGGCCGGCGTCGCGCTGGCGGCGGCCACGGCTGTCTTCGCCATTCTCTGGGAAATCGGAGCGCCGGGCGCCGCCGTCGTCACGGTGGGGCCGGCTGTCGGCGCCGGGGTGGCGTGGGTGCTGCTGCGCCGCTCGCTGCGGCGCCGGCACGTCGCGGTCCGCGAGTTCCCGGCCGCGTGGCGCCGTCCGCTCGAGCGTTACGTCCGCTACTACACGGCGCTGGCCCCCGAGGCGCGGACGCGCTTCGAGCGCGACATGGCGCTCTTCCTCTACCCGCGCGCATTCGACTCGGACTTCCAGTGCACGAAGCGCCGCGAAATCCTGGGCATGGTCGTGCCGGGCAACGCCATCGTGCTGTCCCGCGCCGACCTCGTCTCGAGCTTCCGGCGCGAGACGCGGTCTCACGTCGGACTCCACGAGTTCGCCCACATGGTGGACTTCGAGGACGGCCGCTTCGACGGCGTGCCGCGCGGCCTCGGCTGGGAGGCGCAGCGCCGGTGGCAGGCGCTGCTCCAGCGCGAGCTGGTGCGGGTGCGGCGGGGCGAATCCGTGCTCGATGACTACGCGGGCACCAACGAGGTCGAGCTGTTCGCGGTGGCCGTCGAGTCGTTCTTCCGGGACGCGCGCCGGCTGCGCGCGCGGCACGCGGCGCTCTACGACGCGCTCCGTGAGTACCTGAACCAGGACCCGGCGGGAGGCGGCTGATGCTCGACCGCGCGGTGGAGGCGCTTCCGCCCGAGCGGCGCCGCGAGCAGCAGTGGCTCCGCATCCGCGCCCTCCTCGAGGAGATCTACGACGCGCCGGGCAACGCCTTCTGGCGGGCGGCGTGGGCGCGGGCGGGCGTCGGCGCCGCGGGCGATGTCAAGACGTGGGACGACTTCCAGCGGCTGCCGCTCGCGCGCAAGGACGACCTCGTCGAGGACCAGGCCGCGCATCCGCCGTTCGGCACGAACCTCACGTACCCGCTCGCCCGTTACGTGCGCGTGCACCAGACCTCCGGGACGACCGGCCCGCCGCTGCGCTGGCTGGAGACCCAGGAGTCGTGGGCCTGGTGGGCGGACTGCTGGCGCTTCGTGCTCGCGGGCGCCGGGCTCGGCCCGGGCGACCGCGTCTACTTCCCGTTCTCGTTCGGGCTCTTCATCGGCTTCTGGGCGGGCTTCGAGGGCGCGCGCGCCCTCGGGGCGCTCGCCATCCCGGGCGGGGGCATCGACTCGATCACGCGGCTCGCCGCCATGCAGGCCCTGGGCGCCACCGCGCTCGTGTGCACGCCGTCCTACGTGCTCCACCTGGCCGAGACCGGGCGCGAGCGCGGGATCGACGTCGCGGCCCTCGGCGTGCGCGCCACCGTGCACGCGGGCGAGCCGGGCGCGGGGATCCCCGCCGTGCGGGCGCGGATCGAGGCGAACTGGGGGGCGCGCGCCTACGACCATGCCGGCATGACCGAGATCGGCGCCTACGGCTACGAGTGCGAGGCGCAGGCGGGCCTGCACGTCAACGAGGCGGAGTTCGTCGCCGAGGTGCTCGACCCCGCCACCGGCGCGCCCGCGCGCGAGGGCGAGCTGGTGCTGACGAACCTCGGCCGGCTCGGCTCCCCGATGCTCCGCTATCGCACGGGCGATCGCGTGCGCTGGGCCGAGGCGCCGTGCGCGTGCGGGCGGACGTTCCGCCGCCTCGAGGGCGGGATCCTCGGCCGCCTCGACGACATGCTGATCGTGCGCGGCGTGAACGTCTTTCCCTCCGCCATCGACGGGATCGTGCGCCGCTTCCCGGCCGTGGACGAGTTCCAGATCGAGGTCTTCCGCGAGGGCGAGCTCGACGAGGCGCGCATCCTCGTGGAGATCGGCGACGGCTCCGCGAGCGAAGTGTGCCTCGCCTTGCAGGAGGCGCTGCGCGCCGAGATCGGGATCCGCCTGTCCGTGACGGTGGCCCCGCCGCGGAGCCTGCCGCGATTCGAGCTGAAAGCACGGCGCGTCGTCCGGCGCGAGGTCACGTAAGCGCTTCGATCACGGCGCGGTGCGCGGGCCAGCGCGCCAGCAGCGCCGCCCGCTCCGCCAACTCGAAGTCGGCGAAGTCGAACCCCGGTGCGACCGTCCCGCCCATGAGCGCGTAGGCGCCACCATCGGCCACGCGCGCGCCGTACCAGGCGCCGGCGGGGACGACGGCCTGCGGCGCGCCGTCGCCGCCGAGCGTCAGCGTGCGCGCCTCGTCGCCGGGACCGAAGAGCCACAGCGTGACCGCGTCCCCCGCGTAGTGGTGCCACACCTCGTCCGACTTGATGCGGTGGAGAGCGGAGCGCTCGCCGGCGCGTAACAAGTAGTAAATGGCGGTGGAGACGGCGCGCGGGCCTCCGAAGCGCGCCGGCAGGGCGTCGAGTGTCTCCGCCGAGCGGTACGTCTCGCGATACCAGCCGCCTTCCGGATGCGGCCCGAGCGCGAGCCGCGCGATCCAGGTCTCCGCGCCGGCGGGTGCCGTCACTGCTGCTGTTGCTGTTCGGCCTGCTCCTCGGCCGCCGACGGCACGGCGGGCGTGGAGCGGCGCGCGGGCGCCGCCGCGAACGTCTTGAGGTCGATCGCACGCACGTCGTCGGTGGCGCGCGGGATGGCCGAGCCCGTCACGGGCCGCGTGTAGACCTGGGCCGTGAGGGTTTCGCTGGCCGTCCCGCGATAGATGCCCTTGTTCGGCGGCACGTCGTCGTAGTGGCGCCCGTGGCCGACCACGACGTAGTGCTCGTCCACGGGACGGCCGTGGGTGGGATCGAAGGCCACCCAGCCCGGCCCCGGCGCGTAGAACTCCACCCACGCGTGGCTCTGCGAGGGCTCGCGCTTCTTGCGGTCCACGTGCAGGTAGCCGCTCACGTACCGGCAGGGGATCTGGCTCAGGCGCAGCAGGCCGAGCATCAGGTGGGCGAAGTCCTGGCACACGCCCCGGCCGAGCTTCAGGAAGTCCTCGGTCGTGGAGTCGTAGCGCGTGACGTCCTTCTGGTACTCGAACCGCTCACGCAGCGCCTTGCCCAGGGCCGCCACCTGCTCCCCGAGCGCGGCTCCGCGCGATTTCGCGAGCGCGCCGTGGGCCGCGCGCAGCGCCGGGGTCAGCCGCACGGGTCCGCCGAAGCCGAGAAAGTCGAGCAGCGGGTAGGGGAGCTCGTCCACCGCCGCGGCGGGGCCGACGTCCGCCAGCGCCGTCGCGGGCGCGCGCGTCTCGACGAGCGAGGTCGCCGTCACCTCGATGCGCTCGTGGAACTTCGTGATCGTGAAGTGGTGGGTGACGTTGTCGTTCCAGTCCACGTAGCGGTAGACGCGCGCGCGGGGGCCGACGGCGAGGCCGAACGACAGCACGGTCTGCGCGCGCGTCGTCTTGGGCTGCACGCGGAGCTCGAGGAACGACTCGCTGATGTAGCCGTCGTAGGCGAACGCGAACGCGTGCTCGATCTCGAGGCGCATGGTCAGGACACGAAGTACTGCGCGGTGACGGCCTCGTGGGTCCGCGACACGGCGTCGGCCACGCGGTCGAGGAAGCCGAGCGAGCCGCGCCGCACGGAGCGCTCGTCGTCGTACGAGAGGTCCGCGTGCAGCTTGCCGGCCAGGCGCGCCGCCGCGGGGAGGTCGCCATTGCTCCCGCCGATCTGCTCGAGACACTCCTTCATGGTGGCCGCGGTCGCGCGCAGCGAGCGCGGGGAGTGGGCGTCGAAGAGCAGGAACGAGACGACGAGCTCGGGCTCCATGGTGGCGCCGCGCGCGCGGCGATAGTTCTCGAGCGAGGACACGCTGCGGAGCAGGCTCCGCCACTGGGTGTAGTAGAGCGGCTGGTCGGCCCGGGCGTCGCCGACGAGGGCGGGGAGCTTGGCGCGCAGGATCAGGGTGGTGCGGTAGATCCGCTCCAGCGCCGCCCCGAGCTTGAAGAAGTGCCACGTCTCGTCGCGCGTGAGCGTCGCGTCGATGGCGCCCAGGATGCCGAAGAGGCCCTTGTGGGTGTCGGTGAGCGCGGTGCGCAGGCCCGTCGCGTCCGGCCGCCGCTCGCCGGAGGCCTCCACGGCGCGGAAGGTCTCGTTGATGGACATGAAGACCTCGACGGTGAGCGCCTCCCGCACGGCCCGCGCGTTCTCGCGCGCCTTGCGCAGCGAGTAGTGCACGGAGTACGCGTTCCGGCCGTCCGTGAAGAAGGCCTGCAGATACGGCAGCGACAGCGGCGCGAACGCCGACCCCGGCCGCGTCAGCTCCGCGGCGGGCAGGATGGCGAGGAGGTCCTTCCAGGCGGCCTGGGCGAGGTCCTCCGCGAAGCCCTGGGTCTCGGTGGCGAAGTCGTCGGTGACGAGCAGGAGCCGGGTGACGTTCTCGGCGCGCTCGAGGTAGCGGCCCATCCAGTAGACGGCGTCGGCGACGCGCGAGAGCATCAGCCGCCCCGCCGCGCGGCGAGCACCCAGGTGTCCTTGCTGCCCCCGCCCTGCGAGGAGTTCACGACGTAGGAGCCCGCCCGCAGCGCCACCCGCGTGAGCCCGCCGGGCAGCACGCGCACGCCGTCGCCGTAGAGGATGAACGGCCGCAGGTCGATGCGCCGCGGCTCGAAGCGGCCGTCCACGTAGGTGGGGTGCGTGGACAGCTCGACGAGGGGCTGCGCGATGTAGTTGGACGGGTCCTTGCGCATGCGCGCGACGTAGGCGTCGATCTCGGCGCGCGTGGCGAACGGCCCCATCAGCATGTTGTAGCCGCCGGAGTCGCCCGTGGTCTTGATCACCAGCTCCGCGGCGTGCTCGCGCATGTAGGCGAGGTCCTCGCGGCGGAAGCCGAGGTACGTCGGCACCTGGCCGAGCTTCGCGTCCTCGCCGAGGTAGTACTTGATGAGCGCGGGCATGAACGCGTACACGGACTTGTCGTCGGCCACGCCCGCGCCCGGCGCGTTGGCGATGGCGACGTTGCCGTGGCGGTAGGCGTTCAGCAGCCCCGGCACGCCGAGCAGGCTGTCGCGCCGGAAGGCGAGGGGATCGAGGAAGTCCTCGTCGATCCGGCGGTACACGACGTCCACGCGCCGGCGGCCGCGCGTCGTGCGCATGAACACGTGGTTGTCCTCGACGAGGAGGTCGCGGCCCTCGACGAGCGTGGTACCCATCTCGCGCGCCAGGAACGAGTGCTCGAAGAACGCCGAGTTGTGGATGCCCGGCGAGAGCACGACGGCCACCGGGCTCTCCGCGCCGCGCGGGGAGGCGTGCAGGAGGGCGTCGAGGAGGAGGTGCGGGTAGTCCTTGATCGGCCGCACCGGGTAGGCGCCGAACAGCTCGGGGAACACGCGGGTCATCAGGTTCCGATTCTCGAGCACGTACGACACGCCGCTCGGACACCGGCAGTTGTCCTCCAGCACCAGGAACTCGCCGCGCGCGTCGCGGATGAGATCCGTGCCGACCACGTGCGTGTAGATCCCGCCGGAGGGGCGCACGCCGGCGAGCTCGCGCTTGTACTCCTTGCGCGACAGGAGCAGCTCGGGCGGGAGCACCTTGTCCTTGAGACACTTCTGCTCGCCGTAGACGTCGGCGATGAAGAGGTTGAGCGCGGTCACGCGCTGGACGAGAGCGGCCTCGAGCCGCTCCCACTCGCGCGCGGTCACGACGCGCGGCACGAAGTCGAAGGGGAAGACGCGCTCGAGCCCTTCCTTCTCGCCGTACACCGTGAAGGTGATGCCCTGGTCCATCAGCGCGAGCTTCTGCAGCCGCTCGCGCCGGCTCACCTCGCCCTGCGTGAACGATTCCAGGACGCCGACGATGCCGCGATAATGGGCACGCGCCTCGTGGTCGCGGTCGAAGGCCTCGTCGAACGCGGCGCCGCCGTCGTACGCCCACTTCACGGCCGAGAGAATAGCATCCCCGGTAAACTGCCGAGGCCCGCCCATCCGTAGAGAAGACAAGACCGGCGTCCGGAGGTGGTGCGTGGCTTGTCAACCCGGAGCGCCTCTGGTAGTGAGGGACGGGCATGCCGACGCCGGGGGGAGATCTCATCAGGGCCATGGCCGGAGGCGACCGCGACTCGTTCGCGCGCTTCTACGATCGCTATGCGCCGCTCGTCTTTCCCTTCGTGCTGCGCATCGTGCGCGATCGCGCGGATGCCGCCGACGTGCTCCAGGACGTGTTCTGGGAGGCGTGGCGTGCCGCCGCCGCCTACGATCCCGCGCGCGGCACGCCCGAGGCCTGGATCATCACCCGCGCGCGCACGCGCGCCATCGACCGCGTGCGCGCCGTGCGTAGGCGCGGCGAGACGTTCGTGGCGCCCGTGGACGAGGCCACGGCGGGCGCGCCCACGCCGCCCGGCGGGGACGCCGCCACCCGCGCCGAGGACCGCCAGCTCGTCGCGACGGCGCTGGCGCAATTGCCCGAGGCGCAGCGGGAAGTCATCGAGCTGGCCTACTATTCGGGATTGACGCAGACCGAGATCGCCGAGCGCCTCCGGCAGCCGCTCGGCACGGTGAAGACCCGCATCCGCCTGGCGCTGGCGCGCCTGCGCGAGGTGGTGACCCCAACGTGAGCCACGAGCCCTACGAGACCCTGGTCGCGGTGTACGCGGTCGGCGCGCTGGACGGCGACGACCTCGTGCAGTTCGAGGCGCACCTGCCGACCTGTGCTGCGTGCCAGGCGGCGCTGCGCGACGCCCACGACACGCTGGCGAAGGCCATGCTGTCGGCGCCGCCGCAGATTCCGCCCGCGGGCGTGCGCGAGGCGCTCGTCCGTCGAGTGGGTGGCGGCGGCACGGCCCGGCGCGGGTGGCTCAGGTGGGCGGCGGGCACGGCCGTGGCCGCGGCGGCCGCGGCCGGGTTCGTCGGGACCTGGGTCGCCGTGCGGTACGAGGCGCGCCTGGGCCAGATGGCGCGCGAGACGGCCGCGGTCAAGGAGCGCCTGGCCAGGAACGAGGCGGCCCTGCGCGAGCAGGTGGCCCTCTATCGCGGCGCCGTCGAGCTGCTGCGCGACCCCGCGACCCGGGTCGTCGAGCTGCGCGGCCAGGGGCCGGCCTCCGCCGCGAGCGGCCGCATGATCTGGAACGACGCCGGCGGCGGCCACCTGTTCGTGGCCGGGCTGCCGCAGGTACCCGCCGGCAAGACCTACGAGCTGTGGACGATCGCCGGCAAGACGCCGAAGCCGGCCGGGCTCTTCGGGGTCGACGACGCCGGCCGCGGCACGCACCGCGTGCCGGCCGACGCCGGGGCCGGCGCCGGCCAGGTCTTCGCGGTCACGCTCGAGCCGGAAGGCGGCACGCCCGCGCCGACCGGGCCCATCGTTCTCGCGTCGAAGTAGCCGTACTATCTCCGGCATGAGCGAACGCGAAGACCGGCTGCTCGGGATCGCGCGGGAGTATAGCTTCCGCGGTCGCATGGACAACCGCGACGTCGCCGGCCCCATCTTCGAGCGCGGGGAGGGCTCGACCGTCACCGACGTCGACGGCAAGAGCTACCTCGACTTCAACTCCGGCCAGATGTGCGCCGCGCTCGGCCACAATCACCCGAAGATCGTGGCCGCCATCAAGGAGAGCTGCGACACGCTGATCCACGCGAGCAGCAGCTACTTCAACGTCAAGGAGATCGAGCTGGCGGGCCGGCTCGGGCGGCTCCTGCCGCCGCCGCTCAAGCGCTCGATGTTCCTCGGCTCGGGCAGCGACTCCAACGAGGCGGCCGTCACCATCGCCAAGAAGTACACGGGCGGCTTCGAGGTCGCCAGCCCGCACGTGAGCTTCCACGGCATGTCGGAAGCCACGCGCGCGGTCACCTTCGCGGGCTGGCACCCCGGCTACGGTCCGATGGCCGTGGGCACCTACGCGATGATGGCGCCGTACTGCTACCGCTGCCCGATCGGGCTGAAATTCCCGAGCTGCGAGATCGCGTGCCTGAAGGGCAGCCTGGAGATCCTCGACGCGCAGTCGTCGGGGAACCTGGCCACCATCATCACCGAGCCGCTCTTCAGCGCGGGCGGCGTCATCGAGCCGCCGCCGGGCTGGCTGGGCGCCGTGAAGCAGGCCTGCCGCGAGCGCGACATGCTGCTGATCTTCGACGAGGCGCAGACGGGGCTCGGCAAGCTCGGGACGATGTTCGCGTGCGAGCAGGAGGGGGTGATCCCCGACCTCCTGACGATCTCCAAGCACTTCGGCGGCGGGCTCGAGATCAGCGGCGTGGTGACGACGCCCGAGATCGAGGAGGTGGTCACCTCGCGCGGGCTCGCCATCACCCACTCCCACACGAACGATCCCATCACGTGCAACGCGGCCCTCGCCAGCCTCGACGTCATCGTGGGCGACAACCTTCCCGACCGCGCGCAGCGCGTGGGCAAGGCGTGGAAGGCGCGCCTGGAGGGGCTGGCCGACAAGCACGAGATCATCGGCGACGTGCGCGGGCGCGGCCTGATCCAGGGAATCGAGCTCGTGCGAGACCGCGTGAAGAAGGCGCCGTACTTCGAGGCGGGCCGCGCGGTGGCCCGGCACTGCCTGGCCGACGGCCTGCTCTTCAGCGTCCGCCGTAACGGCAGCGTGCTGCGCTTCGTGCCGCCCTTCTACACCACGGACGAGCAGCTCGATCGCGCCGCCGACGTGCTGGATCGCGCCGTCGCGCGCGCGCTGGACGAGCTCGCGCGGCCCTAACGCCGCCGCGCGGCGTGGAGGACGGCCACCACCGTCATCGCGTCCACGATCTCGGAGCGCTCGACCATGCGCACGACCTCGTCGAAGGGGAAGGCGCGCACCTCGATGAACTCCGTCTCGTCGGGCGTCCGCGGCACGGAGCGCAAGTCCTCGGCGAGGTAGATGTGCGCCGTCTCGTCGAGGATCGACTTCGAGGTGTCGAAGCGGCAGAGCTTGGTGACCCGCCCCGCCTCGTACCCGGCCTCCTCGGCGAGCTCGCGCTGGACGGCGGCCTCCTCGCTCTCGCCGGGCTTCATCCCGCCCGTGGGAATCTCCCACTGAAAGGCCTTGCGGACGTAGCGCCACTGGCCGACGAGCACGACGGTGCGCGCGTCGAGGAACGGCAACACGCCCACGCAGGGCGGGCACTCCACGACGCCGTAGAGCGTGGTGCGGCCGTCGGGCAGCTCCGCGGTGTCCTCGCGCACGCGGATCCACGGGTTCGCGTAGACGGGACGCGAGGTCAGCGTGCGCCACGCGGCGCGCGCGGGGTCGGTCGGCCGATCGGGCATGGTGACGCCTTCAATGTATACTCCCGTTTGAGCATGAAAGTGGTGCTGCGCAATCCGCGGCGCGAGGTCGAGGTCGCCGGCAACCGGCGCGTCAAGGACGTGCTCCGCGAGCTCGACATCCTTCCCGAGACCGTGCTGGTCATCCGCGGCGACGATCTCGTGACCGCCGATCAGCTCGTCCGCGACGACGACGTCATCGAGCTGCGTCCCGTCATGTCCGGGGGCCGAGCGTGAAGTGCCGCAAGTGCGGCAGCCAGGCCGCGATCGAGCTGCGCCGGCACAACGCCGCCTTCTGCGCGACGGACTTCCAGGAGTTCTTCCGCAACCAGGTCCGCGAGGCCATCCGCAAGCACCGGATGTTCACGCGTGACGAGCGCGTCCTCGTCGCCGTCTCCGGCGGCAAGGACTCGCTCGCCCTCTGGGACGTCCTGCTCGACGACGGGTACGACACCACCGGGCTCTATCTCGACCTCGGCATCTTCGACTACTCCGTGGAGTCGAAGGCGAAGTGCGAGGCCTTCGCCGCGCGCCGCGGCGCGCCCCTGATCGTCTCGCGCGTGGCCGACGAGGTCGGCGCGCCCGTGCCCGTGATCAAGCAGGTCACGCGCCGGCCGCCGTGCTCGGGGTGCGGCCTCTCCAAGCGCTACCTCATGAACCGGGTGGCGCTCGAGCGCGGCATCCCCGTGGTGGCCACCGGCCACAATCTCGACGACGAGGCCGCCACCCTCTTCGGCTCCGTGATGCACTGGCGCACCGAGGCGCTGCCGCGCCAATCGCCGGCACTGGCCTCGACGCATCCCAAGCTCGTGCGCCGCGTGAAGCCGCTCTACCGGCTGTCCGAGCGGGAGACGGCGGCCTACGCCTTCATGCGCCGGATCGACTACATCGTCGAGGAGTGCCCGTTCGCCGTCGGCGCCACCTCCATCGCGCACAAGGAGGTCCTCAACCGGATGGAGGACGCCTCCCCGGGCGCCAAGCACAACTTCCTGTTCGGCTTCCTCGACAAGGCGCGCCCCGCCTTCGAGCGCGTGGAGAACGTCGTCCTCCAGGAGTGCGCGCGCTGCGGCCAGGTCACCACGTCCACCGTCTGCGCCTTCTGCAAGCTCGCCGACCAGGTGAAGCGCGCGGCGGGTGACGTTCCCGCGCCCGAGCGATAGCCCTCCCGCTCCGCGCCTGCCTCGAGCTGGCGGCCGCCATGACGATCGTCGGCAGCTCCGTCGTCGTCGGCAAGGTCGCAGTCGCGCGGCTGCCCATCTTCTTGCTGAGCGGGCTCCGCTTCGCCGTCGCGTCGGCGATCCTCGTCCTCCTCGTGCTCGCCCTCGGGCGGCCGCTGCCGCGCCTGGCGCGGCGGGACGTGGCCGTGCTGGGGCTCCAGGCCTTCGCCGGCATCTTCGCCTTCAACGCGCTGCTGCTCGAAGGCCTCCGCTTCACCAGCGCGGCGGAGGGCGGGATCGTCACCAGCACCACGCCCGCGGTGGCGGCGGCGCTCGCCGTCGTCGCGCTGGGGGAGCGCTGGAGCCGGCAGCGCAGCCTCGGCGTGACGCTCGCCGTGGCCGGGATGCTCGCGCTGGCCCTCGCGGGCGGCGGCTTCCGTGAGCGCGGCTCCTGGCCGCTCCTCGGAAATCTCCTGATCTTCGGTGCGGTGGTGGGCGAGGCGATCTTCGTCGTCTGCAGCCGCGTGGCCGCGCAGCGCCTGCCGCCGCTCGTGGTGGCGGCGGCGATCAGCGTGCTCGGCTTCCTGATGTTCCTGCCCGCCGCGGTGTGGGAGGCGCGCGCCTTCCCGCTCTCCGCGCTGACCTCCACGGACTGGGCGATCGTGACCTACTACGGCGTGCTCGTGACGGTGGTGGCGTTCCTGCTCTGGGCGCGCGGGGTGGCTCGCGTGCCCGCCGGCGCGGCGTCGGTCTTCACGGGGATCCTGCCGGTCAGCGCACTCGCGCTCTCATACCTGGCGCTGGGGGAGAGCGTCACGCCGGCGCACCTGATGGCGGCGGCGCTCGTCGTGGGAGGGATCGTGGTGCTGGCGCGCGGGGGCTAGTTCTTGCCCTTGCCGCGGTTGTCGTTCTTGTTGTTGTCCTTCGCGTCCTTGATCGCGTCGATCACTTTCACCGACAGGGTCGGATTCGAAAATGCCGACGGAATCGTCGCGGGCATCGCGACCGGCGCGGCCACGACCGGCGCGGCGGCCGGCGCCGCGGGCGCCGCTGCCGCCGGAGCACTTGCCGCTGGCGCGCTGCCGCCCGACGAGCCGCCACTCGACGCGGACGAGCCCGAGCCCGAGGACGACGATGAGCCCGAGCTGCTGCTCGTCGCCGCCGCGCCACCGGAGGACACGGCCGCCGTCGCCGTCCCGCCCTTCTTGTCGCTCTTGTCCGACTTGTCACCCTGGCTCGAGTCACCGTTCGCGGCGGTGTCCACCGCGGGCGCGGCCATCACGACGCCCATGGCGCGCACGGTCCGCTCGAGCTCGGCCTGGCCCACCGCCGCCGTCGCCGCGGCGGGCGCCGCCTTCGGAGGCGCCATGCGGAACTCGGTGCCCATCCGCTGCGCGGCATCGCTCGTGATGGCCTGCGGCGCCGATACCGCGTTCGTGCCGACCACGCTCACCTGCTGCAGCGCATTCACGACGGTGGACGGGCCCGCCAGGCGGCCTGCGTCCAGGCGCGTCACGTCGATCACGCCCTTGAGCACGGTGATGACGGAGCTCGAGGCCCACACCTCGGCCACGATGACGGTGCCGCGGATCCCGGCCACCGCGTGCGGCGTGCGGACTTCCACGAGGTCACCCGGCCGCATGCGCTCACGCGCGACGGCGACGGCCACGCGGCCGCCCGACACGTCGATGGTGGACACGCCCGGCACCTCGGTGATCGTCACGCTGGAGTGCTCGCGCACGGTCACGACGGCCCGTCCTCCGAGCAGGATGCGCGCGACCGAGCGCTCGGCGGTGGCGATCCGATCCCGCACGAAGACGTCGTCGCGGAACTTCAGGAGGGCGGGCGCGGGCAGCGAGGCCCGCGTGACGGTGACCTTGCCTTCCAGGGTCGTGACCACGCCGGCCCGCTCCTGGCCGCCGGCGGGTGCGCAGACCAGCGTCGTGATCGCCGTGGACAGCACTGCGAGGGTGCTGCGGTGACCGAGACGCATGGCGGTGCCCCCGTTTGTTCCGGGGGGACTCCGTGGCGCGTCGGCCCCCCGGCGGGGTCCTTCAACGCAAGGGGGGTGCCACACCAGGCAAAAGATTCCGGCTGATATTTCTTGCTGACTTACGCCGCGTCAGATGGGGCGATAGCGGCGCCAGGCGGTCGCTACCGACGTGAGAATGCCGGTGTGACAAGACACTTTGTCCTGCTCCCGGACGGTCGATCAGGCGGAGGCGACGATCAGGCGGAGGCGACGGCCGCCTGGACGGCGGCGTCGAGCTCATCGGGACGGACGGGCTTGAACAGGCACCGCTGGACGCGGAGCGCGGACAGGCGCGCTCGCTCCTCCTCGCGGAGGCCCCAGCCGGTGATGAAGATCACGGGCACCTTGGCGTCGACGGCGCGGATGCGCTCGGCGACCTCCCAGCCGTTCATGCCGGCCATGCCCACGTTGGTCAGCACCACGTCGTAGCGCTCGGGCGCGTAGATCCGCAGGGCGGCCGCGCCGCTCGCCGCCGCGCTCACGTTGTGCCCGGCCGCCTGCAGGAGCTCGGTGAGGGCCGACAGCACCTGCGGCTCGTCGTCGACGAGCAGCACGCGCGCGGTCTTCCGGCGCGTCGACGCCGCCGGCGCGGGCGCCGGCTCGGAGGTCTCGCGCGCGCACGGCAGCGTGAGCGTGAACGTCGTGCCGCGATTGGGCTCGCTCTCCACGCGAATCTCGCCCCCGTGGCGGCGCACGATCGAGTACGCCATGGACAGTCCGAGGCCGGAGCCCGACTCGCCCTTCGTCGAGAAGAACGGCTCGAAGACGCGCCGCCGGACGTGCTCGGGCATGCCGATGCCCGTGTCGGTGACGGTCACGACCACGCCGTCGCCCACGTCCTTCGTGGAGATGCCGAGCGTGCCGCCGTCGGGCATGGCGTCCATGGCGTTGAGGATGAGGTTCGTCATCACCTCGGTGAGCGCCGCCGAGCGGCCGTGGAGGTGCTGCTTGGCGCGCAGGTCGAGGCGCAGGTCCATGGGCCGGCTGTCGTGGGCGATCTTCTCCTCCCAGCGCGGCCGGGTGATGGCGACGGCGTCCTCGACGATGTGGTTGACGTCCACGGGCATGAAGCGCTCGTCGGGCCGCAGCCGCGCGAACTGCTGGATGCGCCGCACGGTCTCCGAGCCGTCGATGGCCGCGGACTCCACCACGGAGAGCGAGCGCTGCAGCAGCGCGGCGTCCTCCGGGTTGGCCTTCATGAGCTGCGCATAGCCGAGGATGGCCTGCAGGAGGTTGTTGAAGTCGTGCGCGATGCCGCCCGCGAGCTGCCCGAGCGCCGTCAGCTTCTCGGACTGCTGGAGCTGGTTCTCGACCTCGCGCTGCGCCGTGATGTCGCGGACGATCGCGATGAGCCCGTCCAGGCCGCCGTGCCGGCCCCGCAGGCCCGACAGCGTGACGGCCAGCGCGGCGGGCGTCTCCCGCCCCTCCGTCAGCGTCGTCTCGAACATCTCCATGGCCGCCCCGCGCGCGAGCCGCTCGCGCGCCGCGCGATATTCGCGCTCCGGCAGCAGCTCGGTGATGCGGCGCCCGCTCACCTGCGCCGCGGCCTGACCGAACACCCGTTCGGCGGCGGGGTTCCAGCCGTCGATGCGGTCGACGGCGTCCACCGAGATGATGGCGTCGCCCGCGGAGGCGATGAGCTGCTCGAGCGAGCGCTTGGTGTTGGCGATCTCGCCGTACAGCCGCGAGTTGCGCAGGGCGATGGCGAGGTACTCCGACAGCATCTCCAGGAGCTCGCGCTCGCGCGGGTCGACGGGACGGGCGGAGGCGCGGTTGTCGGCGACGAGGAACCCGAGCGCGCCCTCCGCGTCGCGGATGGGACACACGACGAGGCAGCCGGCGTCGTCGGGACGCACGGAGGGCTCGGTCGGCGTCAGGACCACGCGGTCGTAGCCGAGGGCCGCGCGGAGCTGGGCCGAGACGGCCGTCATCACGTCGTCGTTGGCGAGGTGCCCGACGATCGCGCGCGAGATCTCGCGCACGATCGAGAGCTGCGTGACGCGCAGGGACTGTTCCGTGGCGTCGCGCCGCGCGACCTCCTCCAGCTCCCGCGTCTTTGCCGACAGCCGCCGCATCTCCTCGACGAGCTGCGCCACCTCGCCGCGCGCGCCGAGGTCGGCCTGGCGCCGCGAGAGGGCGCGGCGGACGACGTCTTCCAGGTCCTGCCGCGAGAACGGCTTGATCAGATATTCGAAGGCGCCGTGGGTGAGGGCGAGCTTGACCGTCTCCAGCGAGGCGTAGGCGGTGATCATCACCACCTCGATGGTCGGGTCGGTGCGCTTGAGGCGCCGCAGGACCTCCAGCCCGTCCATCTCCGGCATCTTGATGTCGAGGATCACCACGTCGGGCCGGACCTGGGCGAGCATCTCCAGGGCCGCGCGCCCGCTGTCGGCGGTGGTGATCTGATAGGACGGCTTGAGGAGCATGCGCAGCGACTCGCGCGGCCCCAGCTCGTCGTCGACGACGAGGATGCGCGCGGCGCTGGCGGGCGCGGCCGTGGACGTCATGCGGCCGCCGGGGGCAGCGAGACCACGAAGGACAGCTCGTGCCGGGTCTGGCGCACGCCCAGCCGGCCGCCGAGCGCCTCCACCAGGCGCTGGCTCACGGCGGGCCCGACGTCGATGAGGCTCTCCTGCACCATCTGGACGGGATCGAAGAGCCGCTCGAGCTTCTCCGCCGACACCGTGGCCGTGCGAGACCCGACGAGGATCCGCACGTCGGAGCCGCCATCGGGCTCGGCGTGCCGGCCCACCGACAGCGAGATCTTCGCCAGATCGGCGGGCGAGTTGTGCGTGAGATAGCGGATGAGGTACGAGACGGCCTTGCGCAGCTGCGTGGCGTCCACCTTGACGGGGAAGGGCTCGGAGGTGGGCGCGACGTCGAGCTGCAGGTGCTTGCCCAGCCCGCCGTCGGCCAGATCGATCGCCTCCACGAGCTGTGTGACGACCTCGTAGGCGTCCACGGTGGCAAAGTTTAACTCACCCTCGGTGACCAGCCCGGCCAGTTTTTCGAAGACCTCCACGAGGCGGCGGACGTCGCGGCGCACCACCGAGGAGAAGTGGCGGCGGAAGTCGGGGTCGTCGTAGCGCTCGCCGATGAGCTCGATGAAGGTGTTGATGGAGACGAGCGGGTTCTTGATCTCGTCGGCGATGCGGGCCACCACGCGGGTGAGGAGCTGGAACTGGTCCGCCTCCCGCTTCTGGGCCGCCAGCTCCTTCTGGGCCGTGAGGTCCTCGAAGACCAGCACGGCGCCCAGAGGCGCGCTCTCCTCGTCGCGGATCACGTAGGTGGTGACCTCGATCCAGAGCCGGCGCAGGGCGAGCTGGATCTCCGTGCGCGGCATGGCGCGCCCCGAGGACAGCGTGTCGAAGAGGAGGTCGCCGAGCGGGGAGGGGAGCACCCGGAGGTCCTGGTGGACGACGGCGTGCGCGGACAGCCCGAGGATCTCCTCCGCGCGCCGGTTCATCGTGCCCACGCGCTGATCGCGGCCGATGGTGATGACGCCGCTCGACATGTGGGACAGGATCCGCTCGGTGAATTCCTTCTCGCGCTCGAGCTGCTGGTGCAGGGCGATGTCGCTGATCACGGTGGCGAGCTGGGTGACGAGGTCGAAGAGCGTCTCGATCTCCGGCCGCGTGTAGCCGACGCCGAACACGGGCTGGCCGAGCACGAGAATGGCCACGAGGTCGCCGTGCGCCAGCAGCGGCGTCGCCACCACGCCCTGGAGCAGCTTCAGCTCGCGGACGAGCTCGGGGTCCGTCACGTCGTGCAGCGCGAGCGGCCGGCCCTGGCTGGCCAGCCAGCGCGGCAGACCCTCGGCGGCGGGCAGGCGGACCGACTGCACGATCTGAGGCGCGAGCCCGCGGTGCGCGGCGATCCGGAATTCGCGCCCGTCGGCGTCGGGGAGCAGCACCGTCACGCGCGTCGGCCGCACGACGTCGCCGATGGCGTCCAGGAAGGTGTCGAGCACGCGGCGCAGGTCGAAGCCGGCCGCGAACACCCGGCTGAAGGCCTTGAGCACGCGCGCGAGCGCGGCGCTGTCCCAGGCCGTGTCCATGGCGCCGCCGCCGTGCGTGGGCGGCAGCGGCGCGGCGGGAATGCGCAGCATCCGGATCTCGCGGACGAGGCGCTGCTTGTCCACGGCGTGCCGGAGGACGGCATCGAGCTCGCGGGTGGTGAAGCCGTCGGGGACGGTGAAGTCCGCCGTCACCTCTTCCTCGCCGGCGGCGCCGACCGCGACGATGAGGGCGGCCGGCGCGACATCGCGAACGCCGTTCACGAACGTGCTCAGCGCGCCGGCGGGGCCGGCGCTGTCTCTGAGCACCAGGTCGATCTCCACCATGCGCAGCGTCTTGATGGCGTCGGGGTCCGAGGGCGCCTCGAAGATCGTGAAGCCGGAGAGCCCGCGCAGGAGCCGCGTGCGCAGGGCGTCGTCGGCCGTCACGACGAGGACGGTGTTCACGCGGTCACCGGCGACGCGACGGGCACGAGCGGGAATTCGACGGAGAACACGGCGCCGCCCTCGGGACGGTTCGCGGCGCGCAGCCGGGCGCCGTGAGCCTGCGCGACTCCCGCCGAGATGGCGAGCCCGAGGCCCGACCCGCGCTGCTTGGTCGTGAAGAAGGGCTCGAAGATCCTCTCGAGCAGGTCGGGCGGGATGCCGGGCCCGGTGTCACCCACGGCCACGGTGATGCACTTGTCGTCGCGCGTCACCCCCACGCTCAGGCCGCCCCCGGGGCCCATCGCCTCGTGGGCATTCAGGAGGAGGTTCAGGAAGAGCTGCTCGAGGTTCTGGGGGTCACCACGCACGGTGACCGGTGTATCTCCCAGGTCTACGCTGACCGTCAAGCCCTTTTCCTCGAAGGTCACTTGCATGAATTCGAGGGCTTCAGTGAGCGGCACGCGGACGTCGACGGTGTGGTCCGGCGTGCGGGCGGGCCGCGCCAGCGTCCGCAGGCGCTCCAGGAGCCGCTCCATCCGGTTGATTTCGCGGCCGACGATGCGTCCGAACTCCTCCACGAACCGCGGCTCGCTCTGGCGCCGGGGGAGGAGCTGGGTGAAGGTCTTGATCGCCACCAGGGGGTTCTTGATCTCGTGCGCCATGCCCGAGGCCAGCACCTCGAAGTACGCCAGCCGCTCCGCCCGGCGCCGCTCGATCTCGAGCTCCTTGAGCGGGGTGAGATCGCTGAACACCGCGACGGCGCCCAGCACCGCTCCCTCCGGGTCCCGCAGGGGCGACGTGGTGCACATCACCGGCCGCGCGCGATCGGCCCCGGGCAGGATGATCTCGGGCAGCGTGCGCGCCACGCCGTCCGCCGCGCTGCCGAGCAGGGGCTCGCTCAGGCACGGCGCGAGCTCAGCCACGTTCCGGCCCCGGACGTCGTCGGCGGCGAGCCCGGTCAGGTGTTCCGCCGCGCGATTGAACATCGCGATGCGCCCCGCGGAGTTGATCGCGACCACGCCGCTCTCGATCGTGGCCACGATGTTCTCGATGTACTCGTTGGCCAGCACGACCTGCGCGTACAGCCGCGCGTTCTTGATCGCGATGCCCGCCTGGTTCGCCAGCGTCATCAGGAGGTCGAGATCCTGCGAGTAGAACGGGTCACCTGACAGCTTCGGGCCGGCGGCGATGAAGGCGATCAGGCCGTCGTCGGAGATGACGGGCAGCACCAGCGCCCAGTTCGCCGCCGTCAGCTCCGCGTCCGCCCGGCGATCGCCGTCCGTCGCGAGCTGCCGCGCCAGCTCGTCCGCCACCACCGCTTCTTGCACCCGCTCGAGAATCTCGATCACCGCCGTGGGCGCGATCTCGGGCGTCTCGAACTCACCGGCCGGCTGCTGCCGCTGCACGATGGCCCGCCGGAAGCCGTCCTCGTCCTTGAGGTAGATCACGACGGCTTCGACGCCGGTCGTTCCCACCATCGTCTGACTGATGAAGGGCAGCAGCTTCTTGAGATTCAGCATGCGCGTGAGCGTCCGGCTCGCCTCGCGCACCGTCCTCTGATAGTTGGCCTGCGTCCGGTACACGTAGCGGTCGAGCAGGCGCCGGGCGACGTCGCGGGTGGGTGCAGAGAGCAGTGTCACGACCACAATCGCAACAAGGAGCAGAATCAATTCATCAGGACTGAAATGCTCGACAAGTCTCGGCCAAAAGAAACTGAGCGCTATGGCGACGGGGCCAAGCGACAGAAGCATAGCTATGGCGAGAGTCAATCCGCGATGAACAACGAGCCGAAGATCCATGAGTCGGTGGCGAATGATCGCGTGCGCCACCACGATGACAAACGATAGTGCGAAGTAGGGCCCCACCCAGCTGTAAGTCGATCTTCCGGTCAAAATAGGAAGAACGATGTTCGTACCGATCGCACCAGCGGCTGGAAAAACAATCCCTGCAGTGAGATACCGAACATCATCGCGCACTCGACCCTGCGCGGATCTCCATTTGATCAGAAGAA
>DASYTM010000233.1:0-3916 GCA_036002345.1 Candidatus Methylomirabilota bacterium | reverse complement strand
GCTGGGGATCACGTCCAGCACCCGCAGGTCGGTGGCCACGTTGACGGCGCCGCGGAAGGGCGCGAGCAGCCGCTCGCGCTCGGCGGCGGTGAGGTCGGGCCGGGCCTGCGCCAGCAGCGTCGCGTCTTGCGACTCCAGCGCGCGCGCGTAGGCGGCCAGCGTGGTCTCGACGGCCTGGCGGACGTCCGGATCGGCGGCGGCCAGCGGGCCCGCGGGCGGCGGCGTCCCCGATGGCGCCGGTGCGGTCGACACCGGGGCGATCGCGGCTTGCGTCGCGCGTGCGACCGGCCCGCCGGAGGGACGAGACGTGAGCGCCACCAGCAGGCCGATCATCAGCGCGGCGGAGCCGAGGACGAGCAGCAGAGGTGTGCTTTTCCGCCCCGGGCGCCGCGCGATCTCCGGCGGCGGCGCCGCGGCGACGGCCGGGGTGATCGGCCGCCGGACGGACTCGTGCGCTCGGGGCGGCGCCATCACGGGGGCGGATGTCGCCACCGGGTGAGGGCGCGCGGCGGTCGGCGCTACGGGCGTCATCGTGCGCGCGGGGCTTGGCGCCGGCGCGCGGGGCGGCGACGGTCTGACCGCCGGCGCGGCCACCGCAGGCGGAGACGCGGGCGCTGCGGACCGCCGCGCGGCCAAAACCGGCGCCGCCGCGGAAGGTGGCGACGCCGGAGCGGGCGCCGGTTGCCGCGCGAGCCACGCGCGGCGCACCTCCTGGATGGCGGCCTGGGCGCGGGCGTGGTCGGGATCCTGGCGCAGCAGCGCGCGCAGCGATTTGAGGCTGTCTTCGAGGTGGCCGGCCTTCAGCCACTCGAGGGCCTCGCGCACCTGCGCGTTGCCCGCACGCCGGCGCGCCCCGGCGCGGTCCAGGTCGCCGAGCGCGTGCTCGGTCTCGCGCAGCAGCGCGAGCAGCGCGGGGTCGTCGGGAACGAGGCGCAGGCCGCGCCGCAGGGCGATCAGCGCCTTGCGGTCCCAGCCGGCGCTGCGCGCGGCCCGCGCCGCCTCGGCCGCCCGCTGCGCCTGGCCCTGCGCCAGACGGGCCAGCTCGCGCTCCGCCTCCGCTTCGGCGTCGCCCGCCGCCGGCCGGCGGCCCTTCAGCCGGCCGAAGAGCGTCAGCGCGTCGGGTTGCCCCGGCACGCCCTTCAGCACCGAGGCCACCAGCCTCTCCGCGCCGGCCGCGTCGCCGGCATCCAGCAGCGCCTGCGCTTCCTTGATCCTCTGTTCCTGACGGCCGCGCCGGCGCTGCCGGGCGAGCTGGCGGCGGGCCCGGTAGAGGGTCCCCTTCGCCTCCAGGCTCTCCGGCCGCGCGGCGAGCGCGCGCGTGGCAAGCTCCGCGGCCTTCTCGGGCTGGGCTCGGACGAGACACTCCTCGGCCACGAGCAGTAGCTGCGCCGCCGTCGGCTCCGTGGTTGGAGGCGAGGGCGAGAAGGGGTTGGGGCTCACGGCCGCCAGAGGGCCCGGCGCCGAGGGCGAGGGCGGACAGTACAGGCACTCGCCGACCGACGGTGGGATCTTCTGCCCGCACTTGGGACAGGTTGGAGAGGGATTGGCCAAAGGCGCGCCCTAGGGCGACGTCAGTGACCCGAAATCCGTCGGAGGGGCCCCTGGGTCCCGCAGCGCGACCCGGTCCCCTTCGCGCAGACCTCGGTCGATCACGACGAAGTCCTGATTGGACGGACCGGTGAGGACGTCCTGCGGCTGCAGCCGGCCGCGGCGGACGACGTAGCACACGCTGCGCCCCTCACGTTCGAACACCGCCTGCAGGGGCACGACGAGCGCGCGCGGCCGCTCTTCGACCGCGATCTCAACCTGCGCGGTCATGCCGGGACGCAGCTTCGACTCGGAGCCATCGATCTGGATCGTCACGCCGAAGAACTTCGCCCCGCGGCGCTCCTTCTCTTCCTGGGCCAGGGTGCCGACGAGCGTCACCACCCCGGTCAGCTTCAGATCGGGATAGGCCTGTACGCGGATCTTGACGCCCTGGTTGCGCTCCACCTTGTGGATGTCGGTCTCCCTGACCCGCGTCTCCACGACCATCTGCGAGATGTCGGGAAGGATGAGGAGCGGCTGGTTCGCCCACACCTGGTCCCCCACCTGCGGCTTGCGCTGCTCGGAGCCGAAGAAGACGTCGCGATAGACCACGATGCCGGACACGTCCGCGCGCACCTCGGTGCGGGCGAGCTGCTGCTGGGCCTGAGCGAGCTTGCTCGCCGCCTCCTGTATGCGGCTGTCGGCGGCGGAGATGGCGGCCTGCTTCTGCTGCAGGCGGTACGAGGCCGCCGAGTCCAGCTGGCGTAGGCTCTCCTTGGTGAGGACGGCGTCCGAGCGGGCCTGGGACAGCTCGAGGGGACGGCCGAACTTCACGAGGGAGTCGCGCCGGCGCTGGGCGAGGGTCAGGTCGTCGCGCGCGCGGGCCACGACCTGCTCGGCGCGCTCCAGCTCCTGCTTGGTGATGAACCCCTCGGTGAGGAGCGGCTTCAGGTCCTCGTGCGCGCCCTGCGCCTTCTGCAGCTCGCGCTCGGCGTTGGCCACCGCGGCCGCGGCCTCTTCCTCCCTCAGCTTGCCCTTGCCCTCCTGGACGTCCTTCAGCTCCAGGTCGCTGCGCTCGACCTTCTGGCGCGCGGACGCGAGGTCCTCCTGGTTCTGGATCAGCTGGAGCTTCTGGTCCTCTCTCGCCTTGGCGAGATCGGCCTGGGCCTGGGCGAGCTGGGCCTGGCTGCGCCGGATCTCCTCCTCGAAGGGGGCGGCGTCGAAAAGGATGAGCAGGTCGCCCTTCTGCACCAGCTTTCCTTCGGGGGCGAGGGCCACGATCTTGGCCTGATTGCTCTGGATGGCGGACGAGTACGTCACCGAGCGCAGCGCCTGCAGCGTTCCCCCCTCGACGATCGAAACGCGGAACGGCCCCTGGCGGACCTCGGCCGTCGCCACTCCGGCCGGATCGCCGCCGCTGACGAGGTACGCCGGGACGGCGGCGACCACCGCGACGACGGCGACGCCGGCCAGCAGGAGCCGGGGCCGGCGACGGGCCGCCGCGGCCACCGAGCGCAGGTTCTCGAGCGTCCACGCGTCGCGGCGCCGCCAGCTCCGGGCTTCGGCCACCACGGACCGGGCCGCGTTCACCACGCGCAGGCGGGCCTGGAGGAGCACCCGCGCGAAGCGCTCGCCGCCGAGCACGCCCGGGAAGCTGCTCACTTGAACTCCTCGTCCACGTCGAGGCTGCCCGTCACCCGCATCAGCTCGATGCGCGCCACCTGGTAGCTGGTGAGCAGGTTCACGAGGGCGCTGCGCGCGAGGACCAGGCTGCCCTCGGCGTCGACCACGTCGAAGTTGGAGGCCAGGCCGCGCTGATAGCGCAGGGTAGCCAGGCGCCGCTGCTGCTCGGCGACCTCGACCCCCTTCTTCTGCAGCTCGACGCTCTTGCGGATGCGCTCCAGCTCCCGCAGCGCCGCGCGCACCTCGCCCTCGATCTGCAGCTCCTGCTGGCGCACGCTGCGCGAGCGGGCCGCGACTTCGATCTCCGCCACCGCCTTGCTCGCGCGCTCGCTGGAGCGCTCCACGGGGTAGGAGGCGCTGAAGTAGACGTTGACGCGGCGGTCGGCGTTGAAGGCGTTCGCGAAGGTGGTGCCGAGCCCGCCCTGGGTGAAGCCCAGGTTCAGGTCGAGCTGGGGCAGCAGGTTCTGGCGGGTCAGCGACACCGTCCTCTCCGCGTCCTTGATCTGGTCCCGGCCCTCCTGCAGCTCCAGCCGCCGCGCGATCGCCCGGTCGAGGAGGGTCTCGAGCGGCTCGGCGTCATCGCGAAGCTGCGCGTCGAGCTCCACCGTCTCCGGCTCGAGCGGCTCCGTCGGAGAGTGCCCGAGCAGGACGCGGAACTGCTCGAGGGCGGTCTCCAGCGCGGCCTGGGAGCGGACCATCGCGTCCT
>DASYTM010000232.1:0-2832 GCA_036002345.1 Candidatus Methylomirabilota bacterium | reverse complement strand
ATGAGGCGCACGTCCAGACCACGGCCCCGGTATTTCTTATACAGCGCGTCGATGGAAGGCAACTCCTTCCGGCAGTCCAGTCACCAGGTGGCCCAGAAGAACAGCACGACGACCCGACCCCGCAGCGATTCGAGCGTGTGCGGCTTGCCGTCGAGATCGGGCAGGGAGAAGGCCGGCGCCGGCTTCGGCGGCTCGTAGGGCTGGAGGTGGAGCGCGGCGAAGTCCGGCGCGGCGGCGGATGCCGCGGCCGTCACGAGGACGGCCGCGACGAGCGCGATCAGGAATCGGGTCACTTGACCCCCGAGGCTTTCAACGCCTGGAGGACTTCCTCCGCGTTGAGGAGCGTGAGCGGGTTGTCCATGATCTTCATGTACCGGACGACGCCCTCGCGATCGATGACGAAGTACGCGCGCTTGGCGTAGCGGTAGATGGGGCTCGCCTCGTTCTTCTCCATGGCGTCGTACTTGTCGAGCATCGTGCGGCGGAAGTCGGACAGGAGCAGGTGCTTGGTCCCGGTCTGCTTGACGAACGCCTCCAGCGTGGCGACGTGGTCGGCGCTGACGCCCACGACCTGGGCGCCCGCGGCTTCGAACTGCGGCCGGGCCGCGTCGAAGTCCGCGATCTCTTTCGCTCAGGTCGCGGTGAACGCCTGGATGAAGGTATAGAGGACGACCGGACCCTTCGCGGTGAGGTCGGCCAGCTTGACCGGCGGCGCGTTGCGATCGGCGACCTTCGGCAGGGTGAAGTCGGGGGCCTTGTCCCCGACGGCGAGCGCCTGGGCGGCGCCGGCCGTCAGCAGCACGGCCAGCATGCCGAGCAGGAGGCCCGCGCCCGGTGAACGGTGTTTTCTCATGGCAAGTCCCTCCCTCGGGTAGAAGGGTCGCATACGCCGCAAACGGCGCGGCGGGGCCCCGGGTTCCCGGCTACTTTTTCTTGCCGGTCAGCTCCGCGCGGACGAGGGCGGCGCCGGCCGCCAGGCCGCGGAGCTTCTGGTTGCACATGTACCGCGGCGACCAGCCGAAGCCGCAGTCGGGGTTGAGGGTCAGCTTCTCGGCCGGGCACACGGCGAGCACGCGCCGGATGCGCGCGCCCACCGACTCCGCGGTCTCCTCCTGAAAGCCCTTCACGTCCACCACGCCCGCGCCGAGCTCGCGCCCGTCGCCGTACTTCTGCCAGAGGTCGACTTCCGACAGCTCGCGGCTGGCGAACTCCAGCACGAACTGCTCGGCGCGCGCCTTGAGCGCGCCCGGGAAGTACGGCGCGTACGAGCGCGGGAAGCGCGAGCGGCCGAAGCGGTTGCCGAAGCAGATGTGGAAGGCGAGCTTCGCGCGCACGCCCTCGGTGGCGAGGTTGAAGAGCCGGGCCATCTCTTCGCCGGAGACGTTGCCGCGCGCGGGCTCGTCGAGCTGGATCAGCGTCGCGCCGGCGGCGACCAGCGCCTTGAGCTCGGCGTTGATGACCTCCGCGAAGCGCTCCGCGACCTCCACCACGCCCTTGTACGCGCGGCCGGGATGGATGCGCGAGCCGAACGTCAGCGGTCCCGCGCACGTGGCCTTGAGCGCGCGCTCGGTGTTGGCCTTGAGGAACTCGAAGTCCTTCACGAGGCCGAAGCCCGTGGCGGGCACCTCGATGCGGCCGGTGGCCTCGTAGCGCTGCTGCTGGTCGTAGCCCCACGGCCCCGCCTTCCGGCGCACGGGCAGCGGCGCGATGTTCTTGATGATCTTGTAGTAGGTGTCCACGTAGCCGTCGGTGCGCCGCACCTCACCGTCGGTGATGATGTCGATGCCCGCCGTCTCCATGTCGCGGATCGCGGTGTGCACGGCGTCGTCGAACATCTCGTCCATGTCGCCCGGGCCCATCTCGTCCGCTTCCCACGCTTTCACGGCCGTGAACCACCAGCCGGGCTTGCCGTGGGAGCCCACGACGGAGGTGGGCAGGATCGGCAGCGCGCTCATGATGCTTTTCCTCCAATGACGCGCGAGACGGCCGCGTCGCGGGCCGCCTCGGCCGGGCTCCCCGCGAAGATGATCTCGCCGCGCTCGATGACGTACAGCCGCGTCGCGAACGGCGGCACGTGATGAATGTTCGACTCCGCCAGCAAGAGTCCCGGACCGAGCCGCGTGATGGCCGCGATCGACTCCGCGATGCTCGGGATGATGGCCGGCGACAGCCCCTCGAACGGCTCGTCCAGCAGCAGCAGATCCGGGTCCAGGGCCAGCGCCCGCGCGATCGACAGCATCTTACGCTCGCCGCCCGAGAGCTGCGTGCCCCCGCGCGCGGCGAAGCCGCGCAGGCGCGGGAACACCTCGTAGGCGCGGCCCACGCGCTCGGCGGCGGGGCGCGCTCCGGGCCGGGTCCAGGTGGGCAGCTCGATGTTCTCGGCCACCGTGAGATCGCCGAAAATCTCGCTGTCCTCCGGGGCGAAGCCGATGCCCCGGGCCGCGATGACGTGGGTGGGCAGCCCCGCGATCGGCTCGCCTTTGAACGTGATCCCGCCCGCCGTCGGCCGGCGGTAGCCCATGATCGTGCGGAGCGTGGTCGTCTTGCCGGCGCCGTTGCGCCCGACCAGGCACACGACCTCGCGCGGCTCCACGCGCAGGGTGACGTCCTTCAGGATCTGGCTCGCCTGGATGTGCACGTCGAGATGCGTGACGTCGAGCAGGCCTGGATTCATGGGTGTTGTCGTAGCGGGCGGCCGATGACGGTGGCGACGACGGACTCGTCGGCGCGGATGGCGTCGGGGGCGGCGTCGGCGAGCACGCGGCCCTGGTGGAGCGCGACGATGCGATCGGAGTAGCCGAAGACGATGTCCATGTCGTGCTCGACCTGGAT
>DASYTM010000231.1:0-5743 GCA_036002345.1 Candidatus Methylomirabilota bacterium | reverse complement strand
GCGCCAGCGTGTCGTCACCGCAACCCCCGACGCTCGACCGCCCCGGCTGAGCCGGGGCGGTCCTCGGGAGCGCGGGCCGCCAGCGTGTCGTCACCGTGACCCCCGACGCTCGACCCCGGCTGAGCCGGGGCGGTCCTCGAGACCGGCGGTGTCATCGTGTGGTCCAGCCGGTTTGGAGGGCTAGCCAGGAGACGAGGTCGATGGTGACGTGGCTCACGGCGGGGGTCACGGCGTTCCGCCGCCAGGCGAAGTAGGTGGCGAAGACCAGGAAGATCGGCAGGTACACGAGCGACCATGCGAGGCCCTGGTAGGTGTGGTACGCGGTCTGGAGCACCGCCGTCGCCAGCACCACGGTCGTCACGGACATCCCGAAAGCCAGGAGCCGGGTCATGAGGTACGCGCGCACGATCGTCTCCTCGAACAGCGGCCCCACGAAGACGTAGACGAGCGCGAGCCAGGGCGAGGTCGTCATGAACGCGGTCCGCGCGCGCTGGGTCTCGGCGCCCGCCATGACCGCCCCGTGGAGCGCCAGCACGACGGCCAGGGCGCCCGCGTAGGCGGCCAGCGTGAGCGGCAGGGACTCGAGCACCGGCCGCAGACCGGGCCGAAACCCGATGTCGGCCGGCGTCTCGCCCCGCGCGAAGAGGACGTAACGCACGAGGAGCAGGCCGAGGCACGCCTGCACGATGGCGAGGACGACGGCCCCGGGGTGGCCGATCGTGCCGAGCGGCATCAGCGTGGGGAATACCGTGATCAGCGTGGAGGTCGTGAGGGTCGGGAGCAGCGTGACGGCGCACACCGTCACCGTTTCGAACGCGAGCCCGCGGGACGTGGACGGTTGGAGGGCGGTAATCAGGCCGGAGCCGGCGCTTCCGAGAACGGCCGCGCGCGCAGGATGCGCGCGATCTCCTCGGAGTCGAGCGACTCACGCTCGAGGAGGGCCCGGGCCAGCGCGTGCAGCTTCTCGATGTTCTCCTCGAGGATCTGACGCGCGCGGCTGGCGCACTCCACGACGATCCGCTTGATCTCGCCGTCGATGGCGAGCGCGGTCTCCTCGCTGTAGTCCTTCGCGCGCGCGACCTCGCGGCCGAGAAAGATGTGCTCCTCGTTCTTGCCGAAGGTGAGCGGGCCGAGCTTGTCGGACATGCCCCATTCGCACACCATCTTGCGCGCCATCTCGGTGGCCTTCTCGAGGTCGTCGCCGGCGCCGGTCGTCTGCTGCTGGAGCACGATCTCCTCGGCGCTGCGGCCGCCCATCAGGATCGTGATGCGATTGATGAGGTACTCGCGGGAGTAGTTGTACTTGTCGTCCATCGGCAGCTGCATGGTGAGGCCCAGCGCGCGGCCGCGCGGGATGATCGTCACCTTGTGCAGCGGGTCGGCGCCGGGCAGGAAGTCGGCGACGAGGGCGTGGCCGGCCTCGTGGTAGGCGATGGTGCGCTTCTCGGCGTCGCTGATGATCATCGAGCGCCGCTCGACGCCCATGAGGACCTTGTCCTTGGCGTTCTCGAAGTCCGGCATCTCCACGAGCTTCTTGTTCTGCCGCGCGGCCAGCAGCGCCGCCTCGTTGACGAGGTTGGCGAGGTCCGCGCCGGAGAAGCCCGGCGTGCCGCGCGCCAGCACCTTGAGCTCCACGTTGGGCGCGAGCGGGATGCGCCGCGCGTGCACGCGCAAGATCTCCTCGCGGCCCTTGACGTCCGGCCGCGGCACCACGACCTGGCGGTCGAAGCGCCCGGGCCGCAGCAGCGCGGGGTCGAGCACGTCGGGCCGGTTGGTGGCCGCGATGAGGATGACGCCCTCGTTGGTCTCGAAGCCGTCCATCTCCACGAGGAGCTGGTTCAGGGTCTGCTCGCGCTCGTCGTGGCCGCCCCCGAGCCCGGCGCCGCGATGGCGACCGACGGCGTCGATCTCGTCCATGAAGATGATGCACGGCGCGTGCTTCTTGCCCTGTTCGAAAAGATCCCGAACACGGGAAGCACCGACACCCACGAACATTTCAACGAAGTCGGATCCGGAAATCGAAAAGAACGGGACGTTGGCTTCGCCGGCGATGGCCTTGGCCAGCAGCGTTTTCCCCGTGCCGGGAGGCCCCACGAGGAGCACGCCCTTGGGGATCTTGCCGCCGAGCTTCTGGAACTTCTGCGGGTCCTTGAGGAAGTCGATGATCTCCCGCAGCTCTTCCTTGGCCTCGTCCACGCCCGCCACGTCCTGGAACGTGATCTTGTTCTGCTTCTCGCTGATCAGGCGCGCGCGGGCCTTGCCGAACGACAGCGCCTTGGCGCCGCCGCCCTGCATCTGGCGCATGAAGAAGATCCAGACGCCGATGAAGAGCAGCATGGGTACCCACTGGAGGAAGATCCCGTACCAGGGGCTCGCGTCCGGCGGCTTCACGGCGATGCGCACGCCCTTGTCGCGCAGCATCTTGACCAGGTCCGGGAACTCGACGATGTGGGTGCGCTGGGTCGTCGAGTTGTCCTTGAGGTTGTAGGTGACCAGGTTGCCGCGGATGACCACCGATTCGACCCGCCCCTGCTCCACGGCCTTCAAGAATTCCGAGAAGTTGGGCGACTCCTGCCCGCTCGGCTGCGTGTTGGAGAACACGGTGAAGAGCAGGATGACGATGAGGCCGATGACCATCCAGAGAGCGAGATTTTTGTAAACCTGGTTCACGGCGTCAGTGTAGCACAGCGACGAAGGGCCCACCTGTGCTGACACGCCGCGTCACAGCGGTGTCTCGTCGAGCGCGGCGACGTACGAAAGGTTCCGGTAGAGCCCGCCGTGGTCGAAACCGTAGCCGACCACGAACACGTTGGGGATCGTGAACCCGACGTAATCGATGCGGACGTCCACCTGCCGCCGCTCGATCTTGTCCACGAGGGCGCAGACCTTGAGCGACTTCGGGTGGCGCGCCTCGAGGTTGCGGCGGAGGTAGGAGATCGTGAGCCCGGTGTCCACGATGTCCTCGACGATGACGACGTGCCGCCCCTCGACGGGCATCGCGAGGTCCGAGACGATGCGGACCTGGCCCGAGGAACGGAGGCCCGCCCCGTAGGAAGCGAGCCCGATGAAGTCGGTCGTGATGTCGCCGGGGATCGCGCGCACGAGATCGGCCATGAACAAGAAGGCGCCCTGCAGCACGCCCACCAGCACCGGCGTCTCCCCCGCGTAGTCGCGCGCGATCTGCTGCCCGAGCTCGCCGATGCGCGCGCGCAGCTCGGGCTCGCTGATGAGCACGCGTCCCGGGCGCGGCGCGCTCACCTCAGCGCGTCGTGACGAAGGGCGTGACGGGCGATCGTCCGGTGGTGAAGCGCGACGCCGTCGCCAGCGCCTCGTCGTGCGTGGCGAACTGGCCGATCTGCACGCGGTACACGGGGCCGTTGGCGTCCGCCTCCACGACGCGCGCGTCGTGGCCCGCGGCCGCCAGCGACTCGCGGAGCGCGTCGGCGGGGGCGCGCACGCGGTAGGCGGCGACCTGGACGGTGAAGCGGCTGATTGTCGCGGGTGCCGCGGGGCTTGTTGTAGCGGGTGCCGCGAGGCCGGCTTGAGTCGCGGGTGGCCTGTTCGAGATCCGCGCGGCTCCGTCACGCGCGGCTGAACTTGGAGCCAGCGCAACCGAGGCGGCGGTGGCGAGGGCGTCGGCCTGCTCGCCCGGGCGCGGCGCGAGCGCCACGCGCGGCGGCGCGGGCGGCGCGGCGGCCACGAGCGGCGGCGGTGACGTCTTCGCCGGCCTGGGCGGCGGAGGCGGCGCGGTCAGCGGCGCGGTCAGCTCCTGATAGAAGGTCAGCTGCGGCCCCGGCCGGTCCGGCATCCGGCCGGCGCGGCCCGGCCCGCGGCGGGCGGGCTCGGTGTCGGGGACGCGCGCCGCCACCACCGTCGAGCGCGCCGCCCAGATACGCCCCACGTACACGCCCGCGGCGAAGGTCGACCCGAGGATGGTCAGGATCCCGAGCAGGACCAGCATCCGGGCGGTGCCGCTCGAGCGCCGGGGCCGCGGCCGCACTACATCGACTCCGGCGCGCTGACGCCGAGCAAGGCCAGGCCGTTGGCGATCACCTGCCCGATGGCGGTGCACAGCGCCAATCTGGCCAGCATGAGACCCCGGTCGTCCTGGATCACTCGATGATTCTTGTAGTACGAGTGGAACATTCCCGCAAGCTCCGTCAACCAGTACGCGACGCGGTGCGGCTCGAGGGCGCGGGCGGCGCCGGCCACGAGGTTGGGATACTCCAGCAGCCGCTTGATGAGGGCCTGCTCCTCGTCCCCGGTCAGCGGCGCCAGGTCCACGTCGCCCCACGCGGGCAGGGTGATCCCCTGCTCGGCGGCCTGGCGGTGGATCGACCGGATGCGGGCGTGCGCGTACTGCACGTAGTAGACCGGGTTGTCGCTCGACTGCCGCGTGGCCAGCGCGAGGTCGAACTCCAGCGGGCTGTCGTGGCGCCGCGTGAGGAACGTGAACCGCGCGGCGTCGCGGCCGACCTCTTCCAGGAGCTCCTCCATCAGCACGAACTCGCCGCGGCGCTTGGACATCCGCACGGGCTGGCCGTTACGCAGCAGCGTGACGAGCTGGATGATCATCGCCTGGAACGCCTCCGCGGAGTGGCCGAGGGCCGCCATCGCCGCACGCATGCGCGGCACGTACCCGTGGTGGTCGGGCCCGAGCAGGTTGATGACCTGGTCGGCGGCGGCGTACTTCAGGCACTGGTGGTAGGCGATGTCCACCGCGAAGTAGGTCAGCTCGCCGGTGCGGCGGCGGAGGACGCGGTCCTGGTCGTCGCCCGCGGCCTCTTCGGTCGTCGAGCGGAACCAGAGCGCGCCGTCCTGCTCGTAGGTGAGGCCGCGGGTGGCGAGCTCCTGGACGATCTTCTCGGCGAGGCCGCGATCGCGCACGTCGCGCTGCTCGGAGGTCCAGACGTCGAACTCGACGCCGTAGTCGCGCAGCACACGGCGTTGCCCCTCGACGTAATGCGCCACCGCCCAGCCGCCGAAGTGCTCGACCCGCTCGCGGTCGGGCAGCTCGAGCGCGGCCGGGCGGCCGCCGCCGTGCTCCTCCACGTAGCGCGCGGCGAGGTCGACGACGTAGTCGCCCGTGTAGCCCCTCTCGGGAAGGGGCGCGTCTTCGCCGAAGAGCTGGCGCACGCGGGCCTCGAGTGACTGCGCGAACTTCTCGAACTGGTTGCCCGCGTCGTTGACGTAGTACTCGGTGGTCACCGACGCGCCCTGCGCCCGCAGCAGCCGCGCAAGCGAGTCGCCGACGGCGGCCGCACGCGCGCTGACGATCACGAGCGGGCCCGTCGGGTTGGCGGAGACGAACTCGAGCCGCGTGCGCCGGCCGGCCTGGCTGGTGCCGCGGCCGTACGCGGAACCCGCCTCGAGGATCCCGCGCAGCGCGCTCGCCGTCCACGCCGGCGCCAGGAAGACGTTGACGAAGCCGGGACCCGCGACCTCCACCCGGCCGACCTCGGGCATCGCGGGAAAGTTCTTGGTGATCGCCTCGGCGATCTGCTTCGGCGGGCGTTTCGCCGCCCGCGCGAGGGTCATCGCGACGTTGGTCGCGTAGTCGCCGTGCTCGGCCTGGCGCGGCACTTCCCAGGCGCACTCCGCCGCCTCGGCGGGCAGCCCCGCCGCCGCCAGCGCCATGCGCACCCCGTCCGTCAGCCGCTCGGTGACCGTCATCGGCATTTAGATGATACGCAGCGCGGCATAGCCCTCACGAAGAAAAAGCACAAGGGAATCGAGGACAACC
>DASYTM010000230.1:0-30450 GCA_036002345.1 Candidatus Methylomirabilota bacterium | reverse complement strand
CGGCGACGAAGCGCGCGAGCCGCTGGGCCGCCGTCACTCCAGGAGCTCCTTGGCGATGACGAGGCGCTGGATCTGGTTGGTGCCCTCGTAGATCTGCATGATCTTGGCGTCGCGCATGTACCGCTCGACGGGGAACTCGCGTGTGTAGCCGTACCCGCCGAAGATCTGCACGGCGTCCGTGGTGACCTTCATGGCCGTGTCGGCCGCGAAGCACTTGGCCATCGACGCCTCGTAGCTGTTGCCGGTGATGCCGGCGTCCACCTGCCGCGCGCAGTGGTGGATCATCAGCCGCGCCGCGTGCACGGCCATGGCCATGTCCGCGAGCATGAACTGGATCCCCTGGAACGCGCCGATGGGCTGGCCGAACTGCTGGCGTTCCTTCGAGTAGCCGACGGCGGCGTCGAGGGCGGCCTGGGCGATGCCGAGCCCGAGCGCGCCGGTGGCCGGGCGCGTGAAATCCAGCGTGCGCATGGCGAGCCTGAAGCCCTCGCCCTCGGCGCCGAGGCGGTTGGCGGCGGGCACCGCGCAGTCGGTGAAGTGGAGCGCCACCGTCGGCGAGGCGCGGATCCCCATCTTCTTTTCCTTCTTGCCGACCGTGAAGCCCGGCGTGCCCTTCTCGACGAGGAACGCCGTGATGCCGCGGGCCCGCTCGGCCGGGTCGAGCGTGGCGAAGACCGTGATGACGTCGGCGTGGTCGCCGTTCGTGCACCACTGCTTGGAGCCGTTGAGCATGTAGTGGTCGCCCTTGCGCACGGCGGTGGTGCGGAGCCCGGCCGCGTCCGAGCCCGCGCCCGGCTCCGAAAGCGAGTACGCCGACAGCAATTCGCCGGTGGCGAGCCGCGGCAGGAAGCGCTTCTTCTGCTCGTCGGTGCCGGCCAGGATGATCGGGATGCCGCCGAGCGGCTGGTCGAGGTACTGGGTCCCGCTCGCCGCGCAGGCGGCGGCGATCTCCTCGCAGACGATGGCCAGGGCCAGCGAGCCCATCGCCGTGCCCCCGTACTCCTCGGGCACCCAGATGCCGTAGAGCCCGGACTCGATCAGGGCGTGGATCGAGTCCTCGGGATAGTCCTCGGCGTCGTCGTAGCGCGCGGCGTTCGGGGCGACGCGCTCGCGCGCGATCTTCCGCGCGAGGTCGCGGATCATCCGCTGGTCGTCGGTGAGATAGAAGAGCTCGTTCATGCGGCGCGCATACTATACAGGGCGCGTCGCCTCGCGGGCGACGGCGGCCAGCATCGCGCGGCGGATGAGCCCGCTGAAGGGCCGGACCCCCAGCCAGTAGAGCCGGAAGCGGTGGCGGCTCGCCGCGTCCGTGAACGCCACGCGCGTCTCGGTGATCACGCGCGTGGCCGCCGGCCCCGCGGGCTCCACCGCGAACGTCCACGTCACCTTCGCGTACCCGGGCGTGGTGAAGCCCGTGAACTCCTCGGGCCGGACGCGGACACGGCCGCCCGACGGCCTCCAGAAGCGGCCGACCAGGCCGAGCGCGACCTCCTGCCCCGCCCGCTCGCCGAGCGGAATGAACCCGTTGGCGACGAGGCGATCGAGCGTGATCCGCCGCACGCTGCCCGGGCGCCGCAGGCCCCGCAGCGTCAACAGGGCGCGCACGTACCAGGCGCTCGCGAAATCGGCGCGGTGGAGCGCGGCCCAGACCACGGGCGCCGGCGCCGCGACGTCGACACCGTGGCGCATGACGACGTCGAAGCTCGGTAGGAAGTCGTCGGCGAGGGATCGCGCCACGCGCTACACGACGCCGCGCTGCTTCAGCCCGGCGACGTCCGCGGAGCTCAACCCGAGCGCGCCGTACACGCGCAGGTTGTGCTCGCCCAGCCGCGGCGGGAACGCGAGCGGCGGCGGGTCGCCGGCGGGCGGCGGCGGCAGCGCGAGCGTCACGCCGGTCTTCGGATCGCTCACGCGCATCAGGCCGGGGGCGACGAGCGGATCGGCCATCACCTCCGGTAGCGTGGCCACGCGCGCGATCGGCACCTCGGCGCCGCGCACGAGCGCCAGCGCCTCGTCGGTGGTGAGGCGCGCGAACCGCTCGCCGAGCGCGGCGTGCAGCCGCGGCGCATCCGCGATGCGGCCGGCGTTGACCGCGTACTCCGGCCGGTCGACGCCGGCGAACGCCGGCAGCGCCGCCAGCGCCTTCCACTGCGCGTCGTTGCCGACCGCGACGTAGACGTGGCCGTCGCGCGTGGCGTGCACGCCGACGGGCGCGAAGAACTGGTGGGCGCTGCCGCGCCGCGCGACGGGCTCGCCGAGGCTCTCCACGGCCACCGGCGCCACGAGCCACGACACGGCGCTGCGGAACATGGCCACGTCGATCCGCGCGCCCTCGCCGCTCTTCGCCCGCCGATAGAGCGCCTTCATCAGCTCGCCGTACGCGTGCTCGGCGGCGCCGAGGTCCACCATCGGCGCGCCGAACGGCGTGGGCGGCCCGTCGGGCTCGCCCGTCAGCGCCATGAACCCGGCGCGCGCCTGGAGCACGGGGTCGTAGGCGGGCTCGTCGTGGTCCGGGCCGAAGCCGCTGATGCCGAGCCAGATGAGGTCGCGGCGCGCGGCGCGCAGCGTGGGCTCGTCGATGCCGAGCGCCGCGTACGAGCGCGGCCGCTGGTTGGTGGCGACGACGTCCACCGGCAATTCGCCGACCAGGCGATGGAGCAGCGCGCGGCCCTCCGGCGTCGCGAGGTTCAGCGTGATGGCTTCCTTGCCGCAGTTGTTCGGCAGGAAATAGCCGCGCATGGCGGGCTCGCCGAGCACGTCCCTGCCGACGAAGCGGTTGGGATCCGGGCGCAGCGGGTTCTCCACGCGGATCACGCGCGCGCCGTCGCACGCCAGGCGGTACGTGAGGAAGGGCAGCGTCGTCGCCTGCTCGAGGGCGAGGACGGTCAGCCCCTCGAGCGCCCGTGGCCTCATCGCGGCCGCTTGTCCACCACGCGCACCGCCTTGCCGGCGGGCCGCTCCAGCGAGCCCGCCGCGCACAGCCGGATCTCGGGCCCGAGCGCGAGCGCGTCGTGCAGGGCGCGCCGGATCTTGGCGGCCACGCCGGGATCGCACCCCGGCTCGGTCTCGACCACGACCGTCATGCGCTCGCCGCCGCCCTCGGCGTCGAGGACGATCTGGTATTCGTGGCTGACGCCGGGCTGCGCGAGCAGCAGGGTCTCCACCTGGCGCGGGTAGAAGTTGACGCCCTTGTAGATGACCATGTCGTCGGTGCGCCCGCGCAGCCGGTCCAGGCGCAGGGCCGTCCTTCCGCACGAACACGGGGCGCGCGACACCACGCGCGTGAGGTCGTGCGTGCGGTAGCGCACCAGCGGCAGCCCCTCGCGCGTGAGCGTGGAGACGACCAGCTCGCCCTCCTCGCCGTCCGGACGCGGGGCGCCCGTGGCCGGGTCCACGATCTCGACGAGGTAGTGGTCCTCCCAGACGTGGATGCCGGCGCGCGCGGCGCAGTCGATGCCGAGCCCGGGCCCGCCCGTCTCCGTCATGCCGATGATGTCGTGGGCGCGGATGCCGAGCTCGCGCTCGATGCGCGCGCGCAGCCCGTCCGACCACATCTCCGAGCCGAAGATGCCGACGCGGAGGGCGAGCGTGCCGAGGTCGAAGCGCTCCTCGCGCGCGACCTCGATGAGCCGCAGCGGGTAGGTCGCGATGGCGGTGACGACGGTGGCCTTCAGATCCCGCATCAGCCGGAGCTGGAGCGACGTGCGCCCGGCGCCGATCGGGATCACCATCGCGCCGAGCCGCTCGGCCCCGTAGTGGAAGCCGAAGCCGCCCGTGAAGAGGCCGAACGACGGGGTGATCTGGATCACGTCGTCGCGCGTGACGCCGGCGGCGACGTAGCAGCGGGCCATGACCTCGCCCCACTGCGCGACGTCGCCCGGCGTGTAGGGATTGAGGATCGGGTTGCCCGTGGTGCCGCTGGACATGTGCACGCGGCGGTAACCCTCGCCGCACGCGAGGCCGTACGGGTAGGCGTCGCGCAATTCGTCCTTGGTGAGGAAGGGCAGCCGGGCCCAGTCGTGGAGGGATGTGAGATCGCCGGCGCGTACGTCACCGAGGCGCCGGCGCCACGCGGCGTTGGTCAGGCAGCGCGCGAGGGTCGCGCGCATCCGCTCGACCGAAAGCCGCGCCAGCGCGTCGCGGTCGAGCGTCTCGAGCTCGGGCTGGAACATGCGCGAGGGGGGACTAGAAGAAGGCCATGGCCACGACGAAGAGCGCGACGAAGACCCCGACGACGGCGTAGAACCACTTCTTGATCTTCTCCCGGAGCTCCCGCTCGGCCTTCGCCTCGGCGGCCATGGCCAGCCGGAACTTCCGCTCCGCGGCCTGCTTGTCCGTGTAGCTTTCGAATTCCTCGTTGCTCACGGCCCTCACCCTCCTTCCTCGATGCTAGCCGATGTCGTCCTCCCCTTGCGTCACGTCCCGCGACTGGCCGCGGAAGGTGCGCCGCATCATCCAGCGGACGACGAGGAGGTCCACGAAGGCCGGCACGGCCCGGTCCCAGACGCCGAACTTGGAGCGCCCGAGGTGGCGCGGGCGGTGGCTCACCGGCACCTCCACGACGCGGAAGCCGGCCATGCGCAGGAGGGTCGGCACGAAGCGGTGCATGCCGGAGTACGGCGGGATCGCGGCCAGGCACTCGCGGCGCATCGCGCGCAGGCTGCAGGCGCTGTCGCGGATGTCCTCGCCGGTGAGGCGGTTGCGGACGGCGTTGGCGATGCGCGAGGCGATGCGCTTGCGCCAGCGATCGTGGCGCCGGCGGCGATACCCCACCGCGGCATCGGCGTCCTTCAGGGCGGCGAGCAGGCGCTCGATGTCCCGCGGATCGTTTTGTAGATCCGCGTCGATGGTGACCACGATCTCGCCGCGCGCCGCCCCGTAGCCGGCGTGGAAGGCCGCCGTGAGCCCCGCGTTGGCCTCGAAGCGCAGCAGGCGCACGCGCGGGTCGCTCTTCATCACGGCGCGCACGGCGCCGGCCGTGGCGTCGGTCGAGCCGTCGTCGACGAAGATGATCTCCGTGCGCAGCGCGATGCGCGCGAGCGCCGCGTCGAGCTCCTCCCACAGGAGCTGGACGTTGTCCGCCTCGTTGAGCATCGGGATGACGACGGAGAGCTCGATCGGGCCGCTCACGACGTCCCCCGTCCGATGACGACGATGGGCCGGCCGCGCAGGGTGCGCGAGGCGAGGACCCGCCACGTCGGTCCCGCGCCCGGCGCGAGCGGCTCCCACCGCGCCGCCGGCATGATGAAGGCCGCGCCCGCGCCGGCCGCGAGCCACGCGCGCACGGCGGGCTCGTTGGGCATCTCCATCACGCGGCGCCCGAGATAGACGTCATAGCTGAGTCGCAGGTCCGGATGCCCGATCACGATTCCCTCCGCCGGCACGCTCGCCCGCGCGGCGGCGGCCAGCGGCCGCACGTCGAAGGCGCGCTCGTAGCGAGCCGGATAGGTCAGCCCCGCCACCACGAGCATGCCCGCCATGCCGAGCCCGAGGCCCGCGGCGCCGATCCGCGCGTCCCGCCGCCGCATCCCGACGGCGAGCGCCGCCGCGGCGATCAGCGCGCAGAGCGCCATCGCCGTCTGCTCCCACGCCGCGGTCGGCAGGTAGGTGCGGTCCTCGGCGGGGATCCCGCGGGCGACCACCGCGAGCAGCGCCGGCGTCCACACCACGACGGCGGTGCCGGCCGTGAGCGCGACGCCCGCCATCGCCGCCCACTTGAGCGCACGGCCCGCGCGCCCCTCCATGGGCGCGGTGACCAGCTCCGCCGTCAGCAGCGCGAGCCCCGGCAGGATCGGCAGGACGTAGCGCGAGCGGAAATTTCCCGACAGGGCCGTCAACACCCAGAGGGTGAGGACCCAGAGCACGATGCGCGTACGGGCGGCGTCCGGACTCTGTCGCCAGCGCAGCGGCGCCGCGACGAGCAGCACCGTCCACGGCAGGAAGACGCCGAGCGGCACCCCAAGGCTCTCGAGCCGATCCAGCCACGGTCCCAACAAATACCACGTCATGTAGTGTCCACCGATCACCTGACCGCCGAAGCGTCCGGCCGAATGCAGATGATACGGCAGGAGCCAGACCCCCGCGGCCACCGCGAGCATCGCGGCCAGGCCCGTGACCAGGCGCAGCCGGCGCAGGGTGGCGGCGCCGTCCGTCAGCGCCACCGCGACGACCACCGCCGCGACGGCCACCAGCGCCTGCGGCCCCTTGCTCAAGAGCGCGCCCGTGAGGCACGCGTAGAACCCGGCGAGGCGCGCGGCCGGCCAGCTCGCCGTCGACGCCGTGACGAAGAAGTAGAGCGCCCACACCAGGCAGGCCGTCAGCATCATGTCGGGCAACACCTGATGGGCCATCTCGAAGTGCAGCGGCGTGGTGGCAAGAATCAGGCCCGCGAGCGCGCCGGTCGCCCAGCCCCAGAGCCACGCGCCGAGCGCGATCACGCCCGCCACGGCGCCCACGGAGGCGAGGGCGCCGGGGATGGCCGCGCTCAGCTCGGTCACGCGGCCGAAGGGCCAGCTCGCGAGCGCGACCAGCCAGAAGAAGAGCTGCGGCTTGTTCAGGTAATCGCGGCCGCGGATCTCGGCGACCAGGAAGCGCCCGTGCTCGAGCGCGTCCTGGCCGAGGAGAGCGAAGCGCGCCTCGTCCGAGGACCAGAAGGGCCGCCGGCCGGCGGGAATCGCGGCGAGGAGCGCGGACAGCAGTAGCACGCCCGCGATACAGGCGGCGGGACGCCAGAGGGCGCGACTCATCCGGGTCAGAATACACGAGGCCCCGGTCAGGACCGAGTTCGCGTGTCGGCCAGCCCGAGGTAGGCGGTCCGGATCCGGGGGTCGGCGGCCAGCTCCGCGCTCGGCCCGGCCACCGCGACCCGGCCCGTCTCCAGCACGTAGCCGCGCGCCGCCACCGCCAGGGCGCGCCGCGCGTTCTGTTCCACGAGGAGGACCGTCACGCCGTCGCGGTTGATGCGCTCGATCACGCGGAAGATCTCGCTCACCAGGCGCGGGGCGAGGCCGAGCGAGGGCTCGTCGAGCAGCAGGAGGCGCGGGCGCGTCATCAGGGCGCGGGCGATGGCGAGCATCTGCTGCTCGCCACCCGAGAGGGTCCCGGCGCGCTGCGCGGCGCGCTCGCGCAGCACGGGAAACACCGCGTAGGCCGCGGTCAGCCGCGACTCCACCGCCCGCCGCGGCACCGTGTGGGCGCCGACCAGCAGGTTTTCGCGCACGCTGAAGTCGGGGAAGACGTCGCGTCCCTCGGGGACATGGCCGATGCCGGCCGCCACCACGGCGTCGGCGGAGACGCCGCGCAGGTCGCGGCCGCGAAAGAGGATGCGGCCCTGCCGCGGGCGGACGAGCCCGGAGACGGCGCGGAGCGTGGTGGACTTGCCACTGCCGTTGGCGCCGAGCAGCGTGACGATCTCGCCCTCGCGCACGCTGAGCGACACGCCCTCGAGCGCCCGGCGCTGTCCGTAGCTGACGCTGACCTCTTCGATCTCGAGCATCGCTAGCGCGCGCCGTCCTCGTCAGCCATCCCGCTCCTCCGTGCCCAGGTACGCCTCCACGACCGCGGGGTCGGCGGCGACCTCGCGCGGCTTGCCCTCGGCGATCTTGCGCCCGTAGTGGAGCACGACGACGCGGTCGGAGATCCCCATGACGAGGTCCATGTCGTGCTCGACCACGACGAGCGTGAGGCGCAGCTCGTCGCGCAGCCGGACGATGAGGTCCATCAGCGCGCGCGTCTCGGTGGGGTTGAGGCCGCCCGCGGGCTCGTCGAGCAGGACGCAGCGCGGCTCGGCGGCGAGCGCGCGCGCCATCTCCAGGCGCTTCTGGCGCCCGAGGGGCAGGCCGCCCGCCTCGACGTCCGCGACGTCGGCGAGGTCGAGCCGCTCGAGCAGCGCCCGGGCCCGCTCCCGCGCCGCGCGCTCCTCGCGCGTCACGGACGGCGCCCAGAGCGCCGCGCCGAACACGCCGGCCGAGAGCCGCGCGTGGAGGCCGACCAGCACGTTGTCGAGCACGCTCAGCGGGCGGAACACTTCGGTGTTCTGGAACGTGCGGCCGAGCCCGCGCCGGGCGATGGCGTGCGGCGCCAGCCCGAGCAGGCTCTCGCCGGCGAAGGTCACGCGGCCGGCGTCCGGCCGGTAGAGCCCGGTGAGGACGTTGAAGACGGTGGACTTCCCGGCACCGTTGGGGCCGATCAGCGCGAGGATCTCGCCCTCCGCGACCTCGAAGCTCACGTCGGTGAGCGCCGCGAGCCCGCCGAAGCGGATGGAGAGATCCTCGACGCCGAGCAGCCCCACCCCTACTCCGACTTGAGCCAGTCGGTGAGCTGCTTGAAGCGGCCCTTCTCCACGCGGACCCAGAAGCCCTGCTTCTGCGTCTCGTGATCGGGCCCGATCGAGAGCGGCGGCAGGATGCCGCTCTCGAAGCCCTTCACGCCCTCGAGCGCGGTGATGAGCGACTCGCGCGTGAGATTCTTGCCCGCACGCTTGGCGCCTTCGGTGAACAGCATGGCGGCGAAGTACCCCGAGAGCGAGTAGCGGTTCGGCTCGTTCTTGCCGAAGTACTTCACCATGGCGTCGCGGTAGGCCTTCATCCCCGGCAGGTCCGAGGTGAGCGGATCGGGCCACAGCGACAGGCCCTCCACGCCCCCGGCGGCCTCACCGGCGAGCCCGAGGTATTTCTCATCGGTGAGCGGCCCCGACGACACCATGATCGTGTCCGTCCAGCCGATCTTCTGCTGTTCCTTCAGCGCCTGCGCGCCCGGGCCCGGTGTGAGGACGAGGAAGGTGACCTGAGGGGAGGCGGCGCGGAGCTTGGCGATCTGGGCGCTCACGTCGGTGACGCCGCGCTTCACGGGCTCGGCAGCGACCAGCTTCAGGTTGTAGCGCCCGAGGTCCTTCTCGAAGCCCGTGAGGAAGGCCTTGCCGTAGTCGTCGTCCTGGTAGATCGTGGCGAACGTCTTGAGCTTCCGCTGGCCGGCGAGGTAGTCGATCATCATCTTCGACTGCCGGTCGTAGAGCGTCATCCCGCTGAAGACGTACTTCCTGCCGCGCGTGATCGGCGAGCCCTGGAACGGGAACAGCAGCGGGACCTTGTTCTCCTCGAGGTAGTCGAGGGTCGCGGACACGGGCGCCGTCCCCTGCGGCGCGATCACGGCGAAGACGCGGTCCTGCTCGACGAGCTTCTTGGTATTGGCCACGGCCTCCTGGGGCTTGAAGCCGTCGTCGTAGTACACGGTGCGCACCTTGCGCCCGTTGATGCCGCCGGCGTCGTTGACGACCTTGAAATAGAGGTCGACGCCGAACTTGGTGGCCTGCTCGCCGGTGTAGGCCAGCGGGCCCGAGAACGAGTTGGAGCAGCCCAGCACGATCTCGGAATCGGTCACGCCCTGCTGGGCGGCCGCGGGCAGACCGACGGCGAGGGTCAGCACGGAGATCACGAGCGAAGCGACAAAGCGCATCACGTCCTCCTTGGGCTAAAGGCGATCATCTCCGCGCCAAAACGCGGACAATACCGCCGGGCATGAAGAGCGTGCAGCCGATCAGGATGGCGCCGAAGATCAGCGGCCGGTAGTTCTGGAACGCGGCGAGCCAGTCGTAGAGCACGGTGACGACGGCGGCGCCCACGATGGAGCCCGGCACCGAGCCGAGCCCGCCGACGATGATCATGACGACGAAGTCCACCGACAGGAACACGTCGAACGCGTCGGGCGACAGGAAGCCAACGACGAAGGCGAACAGCCCCCCCGCCACACCGGTGTAGAAGGCCGAGATCCCGAAGGCCGCGGCCTTGTAGGCCGCCACGGGCACGCCGCTGGCCTGCGCGGCGATCTCGCTCTCGCGCAGGGCCAGGAACGCGCGGCCCGGCCGCGTGCGCACGAGGTTCACCGCGGCCGCCACCATCAGCACCGCCACCGCCGCCGTCAGGTAGTAGCGCGCGGCGTCCGTGCCGAGCGGCAGCGGCCCGAGCCGCGCGACGGGCACGCGCAGGCCGTCGGCGCCCTTGGTCAGCGTGTCGAGATTCAGGATGGCCTCGGTGATCACGAAGCCGAAAGCCAGCGTCGCCATGCTCAGGTACAGGCCGCCCAGCCGCAGGCACGGGACGCCGAACGCGAGCCCGACCGCCGCGGTGATGGCGCCGGCCAGCAGCAGCGTGAAGACGACGGGAATCGCGGGGGCGTGGATCGTCAGCAGCGCGGCGGCGTAGGCGCCGATGGCGAGGAAGCCGGCGTGGCCGAACGACATCTGGTTCGTGTAGCCGGTGAGCAGATTGAGCCCGATGGCCACCACGACGTTGACGAGGACCACGCTGGCGAGGAAGACGAAGTAGCGCGGGGCGATGAGCGGCCACACCGCGAGCGCCGCCACCACCAGGAGCGGCCACGCCCGCCGCACGTTCACACCTTCCTCCGCTCGACGCGGCCCACCAGCCCGGCGGGGCGCACGACGAGGATGGCGATCAGCACGACGAACGGCACCGAGTAGCGGATGCCCGAGGGGAGATAGAGCGGCGCGAGGTTTTCCAGCACGCCGAGGAGCAGCCCGCCCAGCACCGCGCCCGGCATCGAGCCGAAGCCGCCGATCACCGCCGCGGTGAACCCGTTGATGACGACGAGCCCCATCTTGGACGACAGGAAGACCACGGGCGCCACCAGCACACCCGCGATGGCGCCCACCACGGCCGCCAGCATCCAGGAGGTGGAATAGACGCGCTCCACGCTGATCCCCATGAGCCGGGCCGCGCGCTGGTTCTGGGCGACGGCGCGCATGGCGCGGCCCAGCCGCGTGAAGCGGAACAGCGCCCACAGCGCCGCCATCAGCGCCAGCGAGGCGCCCAGGACGCCGAGCGAGACGGGCGCCAGGCGCACGGCGCCGAGCGACACCGGCGCCGACGGGAAGAACGACGGGAACGGAAACTCGTCGTGAGTCCAGACGAGGCCCGCGACGGCGCGCAGGATCAGCGAGAGGCCGACGGTGATCAGCAGCACGTCCCAGTGCGTGCCGCCGATGGCGCGGCGGATCACGAGCCGCTCCACCACCCAGCCGAGCGCGGCGCCCGCCACCACCGCGACGACGAGCGCCATCACGAGCGGCAGGCCCAGCGCGCGCTGCGCCGCCCAGGCGACGAACGTCGAGATCATCAGCATCTCGCCCTGGGCGAAGTTGAGCGTGCGCGTCGCGTTGTAGACGATGACGAGCGCCAGGGCCATGAGCGCGTAGATCGCCCCCGTCGCGAGTCCTGATACCACGACGTGAATCACCGTGGCCCAGGTCATCTGTTGAACGATGGGGGGGATGAGGCATCCCCCCCATCTCCCCCCCGGTTCGCGCGAGCAGACTCCACCGTCACATCCAGGCCATACACGACGCGCGCCACAGCTTCCGAGATCAGCCCGTCGCGCAATTCCGCGGCCACGAGGTCGCGCGGGCGCTCGCGCGGGTCGCCGTAGCCGCCGCCCCCGCCCGCCTCCTGGCGGAAGCGCGTGCCCCGCGGGATGGCCACCACGTCCTTGGCGCGCGGCACTCGCGCGCCGCCGTCGGGCGTCTCGAGCTCGATGCGATTCACGCCGCCCGGGTGCCCGCCGAAGAGGCCGAAGGCGCGCGCCTCGTCTTCCACGCCGTCGCCGAAGGTCACGCCGGTGACGTCGTCGCCCTCGACGACGAACTCCGTCACCACGCCGAGCCCGCCGCGCCAGCGGCCGGCCCCCGCCGAATCGGGAAGATACTCGTGGCGGAGCAGCCGGTGCGGCGTCTGGATCTCCAGCATCTCGTAGTCCTGCGCCAGCAACCCGCCCGCGGTGTTGATCAACCCGATGTGATCGTAGCCGTCGCAGCCGCGCACGGCGCCCGAGCCGCCCTTGAGCCCGAGGAAGAGGATGTCCACGTACCGGCGGCGGCGCCGTGGATCGACGCCGGCCACGGTCATGCCGAGCATGCGGTTCCAGCCGGCGGACACGCGCTCGGGCACGGCGTCGGCGAGGGCCTTGAAGATCGCGTCGGAGTGCGGGCCGGCCAGCGTGTTGCCGAACGTGGTGGCGGCGGGGAACTCGGCGTTGAGGATCGTGCCGCGCGGGATCTCGACGCGGATCGGCCGGAGGATCCCCTCGTTGTGCGGGATCTCCGGGTCCACGAGCATGAGCACCGTGAGCAGCACCGCGGAGTAGGACGAGGCGAGCGGCGCGTTCACGAAGCCGATCGTCTGCGGCGCGGTGCCGGAATAGTCGAAGGTCAATTCCCCCCGGCGCGACGTGATGCGGACGCGGATCGGATGGCGGCTGCCCGGATGGTGGCCGTCGTCGAACACCGTGGACTCACCCGTGTAAACGCCGTCGGGGATCCGCGCCAGCTCCGCGCGCATCCGGCGCTCGGCGGCGTCGAAGAGGTGCACGAGGTGCGTCTCGATCCGCTCGGCGCCGTAGCGCCGGTAGAGGTCGACCACGCCGCGCTCGCCCATCACGGTGCCGCCGATCTGGGCGCGGATGTCCTCCTCGACGATCGGCAGCCGCACGTTGGCGAAGACCATGCGCCAGACGTCGCGCCGGAGCGTGCCGCGCTCGATCACGCGCAGCGGCGGGATGCGCAGCGCCTCCTGCCACACCTCGGTCGCGCGCGGGTTGTAGCCGCCCGCCTGGGCGCCCCCGATGTCGGCCTGGTGGCCCTTGGTGGCGGCCCACGCCACGAGCCGGCCGTCCACGAACACGGGCCGGAACACGGCCACGTCGTTGTTCTGGTTGCCGCCGGAGAACACGTCGTTGTGCAGGAACACGTCGCCGGGATGCACGTCGCCCTCGAACGCCGCGATCACCGCGCGGCACGCGGGCTGGAGCGCGAAGGCCAGGATCGGGATGTACTCGCTCTGCGCCCAGATCTCGCCGCGCGGGCCGTAGAGGCCGGTGACGAAGTCGCGCGCCTCGCTGAGGATCGGCGACCGCGTCGTGCGCAGGAGCGTGAGCCCCATCTCCTCGGTCACGGCCTTGAGCCGGCGCTCGAGCACGGACGCGAAGACGGGATCGAGCGCCGTCATGCGCGCTCCACCAGGAAGGAGCCGAGGCGGTCGACTTCGAGGCGCCAGCGCGGCGGCACGACGACCGTCGTCGCCGGGAGCTCCACGATGGCCGGCCCGGCGAGCCGCGCGCCCGCGCCCAGCGCCGCGCCGTCGTAGACGTCGGTGTCCGCGAACGCCGCGTCCTCGGCCACCCACGCCCGGCGCCGGCCGCGGGAGGCGCCCGTCGCATCGCCGCGGGGAATGGCGGGCGGGGGCGCGGCGGCCGTGCGGCCCACCGCGACGGCGCGCACGTTCACCAGCTCGAGCGGCGTCTCGGGCAGCGCGTAGCCGTAGTGGCGGTCGTGCGCCTCGTGGAACCGCTTGGCGACGCCCGACAGGTCGTCGCCCTGGAGCTCCTCGGCGAGCCAGTCCACGGTCAGCTCGTGATACTGGCCGACGTAACGCACGTCGCACGCGAGCGTGATGGTGGCGCGCGCGCCCGTGACGCCCTCGGCGGCCAGCGTCGCGCGCGCCTCGGTCTCGAGGGCCGCCGCCACGCGCCGCAGGGCACGACGGTCCAGCTGATCGAATGGGTAGGGATGGCTGAGCACCAGGTCGTGACGCAGGTCCGAGCGCACGAGGCCGGCGGCGCAGAAGATCGACGAGTCGCGCGGCACGAGCCACCGGGAGAGCGCGAGCTCGCGCGCGATGCCCGCGGCGTGCACCGGCCCCGCTCCGCCCCCGACGACGAGCAGGAACTCGCGCGGGTCGTGGCCCCGCTCCACGCTCACGTGGCGGATGCCCGCCGCCATGTTGGCGTCGATCACCTCGGCCATCCCCGCCGCGGTCGCTTCCGCGTCGCGGCCGAGCGGACCCGCCAGCGTGGCGAGCGCGGCGCGCGCCGCCGCGACGTCGAGCGGAAAGCGCCCGCCGAGAAAGCCCGCGGGCGACAGATAGCCGAGCACGAGGTCGGCATCGGTGCACGTCGGCCGCGCGCCGCCGCGGCCGTAGCACGCGGGCCCGGGCGCGGCGCCCGCGCTCTTCGGCCCCATGCGCAAGAGCCCGCCCTCGTCGAGCCAGCCGATCGAGCCACCGCCGGCCCCGATCGTGTGGATCGCGAGCGACGGCAGGGCGAACGGGTAACGCGCGATCCGCCCTTCGGAGGTCACGGCCGGCGTCCCGTCCTTGACGAGACACACGTCGAACGAGGTGCCGCCCATGTCCACGGTGATGAAGTCGCGCGCTCCGTGCGGTCCGACGTACGCGAGGGCCGCCGTGGGCGCGGCGGCGGGACCCGACAGGAGCGTCGTCGCCGCCGCCGCGCGCGCGACGGCCGGCGCGGCGACGCCGCCGTTGGACTGCATGACGAGCAGCACGCCGTGGAAGCCGGCGTCGGCGAGCCGCGCGGTGAGCCGTTCGAGGTAGCGCGAGAGCACGGGCCCGACGGCGGCGTTGAGCACGGTGGTGCTGACGCGCTCGGTGAACCGAACTTGTGGCAGCAGCGCCGAGGAGCGGGACAGGTAGGCCTCCGGGAGCGCGGCGCGCGCCCGCTGCTCGGCGACCTCTTCGTGGGCCGGGTTCGCCCAGGCGTGCAGGAAGCAGATCGCGACCGCATCCGCGCCCGCGCTTCGCAGCGTGGCGAGGGCGGCGTCGAGGTCGGCGGTGTCGAGCGGGACCCGTACGTCGCCGGTGGCGTCCACGCGCTCGGTGACGGGCAGGCGCAGCCAGCGCGGAACGAGCGGCGCCGGCGCCGTGTAGCGGTTGTCATACTGGGCTTCGCGAATGCCGCGCCGCATCGCGAGCGCGTCGCGAAAGCCCCGCGTGGTCACGAGCCCCACGCGCGCGACGTCGCCGGTGAGCACGGCGTTGGTCGTCACGGTGGTGCCGTGGACGATGACGTCCACCTCGGCCAGGAACGCCTCGAGCGTCGTGCCCTCGCCGGCCGCCAGCTCGGCGAGCCCGGCCAGGAAGCCCTCCGACGAGTCGTCGGGCGTGGACGGCGTCTTGGCGGCGCGCGGCGCCGCGCCCTCGCGCGTCGACAGGAGATCGGTGAACGTCCCGCCGACGTCGACGCCGACGCGATAGCCCATCACGCGTGCTCGCGCGGCTGGCAGAGCTCGGTCACCAGCCCCGTGGTGGGCTCGGGCTCGAGGAAGGCGATGCGTCCGTGCGCGCCCTCCAGCGGGAAACCCGGCACGACGCGCAAGCCGCGCGCGCGAACGTCGTCGAGGGCGGCGTCGAGGTCGTCCACGGCGAAGCAGACGTGGTGCACGCCCTCGCGCCGCGCGAGCACGGGGCCGAAGCGCTCCACGATCGGCCCCGTGTACTCCACCAGCTCGAGCCGCGAGCCCGCCACGTCGAAGAACACCACCTTCACGCCGACGTCGCTCTGCCACCGCTCCCCCGCCCGCACGCCGAACACACGCTCCCACTCGGCGATCGCGGCCTCGAGATCTTCGACGACGATCCCGACGTGGAGCACCCCGCGGAGTAGAGACGGCGTCGAAGCCATTGACTGCTCCGGAACGGTGGAGTCTCCCCGCGCAATCCGGGGGGGTGTTGGGGGGGACGCCTCGCCCCCCCCAACGTTCATAGCCATGGCGCTCTGACGTCCTGCTGGCGCATAGTCGCGCGCTTCGAACCGGCAGCGGTCCGCACCCATCGCCGCGCACGCCGTCTCCTCCACCGTCGCGGGCGCCTCGAGCACGCTCGCGGCCAGGGTCTGGAGCACGCCGCGCGTGAGATGGCAGACGGGCGCGCTCGCGCGGCCGTAGGCGCGCGCGAACGGCGAGCCCGCGACGGTGACGATCAGCTCGCGCGGGGTGAGGCGCTCGAGCGCGAACTGGCCCCAGCCGATCTCGCCGCCGGCCGCGAGCAGCCGCGCGACGCGGGCCTCGGGCGGGCCCTCCAGCGCGGCCGTCGCGCGCGCGCCGCCGGCCAGCCCGCCCGCGGCGAGGCACTCGGCCGCGCGCGCGCCCAGCGCGGACTCCACGGCCTTCTGGAGGCCGGCCAGGGTCTCGGGACGGATCAGGATGTAGCCGGGCGGCAGCGTCACGCGAGCGCTCGCACCGCGGGCAGAACGTCGCGCGCGAGCGCTTCCAGCATCCCGCGCGGGTCGCGCGACAGCAGGAAGACGTTCAGGTGCCGCACGCCGAGGGCGACCAGGTCTTTCAGCCGCTGCCGCCAGAGGTCGGCGCCGCCCGCGATGGTGAAGCGGTCGACCATCTCGTCGGTCACGTGGGCGAACGCGCCGTGCGCGCCGTCGAAGTGCCCGCCCGCGTACGCCGCGCGGATGCGCGCGGCGACGTCGGCCGGCACGCCCGCCAGCTCCGTGTACGCGGGCGCGGTCTGGGGAAACCACGCCGCCATCGGCGCGCACTCGCGCCGCGCCGTGCCGGGGTCCTCGCGCAGCGAGCCGGCCACGGTGCAGGCGACGTCGAGCGTCCCCGGGTCGCGGCCGGCCCGGCGGGCGCCGTCGGCGATGCGCGCCAGCGCCCATTCCACGCACGGCGGGTGCACGCCGCTGAAGAAGAGCACGCCGTCGGCGACCTCGCCGCCGAGGGCGAGGATGCGCGGGCCCGAGCCGGCGACGTAGATCGGCAGCGGCGACGGCAGCGCCGCGGTCAGGCGCCCGTGTCGCAGCGGGATCGGCCCCTCGCGGCTCACGTCGCCGCCGGCGGCGAGCGCGCGCGCGACCGCGACCATCTCGCGCACCGTCGCCACCGGCGCGGGCCGATGGCCCAGCTCGGTGACCGGACGGTCGCCGGCGCCGACGGCCAGCCGCGCGCGCCCGCCCGAGATCTCGTGGAGCGTGGCGATCGCGTTCACGGTGACGGCGGGGTGCCGCGTGGAGGGATGCGTGCAGTTCGGCCCGAAGTGGAGCCGCGGCGAGGTCTCGGCGACGAGCGCCAGGTAGGCGTACACGTCGCGCGCGTGGAGCGACGAGTCGCACACCCACAGCTCGTCGAAGCCGCCGGCGTCCACGAGGCGCACGAGCTCGCGGAACCGGTCCGGCGGCACCGTGGCCATCATCGTCACGCCGACGGTGACGCTCATCGCAAGACACGCCGCCACAGCGCGGAGGTCCAGCCGTCGTGGAAGACCTCGCGCACCTCGCGCAGCGTCAGCTCGCCGAGGCCGAGATGGTCGAGGTCGCGGCCGCGGCCGGCCAGCACGCGCCCGAGGAGCGCGCCGAACACGCCGAGGAGCCCCGACGTCGCGGGCGACGCGACCGACACGGAGCGCGCCGCCGATTCGAGCAACGGCAGCCCGAGCACGGCATCCTCGCTGACGTAGCGGTGGTCGTACGTCAGCACCTCGTTCCAGAGCCCGCTCGCGATCAGCTTGGCCTTGGCGCCGGCGCCGTAGAGCCCCTCGGCGGCGCGCGCCTCGTCGTAGTACGTGGCCATCTCGTAGTGCGGCGCGGGGAATCCCCAGCCCTTCCGGCTCGCCACGCGCTCGGCGTCGACGGCGTCGATGAGCCGGCGCGCGCTCTCCGTCGTGCCCGCGGCGTGGACGTCGAACTTCCCGCGGTCGATCGCGCCCGCGTTGACGAGCACGAGGGGCGGGTGGAGCACCGGTCCCACGTTGGTGAGCGCGACGTCCACCGCGTCCACGCACGGCCGGGTCGCGGGGAACAGCTCGCGGACGCGCGCGAGCGCCTCTTTCGCGCGCGAGGCCGGGAACACGCCGACGGGGAGGTTGGCGGCCCGCACCGGCGCCGCGACGGCCGCCGGGCCGGTCTTGCGCGCGAGGTAGGGCAGCGTGCCCGTCTCGGCCAGCGCCAGCGGCATCGCCTGACCCGCGCGCGCGATCTCGCGCGCGACGACGAATCCGCCCAGCGTCGCCGCGCCGAGCAGCACCACCTGCCGCTCGGTCAGCACGCCGGCGAGCCGGCGGCCGAGGTCCTCGTGCGCCGTCGCGGGCAGGAGGGCCACGACGACGTCGGCGTCGCGCACCGCCTCGCCGAGATCCGCCGTCGCCTGGTCCAGCCGCGCCGCTCCCTGGCGCTCCTCCGCCGTGAGCGTGATCCCCTTGGCGAGCGGCGCCACGTCCTCCGGCCGGCGGCGCCAGAGCCGCACGCGGTGGCCGGCGAGCGCCAGGTCCGCGGCCGCCGCGAACGCGCCGTTGCTTCCTCCCAGAACGCTTATGTTCACAGGCTCGCCTCGCCTTCGGCTGCGGCTCGCAATGCCATGTTCACCCGATCACTCCCTCGCGCCGGAGCGCGTCGAGACGCTCGCTCGGATACTTGAGTAACGCGGTGAGCACTTCGTCGGTGTGCTGGCCGAGCCGCGGCGGCGGCGCCGGTTCCAGAGGGGCTGCGCCCGCCAGCTTGATCGGCGTGCCGAGCGTGGGCACGCGGCCATGCCCCGGGTGCTCGACCTCCACGACCATCCCGCGATGACGCACCTGAGGATCCTCGAGCACGCGATCCACCGTCTGGATCGGCGCGGCCGGGACGCCCTCGGCGCGCAGCCGCGGCAGCCATTCTTCCGTGGTGCGCTCGGCGAACGCGCGCTCGATCAGCGTCATGAGCGCGGCGCGGTTGGCCACGCGGTCGGCGTTGGCGGCGAACCGCGGATCGGCCGTCCACTCCGGATGCGCGGCCGCGCGGCAGAACGCGGGCCAGAAGCGCTCGAAGACGGCGACGATGAGGTGGCCGTCGCGCGTCGCCAGACTGCCGTACGGCACGACGGAGGCGTGCGCCGAGCCCATGGGCCCCGGCACCACGCCATCCGTCCAGAAATACTGGGCGAGGTACGAGAGCAGCGAGACCTGGCAGTCGAGCAGCGAGAGGTCCACGTGCGTGCCCTGCCCCGTGCGGACCCGGCGTAGCAGCGCGCCCGCCACCGCGAACGCGCCGAACATGCCGCCCGAGAGGTCGCCCATCGGCAGCCCCATGCGCACCGGGTCGCCGCCCGGCGCGCCCGTCATCGACATCGCGCCGCCCATGGCCTGCAGGGCCAGGTCGAACGCCGGCCAGTCGCGGTAGGGGCCGTCCTGCCCGTACGCGGAGAGCGAGCACATCACAAGCGCGGGGTTCACGGTCGAGAGCGCGGCGTAGCCGAGGCCGAGCCGCTCCATCACGCCCGGGCGAAAGTTCTCCCACACGACGTCGCACTGCGCGACGAGGTCGAGGAACACGTCGCGCGCCGCCGGCTTCGAGAGGTCGAGCACCACCGACCTCTTGTTGCGGTTGATCGCGAGAAAGTACGCGCTCGCGCCGTCGGGCAGGAACGGCGGGCCCATGGCGCGCATCGGATCGCCCCCGTCGGGCGCCTCGACCTTGATCACGTCGGCGCCGAGGTCCGCGAGCAGCATCGAGCCGTACGGCCCCGCGAGCATGCGGGAGAGGTCGAGCACGCGCACGCCGTCGAAAGGGAGCGTCACCGGGACCGCCGCATCAGCGCCGCGTGCACGCGCGCGGGGGTGATCGGCAATTCGGTGAAGCGCACGCCGATCGCGTCGTGGACGGCGTTGGCGACGGCCGCGGACACGGGGATCACGCCCGACTCACCGAGACCCTTGGCGCCGAACGGGCCCTCGGCGTCGTGCGACTCGATCAGCCGCACGGCCAGCTCCGGCATGTCGTCCGCCCGCAAGATGGCGTAGTCCATGAACGACGCGGTGAGGACCTGGCCGTCCTCGACGACGAGGCGCTCGGCCAGCGCGTAGCCGAGCCCCATGTGGATGCCGCCGTGGATCTGGCCCTCGGCGGCCAGCGGGTTGAGCGCGCGGCCCACGTCGTGAGCGGAGGCGACGCGGCGCACGCGAATCGTGCCCGTGGCCTCTTCGACGTCCAACGCCACGGCCTGAGCGGCGAAGCCGTAGGCCGCCGAGACGTTGCCGCGCAGGTCCTTGTCGAGCATCGTCGTGGGCGGATCGTAGAACGCCTCCGCCACGAGCGTGCGGCCGCCGGGCTGGTAGTGGCCGCCGCGCGCGACGCGCTCGTACGGCAGCCGGCGCTGGGGCTCGGCGGTGACGAAGATCGCGCCGTCCTGGACGGTGAGCCGCTCGACGGGCTCGTCGAGCTGCTCGGCGGCCATGGCGAGCAGGTCGTCGCGGAGCTTCTCGGCCGCCAGGCGCGCGGCGTTACCCGCGATGAAGGTGGTCCGGCTCGCGTGGACGCCGACGTCCCACGGCTTCACCGCCGTGTCGGAGTTCACGACGTCCACGCGCTCGAGCGGCACGCCGAGCGTCTCGGCCACGATCATGGCGAGCACCGTCTCCGAGCCCTGGCCGATCTCGGTGGCCCCGGTGATCAGCGCGACCTTGCCGAAGTCGTCCATCTTCACGATGGCGCCGCAGCCGTCGGAGCGGTAGATGCGCGCGCCGCCGCCCACGTGGAACATCCCCGCGTAGCCGATGCCGCGCCGCCAGCCCGGCGGCGGCGGCGGGGCCCCGGCCACGGCCTCGGCGGCGGCGTCCAGGCACTCGCTCATCGCGCACGAGGTGATGACGAAGCCCTGCGGATTGACGTCCCCCGACTTGCTCACGTTGCGCCGGCGGATCTCGAGCCGGTCGAGGCCGAGCCGGTCGGCGAGCTCGTCCATCTGGGACTCGACGGCGAAGGTGGACTCGAGGTTGCCGTAGCCGCGCATCGAGCCGGAGTACGGATTGTTCGTGTAGGCGATCGTCGTGTCGAAGCGGACGTTCGGCACGCGGTAGAGTCCCGCCACGGTGGCGAGCATGACGTAGGGCGTCGTCGAGCCCCACGACACGTACGCGCCGTTGTCGACGGTCACGTGCGCGTCGCGCGCGAGCAGCCGGCCCGAGACGTCGGCGGCCGTGCGCAGCCGGATCTCGCACGGCTCGCGCGTGGGGCTCGCCACGAACTCCTCCAGCCGCTCGAACTCCACCTTGACCGGGCGTCCCGCGCGGCGCGCGAGCAGCGCGGCGATGACGTCGATCGGGTAGAGGTCGAGCCCGCGGCCGAAGTTCCCGCCGATGGGCGGTTGCATGACGCGGATGCGGTCCCCCGTGATGCCGAGCGCCCGCGCCAGCTCGCGCTGGTAGAGAAACGGCACCTGCGTGGTGGACCACATGGTGAGGCCGCCCTGCGCGTCCCACTCGGCGATCGCGATCATGGTCTCCAGGCAACACGTCGTGACGAAATTCAACCGGTACGTGCCCTCGACGACCGCCGCCGCCTCGGCGAAGGCGCGATCGACGTCTCCATGGCTGAACTGGTACCGGAGATCCGTGTGGTTGTCGGCCCGCTCGTCGTGCACGCGCGGCGCCCCCGGCCGCACCGCCTCGTTCGGATCGAACACGGCGGGCAGCTCGTCATAGCGGACGTCGATGAGGGCGAGGGCCTCCTCGGCGAGGGCCGCCGTCTCGGCCACGACGGCGGCGACCTCGTCGCGCACGCAGCGGACCTTCCCGCCCTTCAGGGCGGTCTGGTCCACCGCGAAGCCGAAGCGGCGCGGCTCGACGTCCTCCGCCGTCAGCACGGCGAGCACGCCGGGCATGGCCTTCGCGCGGCGCGTGTCGATGGACACGATGCGCGCGTGGGGGTGGCGGGCGCGCAAGATCTTGCCGTGGGCGAGCCGGGGCAGCACGAGGTCGTGCAGGTAGCGCGTGCGGCCCGTGACCTTCTCGGCGCCGTCCTTTTTCGGCGTGGCCTTGCCGACGACGGAGAGCGACGTCACGCCAGCGAGCCCACCCGCAGTCGCTCGTGCAGCATGGCGATGATCTCGTCCACGGCCGCGGCCGCGTAGAGACGGAAGAACGGCGTCTGCTGGAACGCGAAGAAGTCGCCCAGGCCGCGCTTGAGCGTGTCGTCCTTCGACTCGCCCGGCTTCGGCGCCCGGATCGCGCCGACCACGCGGTCCTTGCGGTAGATCTGCGGAAACTCGGTGTACGTGTAGAGGGGCTCGAAGCCCTTCGTGTAGAACGCCGCGATCGGGATCGACTGGAACGTCTCCGCGCCGCGCTTCTTGAGGAACTGGGCCATCAGATCGGCGTTCGGCGACTCCTTGGGATCCGGCACGGGCAGCGAGCTGATCTTGTGGCCGTCGCGCGGGAAGATGCGCATCTCGAGCCCGCCCGCGGCGGCCAGTCGCGCCAGCACCGGCACGTCGCGCCGGCAGTCCGACGACCATTCCTCGGAGATGACCAGCATCTTGGCCGGCCCGTTCGGCTGGGACACGATCCACTGCCATGCCTCGCGCTGGGCGTCGGTGAGCTGGGCGGCCTCGAAGGCCTTGCGGAGGAAGTCGCCGTAGTCCCTCCGCGGCATGTTGAACGAGCCCTCGCGCTTGAGGTTCTCCGGCGTGGACACGAACTTCACGTACTCGTCGAACGTCATCCCCTGCGCGAACCGCTCTGCGCTCACCATTGCACGGGCTCCTTGTGCTCGCCGAAGACGTCCTTCATCGCGCGATTGATCTCGCCGAGCGTGGCGTACGCCTTCACGGCCTCCACGATGGCCGGCATGAGGTTGGTGGTGGCGCGCGCCTCGTCGGACAGGCGCGCCAGGGCCGCGCGCGCCGCGCGGTCGTCGCGCTCACGGCGCACGCGCGCGAGCTTGGCGACCTGCGTCTCCGCGGCCTTCGCGTCGAAGGCGTACAGCTCGACCTCGGGATCGGCCTCGGCCGCGCCCGCGGCCACGTGGCAGTTGACGCCGACCTTCGGCACCACGCCGGAGGCCAGCGCCTGCTCGAAGCGGTTGGCCTGGCGCGCGACCTCGGCCTGGAGCGCGCCCGACTTGATGGCGTCCACGATGCCGCCCATGCGGTCCACCGCCGCCAGCTCCGCGGTGATCGTCTCCTCCATCTGGTTCGTGAGCGTCTCCACGTAGTACGAGCCGGCCAGCGGGTCCACCGTGTCGGCCGCCCCCGATTCCTCGGCGCAGATCTGCATGGTGCGCAGGGCGATGAGCTGGGCCTTCGCGGAGGGAATCGTGTAGGCCTCGTCGTAGGTGGGCAGGGCCATGGTCTGCGCGCCGGAGAGCGCCGCGGCCAGCGCGATGTACGCGCCGCGCACGATGTTGTTCTCCGGCTCCTGCACGACGAAGGCCGAGCCGCCCCCGCCGATGAGCGTGCGGAACATCCAGGACTTCGGATTCCTCGCGCCGAACCGCTCGCGCAGCATGCGCGCGTAGAGCCGCCGCCCCGCGCGGAACTTGGCGACCTCCTCGAAGATCTTGCCCCACGCCGTGAAGTTGAACGACACGCGCGGCGCGAACTCGTCGACGTCCATGCCGCGGCGCACCATCATGTCCACGTAGGCGGCGGCGATGGCGAGGCCGTAGGCCATCTCCTGCGCCGTCGTGCAGCCCGCCTCGCGGATGTGATAGCCGCAGACCGAGACGGGGTTGGAGCGGGGATAGTGGCGCGCCGCGTACTCGATGAGATCGCCGACGAGGCGGAGCGACGGCTCCACGGGATAGATCCACGTCCCGCGCGCCACGAACTCCTTGAGGATGTCGTTCTGCGGCGTGGTCACCACGCGGTCGCGCGCGGCGCCCTGCTTGTCGGCCACCGCGAAGTACATCGCGGTGATCGGCGCGGCCATGCCGTTGATGGTCAGCGAGACGCTGACCTTGTCCAGCGGGATGCCGGCGAAGGCCTCTTCCATGTCGGCCAGCGTGTCGATGGCCATGCCCACGCGGCCCACCTCGCCGTCGGCGCGCGGGTCGTCGGAGTCGAGGCCGAGCTGCGTCGGCAGGTCGAACGCGACGTTGAGCGCGTCCTGGCCGTGGGCCATCAGGTACTTGAAGCGCGCGTTCGTCTCTCCCGGCGTGCCGAAGCCGATGTACTGGCGCATCGTCCACACGCGGTCGCGGTACATGTGCTTGTGGATCCCGCGCGTGAACGGGTATTCGCCGGGGCGGCCGACGTCGCGCTCGGCCTCGCGGCCGGCGAGATCCTCGGGGCCGTACACGGGCTTGATGGGAAAGCCGGCGTGGGCTCTGACGTCTTTCATGACAAGTCTCCCTGGAAGGCCTTGACGATCTCCGGCAGCGGCGTGCCCATCGGGAAGACGCGGCTCACGCCGAGCGCGGTGAGCGCGGCGAGATCACGCGGCGGGATGATCCCGCCGACGACGACGCGCACGTCGCCGGCGCCCTGGGCGCGCAGCCCGTCGAGCACGCGGCGCGCGAGCGGCACGTGAGCGCCGGAGAGGATGGACAGCCCCACCACGTCCACGTCCTCCTGCACCGCCTCCGCGACGATCTCCTCGGGGGTGCGCTTGAGCCCCGTGTAGACGACCTCGAGACCGGCGTCGCGCAGCGCCTGCACGACGACCTTCGCGCCGCGGTCGTGGCCGTCGAGTCCGGGCTTCGCGATCAAGACTTTCATGCGGGCGTGAAGGCCGGAAGGTAGCGGGCGTTGCCCTTGGGATCGTCGGCGACGCGGATCGGCGCGAGCCGCACGCGCTGGCCGATCTTCACGGCCGCCGGGTCGGTCCCGGTGACCAGCGCGAACACGCGGTGGCCGTCGACCTTCACGATCGCGAACACGCGCGGCCCCTCGAACCCGGGCGGGAGCCCCGTGTCCTGCATGGTGAACGCGTGGATGGTGCCCTCGCGTGCCAGGTCCACCCACTCGAAGGCGTCGGACGCGCACTCGCCGCAGAAGCCGCGCGGCGGCCACGCGGTCTTGCCGCACTTCGTGCAGCGCGTCGTCACCAGCCGACCTTCCGCGAGCCGCGCGTAGAACTCGTGGAGCTTGGTGTGGTCCGCGCTCTCCAGCGGAAACGGATCGATGGCGCGGAAGTACGTCACGCGGAGGACTCCCGCTCGCGCTTGAGCTGGCGGAGCAGCGCGCGAATCTTCGCCGTCTCGAAGCTGTCGCGCTTGTCGCCCGAGTAGTCGAAGAAGCCGCGGCCGGTCTTGGGCCCGAGCTCGTTGGACGTCATCTTCTGCTCGACGAGGCGCGCGGGCTTGAAGCGGTCGTCGCCGAGGGCCTCGCTCATGTAGCGGCTGGCCCGATAGAGGATGTCCACGCCGCCCCAGTCGATGAACTCGAAGATGCCGATGGAGGCGTAGCGGAACCCCATCCCGGCACGGAACGCGCGGTCCACGTCCTCCGGCGTCGCCACGCCCTCCTCGACGAGGCGGACCGCCTCGTTCATGAGCAGCACCTGCATGCGCGAGCCGATGAAGCCCGGCGAGTCGGCGCACCGCACCGGCGTCTTGCCGAGCTGCGTGAGGAACGCGAGCGTGCGCTCCACGATCCCGGGCGCCGTCTGGGGCCCGGGCACCACCTCGACGAGCGGGATGATGTGCGCCGGGTTCAGCCAGTGTGCGACCACGAAGCGCTCGGGCCGATCCAGCGCGTCGGCCATGTGCGAGGGCGAGATCGTCGACGACCCCGACGCGACGATGGCCTCGGGTCCGATCCGGTCGGCGAGCCGCTTGAACGTCGCGCGCTTGAGCTCGACCGACTCCGGCAGCGCCTCCTGCACGAACGCGCACGCGCCGAGATCGCCGAGGCCGACGCGCTCCTCGATGCGCTCGAGCGCCCGCGCGGCGGCGGCGTCCGTGACGACCTGCTCCTCCACCATCAGCGCGAGATCGCGCGCGATCTCGCGCCGCGCGTCGGCGAGCACGAGCTCGCTGTCGGCCACCGAGCGGTCCTTGAGATCCACGAACAGCACGCGGCAGCCGCCCAGCGCGAAGGTGAGCGCGATCTGGCGGCCGATCCGCCCCGGGCCGAGGATCGCGACCGTGCTCGTCACAGGCTCGCCTCGCCTTCGGCTGCGGCTCGCACTCCCATCACGCGGACTCCTTGCCGTAGATCACGACGATGTGCTCGCCCATCCCGCTGTTGTTGTGGGTGAGGCCGACGGCGGCGTCGGGCGCCTGGCGCGCTCCCGCCTCGCCGCGCAGCTGGGCCCAGACCTCCGCGGCCTGGGCCACGCCCGTGGCCCCGAGGGGATGGCCGCAGCCGATGAGGCCGCCGCGCGGGTTGACGACGACGTCGCCGCCGTAGTCGCTGCGCCCGGCGGCGACGAACGGACCGGCCTCGCCCTTCTTGCAGAAGCCGAGCTCCTCGTAGGCGATCAGCTCCGCGATGGAAAAGCAGTCGTGGACCTCGGCGACGTCCACGTCCTTCGGGCCGACGCCGGCGGCCTTGTAGGCGGATTCCGCGGCGCGCTTCATGGCGGGCCAGTGCGCGTAGTCCTCGTGCAGCGACGTGAGCTGGAAGCCGTCGAGGGCCTGGCCGCTGCCGCGGATCCACACGGGCTTGTCGGTCAGCGCGCGCGCTCGCTCTTCGCTGGCCACGATGACGGCCGCCGCGCCGTCGGTGATCGGCGAGCACATGAACAAACGCAGCGGGCTGGCGATCATGCGCGAGCCGAGCACCTGGTCGAGCGTCGCGCCCTTGTTGAAGTGGGCGTTCGGGTTCTTGCTGGCGTGCGTGTGGTTCTTCACGCCCACCAGCGCGAGCTGCTCCTCCGTCGTGCCGTACTCGGCCATGTGCCGTTGCGCGGCCAGCGCGAAGCACGGCGGCGCGGTGAGCCCGAAGGCGGCCTCCCACTCGCGGTCCACGCCGGTGCCCATGTTGAGAATGGCCTCGTCGCCGCTCGGCTGGTTGAGCTTCTCGACGCCGAGGACCATCACGAGGTCGGCGAGCCCGGCGGCGATGAAGGCGTACGCGTAGCGGATGCCGACCGTGCCCGACGCGCACATGTGCTCGGTCCGCGCGCTGAGCGCACTCGGCCGGATGCCCAGCGCTTCGGCGGCCATCGACGAGATGTGGCTCTGGAACGCGGTCCGCTCGGGCATGACGGAGCCGACGACCAGGCCTTCGAGGTCCTTCGGCTTCACGCCGGGCACGGAGTCGAAGCACGCCTTGCCCGCCTCCCAGATGAGGTCGCGGTACGACGCCTTGCGCACGCCGAACTTCGAGACGCCCGCGCCGATCAGCGCGACCTTCCTCATGGCAGCTCTCCGCGCAGGCGACGCGCGAGCGTCGCGTGGCCCTTGGCCTGGGCGACGTCGAGCGGGCTCTGGCCGTCGTCGTTCTTGGCCGCGGCGTCGGCGCCGTGCGCCAGCAGCAGCTCGGCCAGCGCCTGGTGGCCGCCGAACGCCGCCTCGAGCAGCGTGAGCCGGGCGCCGCCCTCGAGCAGCCGCGTGAGCGCAGCCGCGTCGCGCCGGTAGACCGCGTCGAGCACCGGGGTCGGGCCCGTGACCGTCATCGCGTCTTCCGCTTCATGAGCACCGCCTCCTCGTAGGAGCACACCACGTCACCCTGCTGGTTCTTCACGGCCACGTCGAAGCGCACGACGCCCCGATCGGGCTTGGACGAGGGTCGCGTCTCCGTGACCGTCATCTCCGTGCGCACGGTGTCGCCGAATTTCACGGGCGCGGCGAACTTCAGCCGATCGAGACCGAGCAGCGCGAGCGTGGTGCCCTCGAACCAGCCGCCGAGGTTCTGCTGGCCGTGAGAGACGGCCAGGGTGAGGATGCCGTGGGCCACGCGCTCGCCGAACGGCGTCGTTTTCGCGTACTCCGCGTCGATGTGCAACGGGTTGAAGTCGCCGCTGAGTCCCGCGTAGCGCGAGACATCGCCGCCGTCGATCGTGCGCCGTCCTGTCACCAGCACCTCGCCCACCGTGAACTCCTCCCAGAACCGTCCCATCATTCGTCGTGGGGGGCCCCGACATGGCCCCCCACACCCCCCTCACGCTCGGGGCGCCCCGGCGAAGCCGTGGCCCCCCTCGATTCTTCGCCAGCCAGCCACGCCGCGGCCTCGCCCAGCGTGGCGAACTCGGCGTCGGGCTCGGCGTCACCGGCCCGGCGCTCGTGCTTGCGATTGATCCACGCCGTCGGAATGCCGAGCGCCCGCGCCGGCTTCACGTCGTGGAACCAGCTCTGCGCCACGTGCAGCCACGGCGCCCCGCCGATGCGCGCGCGGGCCGTCGTGAAGTGAGCCGGGGCCGGCTTGTAGGAGCCGACCTCCTGCGCCGTGACCACGAACTCGAAGTCCACGCCGAGATGCTTACGGGTCCCCGCGAGGAGATCGTCGTCCACGTTGGAGAGGATCGCCAGCCGGTAGCCCGCGCCCACGAGCCGTGCCAGGGCCGCGTTCGTGTCGGGAAACGGCGGCCACGACGGCAGGCTCTCGGCCACGAATGCGCCGCCCTGGAGCCCGAGCGCCCAGCCGAGCCGCCCCGCGATGTGCTCGGCCGTGAGCGTCAGCACCTCGCGATACGAGCGATAGCGCTCGGCCTGCACGACGGGCTCGATCTCGTGATAGGCCTGCAGCACGCCGGAGCGGTCGAGCTTGACGCCGTCGGCGCGCGCGGCGGCCTCGAACGCGTCGCCGATGCCGCGCTCCCAGTCGATCAGCGTGCCGTAGCAGTCGAACGTCAGGATCTCGTAGGGCTTCATTCGTATTTGCCGTCGGAGCGCCTTCGCAGAGCCTCCGGCGCTCGACGGTCGGCCGGACATCCGTTCGTCTTCATTGAAAGGCCGTCCCGCGATCCCAGTCGAGCTCGCGCCCGATGACCAGGCGCAGGATCTCCGAGGTGCCGCCGCCGGGTAGCAGGAAGCGCGCGTCGCGGAAGTAACGCTGCACGGGATACTCCATCGCGAGGCCGTAGGAGGCGAAGATGCGCGCGGCCTCGTCGGTCACCCGCACCGCCGTCTCCGACGCCAGCAGCTTGGTGATGGCGGCCTCACGGCCGACCGGCCGCCCGGCGTCGAGGCGTCCGGCGGCCTGGTAGGTCAGCACCGCGGCGGCGTGGATCGACGCGAGCATGTCGGCGAGCTTGAACCCGATGGCCTGGTGCTCGGCGATCGGCTTGCCGAAGGTCGTGCGCTCGCGCGAGTAGGCGAGCGCGGCTTCGTAGGCCGCGCGCGCGAGCCCCACCGAGAGCGCGGCGGTCATGATCCGGATCTCGGCGAGAATGCCGCCGATCTTCTCGACGCCGCCCGTCTCGCCGCCCAGCAGGTGCTCGGCGGGAACCTCGACGTCTTCGAGGATGATCTCGCCGGTGGCGGAGGCGCGCACCGCCATCTTGTCGATCGGCTTGCCCAGCGTGATCCCGCGCATCGTCCGGCGGTCGAGCAGGAACAGCGCGATGTTCTTCATCCCGCGCTCGCCCGACGTCTTGGCGGCCACCGTGAGCACGTCGGCGACCGGCGCGTTGGTCACCCACGTCTTCGTGCCGCGCAGCACCCAGCGGTCGCCGCGCCGCTCGGCGCGGGTGGCGAGGTTGGCGACGTCGGAGCCGGCGTTCGGCTCGGTCATGGCGAAGGTGGCGATCAGGTCGCCGCGGAGGGCGGGCGCGAGGTACCGCTCGCGCAGCTCGTCGCCGCCGTACTCGAAGATGAAGTGCGTGCCCATCAGCGACTGCATCGCGGCCGCCGCCGCCACCGACAGCGAGCCGCGCGCGAGCTCCTCGGCGAGGAGGCAGTACGTCGTCATGTCGGCGTCGGCGCCGCCATACTTCTCGGGATAGCGCAGCGCCAGCCAGCCCAGGTCGGCGATGCGCCGGAAGAGCGCGGCGGGAAACTCGCCGCGCTCGTCGACGGCCTGCGCCGCCGGCGTCACCTCGGCGTCCACGAAGCGGGCCACGGAGCGCCGGAAGTTCTCCTGCTCCGGCGTGAACTCGATCATGTTTGCTGGAGCGGGGGCCGCGAGGCCGGTTCGGGCCGTGGGTGGCCTGTTCGAGATGCGGCGCGGCTCCGGCCGCGACGGGCCGCGGTGGCCGTGGTGTCGACGCGGTCACCGACGATGACCACGCCGTACCGCTCGAGCGCGGCCTCGATCGACACGTAGTCGTCGAGCACGTCGTCCAGCACGGCCTCGGGGTCGCGCTCGAACGGATCGCCGTAGCCGCCGGCGCCGGATTGCTGGAACGAGATCACGTCGGCGTACTCGAACTCGCGCGACTGCTTGCCGTGCACGGGCTGCTCGTCCGGCCCCGGGTTGATCACGGTGCGAGCCAGCGCGCCCGGCTTGCCGCCGAAGAGCCCGTACGGCGCGAAGCGCTGGCGCTCGGAGAGGTTGGTGAGCTTGCCCTCGTCGGCGAGGAAGCGCATGTCGCGCCGGATCCCGCAGCCGCCGCGGAACCGTCCCGGCCCCGCGGAGTCGCGGACGAACTCGAAGCGCTCGACCACGATGGGCTGGTTCGCCTCCTGGGCTTCCACGGGGATATTGGAGGCGTTGAAGGCGTACGACATCGCCTCGCAGCCGTCCTTGGTCGCGCGCGCGCCCGTGCCGGAGAGCACCAGCTCGTAGGCGACGAAGCGGCGCTTGCGCGCGCGGTCCCAGCCGCCGAACGTCGGGTTGGCGAAGTGCGAGGCGGCGGCGGCCACCCGATCGGGCAGCGCGGGCGCCAGCGCGCCGATCACCGCCTCGAAGGTACGATAGCAGATGATCGCGCGCGGCCCGCCGCCGGCGGGCGGCCGCGGGTTGAGGAAGGAGCCCTCCGGCGCCTCCACCCGGATCGCGCGATAGAACCCGCCGTTGGCCGGGATCGTCGGGTCGAGCAGCGCCTTCAGCGCGTAGTA
>DASYTM010000229.1:0-14189 GCA_036002345.1 Candidatus Methylomirabilota bacterium | reverse complement strand
GTACGGGACGCTGCCGGGCGTGGTGAACCTCTCGAAGATGGGCGCGCTGCCGATCCGCAACTACACGACGAGCGTCACCGGCGACGTGGACATGAAGTCGTGGGAGGCGCCGCGGCTGCGCGAGGGCTTCGACCACCGCGGCCACCAGTGCAACGCGTGCGGCATGCATCACTGCCACATGTCCGTCATCCGCGAGGGCCCCTACAAGGGCAAGATCGTGGACGAGCCGGAGTACGAGGGCTGGTCGGGCGCGGGCTGGACGATCGGGGCCACCGATCAGAGCGCGGTGGCGTGGCTCAACACCCAGACGGACCGCGCGTGCGTGGACGTCAACGAGTTCGGCTGGGTCATCGGCTGGGTGATGGAAGGCCTCGAGAAGGGCTGGCTCACCAGGCAGCAGGTGGGCCTCGACCTCAAGTGGGGCGACGTCGCGGGCGCCAACCGCCTGCTCCAGATGATCAACAAGCGCGAGGGCTTCGGGGACCTGCTCGCCGAGGGCGTCAAGCGCGCCTCGGAAAAGCTCGGTGGCGAGGCCGCCAAGGCGGCGATCTATACGGGCAAGGGCGCGTCACCGCGCGGCCACGACCATCGCGCGCGCTGGGAGGAGATGCTCGACACCGCGACCTCGTCGACGGCGACGATGGAGACCGGCAACCCCGTGCACCAGACGGAGCTCGGGCTGCCCGCGCGCATCAATCCCTTCGACGGCGTGGACGTCGCCAAGCTCGTGGCCGGCTGCCGCGGGCGCCGCGCGTTCGAGGACTCGCTCGGCATCTGCATCTTCACGACGCGCACGCGGCTGGAGAACGTCTGCCGCGCGCTGTCCGCCGCCACGGGCTGGTACTACACGGTCGCGGAGGCGATGAAGTTCGGCCGGCGCACCGCCGCCATCAATCGCGCGACGGCCCTCCGCTGCGGCCTCACGCCGGATCTCGAGAAGCCGTCGTACCGGTACGGCTCCACGCCGCAGAACGGTCCGGCCGCGGGCCAGGCCGTCTCCGCGCAGTGGGAGAAGATGGTCGACACCTGGTACAAGGAAGTCGGCTACGACCGCAAGACCGGCAAGCCCCTGCCGCAGACGCTGAAGGATCTCGGCCTCGACTGGCTCAGCAAGGAGTTGTGGGGGAAGAAGTAGTCCACCTCCTCGTCAACGCCACCGTCCTCACCATGGACGAGAGCCTGCCCGTCGCGCAGGCCCTCGCGGTGAAGGACGGGCGCATCGTGGAGGTCGGCGGCACCGACGAGGTGCTCTGGCTCCGCGAGGACGATTACGAGGTGATCGACCTCGAGGGCAAGACGGTCGTGCCGGGCTTCGTCGATCCCCACAACCATTTCTCGATCGGCGCCTTCGAGACGCTCTGGGCGGACTGCCGCGAGGCGCGCAGCGTGCCGGAGATCCAGCAGACGCTCGCCGCCGCCGCGCGCGCGACGCCGGCCGGCGCCTGGGTGCGCGTCGTCGGCTACGACCATCGCCTCGTCGGCGTGCATCCCACCCGCGGCGATCTCGACGCCGCGGTGCCCGATCGCCCCGCGCTCCTCATGCACTTCTCGCATCACCAGTGCGTGGTGAACTCCCGCGCGCTCGCCGAGGCCGGCATCACGCGTGGCACCGCGGATCCGCCTGGCGGCGAGATCGCGCGCGACAAGGCCGGCGAGCCCACGGGCCTGCTCTTCGAGCGCGGCATGAGCGCCGCCGAGACCGCGTCGCGCGCCGCCTGGGAGGAGCGCTTCGCGGAGGTCGCGGGCGCGGCGAGCCGCCGCTACGCCGCGCTGGGCATCACGGCGATCCAGGACGCGGCGGTGACGCCGGCCATGGCGCGGCGCTACGCGGAGGCGCGCGCGGCCGGGGCCCTCGCCATCGACGTCGGGGAGGTGATGGTCGGCTCGCGTGGCTGGTTCGAGCGTCCCGACGACCCCGCGCCGGGCGCGCTCAAGGTCTTCGTGGACGGCGGCTACCGCTGCGCGATGCGCGTCATGCGTGATGGCGCGCCGCGGGTGGGCGGCTTCCTCTTCTACACGCGCGCCGAGCTGACGGCCCTGCTGCTCGCCGCCTGGCGCGCCGGCCGCCGCGTCGTGTGCCACGCCATCGGCAACCTCGGCGTGGAGACGGCCCTCGGCGCCATCGAGGACGCGGTCCGCGAGGTGCCCGAGGGCCGCGACCGCGTGAGGATCGACCACGCGATCTTCCTCACGCCCGACCTGATCGCGCGCCTCGCCGACCTCGGCATCTGGGTCGTGGCCCAGCCGTCGTTTCTCTGGGACGCGCGCGGCGCGCCGTCGCCGGACCGCCCGACGGACTCCACGATCCTCCAGCGGCCGTTCGGCCGCGCGCTGCGCGCCGGCGTGCGCCAGGCGTTCTCTTCGGACTATCCCTGCGGCTCGAATTCGCCGCTGGCCGGCATCGCCGCAGCCGTCACGCGCACGAGCCGGCTCGGGCAGGTGGCGGCGCCCGAGGAAGCCATCTCCGCCGCCGCTGCGCTCGAGGCCTACACGCTGGGCGCGGCGCGCGCGGCGGGCATCGACGACGTCACGGGAAGCCTCGAGGCGGGTAAGCGCGCGGATTTGCTCGTGTTGTCGGCGAACCCGCTGGAGTGCCCGCCCGGCGAGCTCTCGACCATCCGCGTGCTCGAGACGTGGATGAAAGGTAACCGGCTGTCGCCTCCTTGACCCTTTCGCGCCGTGTGTGTTACTTCCCGCACCGCGCGATCACTTTCACGGGGGAGTCATGGCACAGACCATCGGATTCATCGGACTCGGCATCATGGGCCGGCCCATGGCCAAAAATCTGATAGCGGCCGGCTACACGCTCGTCGTGCACAGTCGCAGCCGCGGACCGGTGGACGACGTCGTCAAGGCGGGCGCGAAAGCCGCCACGTCGCCGAAAGAGGTCGCGGCGCAGTCCGACGTGCTCATCACGATGCTGCCCAACTCGCCCGACGTGGAGCTGGTCGCCCTCGGCAAGGGCGGCATCATCGAGGGCGCCAGGCCCGGGCTGATCTTCATCGACATGTCCACGATCTCGCCGATCGTCTCGCAGAAGGTCGGCAAGGCGCTCGCGGCCAAGGGCGTGAAGATGCTGGACGCGCCGGTCTCGGGCGGTGAGCAGGGCGCGATCAATGCCGCGCTGTCGATCATGGTCGGCGGCGACAAGGCGACGTTCGAGGCGGTGCTGCCGATCTTGTCGGCCATGGGCAAGACCATCACGCTGCTCGGGCCGCTGGGCTTCGGCGGCTTCACCAAGCTCGCCAACCAGATCATCGTCGCCGGGAACCTCACCGCGCTCGCGGAGGCGCTCACCCTCGGCAAGAAGGCCGGGCTCGATCGCGAGCTCCTGCTCACCGCGCTCGGCGGCGGCCTCGCGGGCAGCAAGTGCCTCGAGCAGAAGAAGGCCAATTACATCGCCGGCACCTACAACCCCGGCTTCAAGATCGATCTGCACTTCAAGGACCTCGGGCTGATCATGGAGTCGTCGCGCTCGCTCGGCGTGCCGCTGCCGGCCACGGCCGTCGTGCAGGAGCTCTTCAACGCCATGCGCGTGAAGGGCCGCGGCGGCCTCGACCATTCCGGGATCATCACGCTGCTGGAAGACCTCGCGGGCGCCTCGTGAGGGCGACCGTCGATCGGGCCGGGCTGGACCCGCAGGGCCGCCTGCCCAAGGTCCAGGTCCGCCGCGTTCGCAAGGGCGACCTCTCCAAGGTGAAGGAGGTCCTCGAGCACACGTTCGGCGACTTCCTCGAGCGGCAGCTCGGCACGCGGCCGCGCCAGGCCTTCAGCGGCGCGCAGTACGTCCACCACCGCTGGCTGATGGAGCCGTGGGGCTGCTACGTGGCGGAGGAGGACAACGCCAAGATCGTCGGCACCGCGCTGGCCGTGGCGTGGGGCTCGGTGGGCCTGCTCGGCCCGGTGGCGGTGCTGACCAACTATCAGAACCAGACCATCGGCCAGCAGCTCATCCGCGCCACCCAGGAATTCTTCGACGAGAACAAGACCACGCTGCAGGGCGTGATGACCTACCCGACGAGCCCCAAGCACCTCGCCCTCTACCACAAGTTCGGGTACCGCCCGAAGGCGCTGACGGCGCTCATGACCCGCGTGCTCGATCGGAGCGCGCCGCGCCCCGCCACCAAGCTGGCGCGCGGGCCGCTGGCCGTGCGGCGCTACTCGCAGCTCGAGGAGACCAAGAAGAAGGCCGCCCTCGCGCGGGTGCATCGCATCACCAACGCGATCTATCGCGGCCTCGACCTCGCCAAGGAGGTCGAGATCGTGGACGGGCTCGCGCTGGGCGACACGCTCCTGCTCGAGCGCGGCCGCGACCTCGTGGGCTTCGCCGTCGTGCACACCCCCGGCGTGAGCGAGGCGCCCACCGGCACGCTGTACGTGAAGTACATGGCCATCGACCCTGCGCAGCGGCGCGTCGAGCACCTCGAGCAGTTCGTGGCCGCCGTGGAGGACTTCGGCCACGAGCTCGGCGTGCAGCGCGTCGCGCTGCCCGTCTACTTGCGCTACTGGGTGGCGTACAGCACTCTGGTGAGGTGCGGCTACCAGGTCGAGTTCACGATGCTGCGGATGCAGAAGGGCAAGCAGGAGGATTACGAGGACCCGACGCACCTGGTCCTCGACGACTGGCGGTGAGGGTCGCGCTGGTGCTGCTGTTTCTGACCGGTGCGGGGCCCGCCGCCGCCCACTCGCTCCTGCTCGCCGCGACCCCCGCGCCCGACGCCGTGCTCGCCGCGTCGCCGTCCGCCGTCGTCCTGCGCTTCAACAACCGGATCGAGAAGCGGCTGTCGCGCGTGCGCCTCGTCGACGAGCGCGGCACGGTCGCGGCGGCGCCGACGGCGCGCAGCGAGGACGGGACGGCGGAGAGCCTGCGGGCCGTCGTGCCCCCGCTCGCGCCGGGCACGTGGCGCGTGGAGTGGCAGGTCTTCTCCACCGACGGCCACGTCGTCACCGGCAGTTACCAGTTCCGCCTGGCGCCCTGACGGATGGCGGGCTTCGTCGACGTCCTCCTTCGCGGCCTGATCCTCGCCCTCGCCAGCGTGGCCCTCGGCGGCGTCGCGTGGCTCCGCCTCGTGCTCCGCGCGCGGCCGCAGGTCGTGCCCGACCGGCCGACCCGGTGGGCGCTGCAGGCGATCGGCGTCGCGGCCGTGGGCACGGCGCTCGCCCAGACGGCGATCCTCCTCGTCAGCCTCGGCGCGCTCGCCGACGCGCACGGGCACTGGCCCGTGGCCGCGTTCGTCGAGACGCCGTTCGCGCTGGCGGCCACGACGCGCGTCGGGCTCGCGCTCGCCGTCGGCGTCCTCGCGTGGACGCTGGCCCGCCGCGCGGGATCGCCGGCGGCCTGGACGGCGCTGACGCTCGGCGCCGTGCTGCTCGTCGTGTCCTCCGCGTTCATGAGCCATGCGATGGCCCGGGTCGAGTGGCGCGCGCTGCTCGTCGCCCTCGACGCCGCCCACCAGATCGCCGCCGCGCTCTGGGTCGGCGGGCTCGCGCACCTGACGCTGTTTGCGGTGGCAACACGCGCGGCGAGCACGCCGCGGTCTGTTGGAGCGGGTGCCGCGAGGCCGGGTCTGGCCGAGGGTGGCCTGTTCGAGATGCGGCGTGGCTCCGACACGCCCGACCTCGTGGTCGGCGACGTTCCTCTCATCGTTCACCGGTTCTCGACGCTCGCCTTCCGATCGATGGCGGCCCTGATCGTGGCCGGCCTCGCCCTCACCTTCGCGTACGTCGGCGACCTCGCGGCCTTCGTCGGGACCGCGTATGGCGTCATGGTGCTGAGCAAGGTCGCGCTCCTGGTGCCGGCCCTGGCCCTCGCCTACGTGAACATGCGCGCGGTGCGCCGCGCCGCGGAGGCGCCCGGCGCGCGTCTCTGGCGCTTCGTGGAGGTGGAACTGGGCCTCGGCCTCACGATCCTCTTCGCGGCCGCGTCGCTCACGTCGCTGCCGCCGGCGGTGGACGTCACCACCGATCGCGCCACGGTGGCCGAGGTGAGCACGCGCTTCACCCCGGCCGCGCCGCGGCTGACGAGCCCGCCGATCGACGAGCTCCTGCGCGCGGCCGATCCGCTCATGGCGCGCCAGATCGAGCGCAAGCCCGTGGAGCGCGCGTGGTCGGAGTACAACCACCACTGGGCCGGCTTCTTCGTGGTGACGATGGGCGTGCTGGCCTTGTTGCACTTCGCCGGCGCGCGGTGGGCGCGCCACTGGCCGCTCGTGTTCCTGGGGCTCGCCGCCTTCCTCTTCGTCCGCAACGACCCGCGCGCGTGGCCGCTCGGCCCCGCGGGCTTCTGGGAGAGCCTCACGCTGCCCGACGTGCTCCAGCACCGCACCTTCGTGGTCCTGGTCGTCGCCTTCGCGGTCTTCCAGTGGCTGGTGAGCACGGGCCGGCTCTCCGAGCGGCCGTGGGGCTACGTGTTCCCGCTGCTGTGCGCGGTGGGCGGCGGGCTCCTCCTCACGCACTCGCACGCGATGTTCAACCTGAAGGAAGAGTTCCTCACCGAGGTCACCCACGCGCCGCTCGGCATCCTCGGCGCCTTCGCGGGCTGGGGCCGCTGGCTCGAGGTGCGCCTGCCCGCGGCGGGACGTGCGCCCGGCTGGATCTGGCGCGCGTGCTTCACCGGCGTCGGGCTCATCCTCCTCTTCTACCGGGAAGGCTGACGTGCTCGCCGGTCACGCCACCGCCGAAGGCACCGCCCGCTACGTGGCCCGCCACGCCGCGCGCACCGTGCCCGCGCACTTCCGCGAGTTTCCCGGCGGCGCGCGCGCCTCGTCGCTGGGGCTGGGCACGTATCTCGGCCGCGAGGACGACGCGACCGATGCGCTCTACGAGAAGGCGGTGATCCGCGCCGTCGAGCGCGGCGTCGTGAACGTCATCGACAGCGCCATCAACTATCGCCACCAGCGGAGCGAGCGCGCCATCGGCAGCGCGCTGGCCGCGGCCATCGAGCGCGGCGTCGTCGCGCGCGACGAGGTGGTGGTCACGACCAAGGGCGGCTACCTCGCCTTCGACGGCGCGCCGCCCGCCGATCCGCGCGCGTACTTCGCGGCGACCTACGTCCAGCCGGGCATCGTGCGGCCCGGCGACGTGGTGGGCTGGCACTGCATGACGCCGCGCTTCCTCGCCGACCAGATCGATCGCAGCCGCGCCAACCTGGGTCTCGAGACGATCGACGTCTACTACGTCCACAATCCCGAGACGCAGCTCGACGAGGTGGCGCGCCCGGACTTCCTCGCGCGCCTGCGCGCGGCGTTCGGCGCCCTCGAGGAGGCGGTGGCGGCCGGGAAGATCCGCTGGTACGGCACGGCCACCTGGAACGGCTATCGCGTGCCGCCCCAGGAGCGCGGCTTCCTGTCGCTCGGCGAGGTGCTGGCGGCCGCGCGGGAGGCCGGCGGCGAGGACCACCACTGCCGCGTCGTGCAGCTGCCCTACAACCTGGCCATGCCCGAGGCCTTCACGCTCGCCAACCAGCCCGCCGACGCCGGCCTGGTGCCGATGCTGCGCGCCACCGAGCACGCGCACGTGTACGCGATGGCGTCCGCGCCGATGATGCAGGGTCAGCTCGCCCAGGGACTGCCGCCCGAGCTCGGCACGACGCTGGCCAGCCTCACCTCCGACGCGCAGCGCGCGCTGCAGTTCGTGCGCTCCACGCCCGGCGTGGGCACGGCGCTCGTCGGCATGAAGACCGGCGCCCACATCGACGAGAACGCCACCCTGGCCGCCACGCCGCCCGTGCCGTGGGAGCAGTTCCAGCGGCTGTTCACGGCCGCCTGATCTTGCGCACCCCGGCGCCGTCCGGTAGGGTGGGCCGGTGATCACCCTCGAGCGTGACCACGAGCGCGCGCTCGGCGTTCGTCCGAGCGTCTCCGCGGTCATCTTCGATCGCCGCCGGCGCCTGCTGCTGCAGCAGCGCTCCGACGGCGGGCAGTGGGGTCTGCCGGGCGGCTCCGTCGAGATCGGCGAGTCCGTCACCGACGCCGTCGCGCGCGAGGTGCGCGAGGAGACCGGCCTGCGCGTGACCCCGCGCCGCCTCATCGGCGTCTACTCCGAGCCCGGGCTGCAGGTCGTCCGCTACCCCGACGGCAACGTGTGGCACTACGTGAACGTGTGCTTCGAGTGCGCCGCGCGCGGCGGGACGCTGACGACCTGCGACGAGACGCTGGCCCTCGACTGGTTCGCCCTCGACGCGCTCCCCGCGACGCTGCTCTTCAACCACCGCATCCGCATCCGCGACGCCCGCGCCCGGCGCGCCGCCGCCTTCGTCCGCTAGGGAGGACCTCAGAGTGATGCGACGGATCCATCACGTCGGCGTCGTGGTGAAGCGCCTCGACGACGCGTACCGTTTCTACCGCGACGTCCTCGGCCTGCCGCTCCTCAAGGAGAAGGTGATCCCCGAGCAGAGCGTGCGCGCCGCGCTGCTCGCGGCGGGCGACACCGAGATCGAGCTGCTGGAGCCGACCGACGCCACCTCCGGCATCGGGCGCTTCCTGGCCCGGCACGGCGAGGGTCTCCATCACCTGTGCTTCGAGACGCCCGACGTGGGCGGGGCGCTCGTCGCCCTCAAGGATCGCGGCGCCGAGCTGATCGATACCGCCCCGCGCGCGGGGCTCGCCGGGCAGATCGCGTTCCTGCACCCGCGCGCGTGCTGCGGCGTGCTCGTGGAGCTCGCGACGCCGCCCGCGGGCGAAGCGCCGGGCCACGGCTCGCCCCTCGGGCTCAAGCGGCTCGTCATCGGCGCCCAGGACGTCCGGCAGACGGCCGGCCGCTTCCAGACGCTCTTCGGCTTCACGGAGGTCGCGATGAACGACGGCCCGCGCACGATGCTGGCCGTCGGCAAGGGCGCGCTGCTGGTCGTCCCGGCCGCGGAGGTCGGCGGCACCGAGGGCATGGTGGCGCTGTCGCTCGTGGCCCAGGACTTCGCCGCGCTGACGGCGGCGCTGCGCCGGGCGGGCACGCCGCGTCTCGAGGGCACCGCCGAGGTCTCGGTCGAGCCCGCTGGCAGCCACGGCGTGCACCTGCACATCAGCCGTTACAACTTCCCGTGAGCGTGACGGAATAGCGACCACGGTTGCGCGGACCGCCGTCTACGCGGTCCTGATCTGGTCGGCCGTGGCCTCCGGCGCCTGGCGACCCTGGCCGCTCGCCGTCTGCGGCGTCCTCCTCGGCCTGGGCGCCGCCGCGTGGCTGGCTGCGCAGGCCTCCGAGGAGCGTCCGGCGTGGCGGCGCACGCCGCTCGACCTGCCGGTGACGCTGCTCTTCGCGTACCTGCTCGTGCAGCTCGTGCTCGGCAACCGCGCCCTGGTGGCGTGGGCGCTGGCGCCCGCCCAGCCCGTGACCACGTTCGCGCCGGCGTTTCCGGCGCCATTCCTCACCGTCGGCAGCGTGCTGCCCCGGCAGACGTTCGACTCCACGCTGCTGTTCGCGGCCTACGTCGGCGTCTACTACCTCGTCGTCAACGCCTTCACCACGCGGCACCAGCTGGGGCGGCTCGTGCGCGGGCTCGTGATCCTCGGCGGCCTGCTGGGGTTCTTCGGCCTGATCGACTACCTCTCCGGGGAGACGTGGCTCCTCGCGTGGCGGGACTTTCCGGAGCAGCGCGGCCGCCTCACGGCCACCTGGGGGAATCCCGATCACGTGGCGGCGTGGCTCGCGATGACGATCCTGCTCGGCCTCGGCTGGCTGAGCGCGCGCGCCGGCGACGGCCGCCACCCGGGGTTCCGCGCGCTGCTCGGGACGCCGCGGCTGCGCGAGGAGCTGCTGCGGCGGTACCTGCCCATGCTCGCGGTCGTCGTCATGGCGCTGGCGCTCGTGTTCACGCTGAGCCGCGGCGGCGTGCTCGGCGTCGGCGTGGGATTGCTCGCGTTCCTGCTCCTGCTCGGCGCCGTCGGCCGCGCCCGGCGCAGCGCGCTGCTCGCGGGCGTGCTGCTCGTCGGCGTCGGCGCCTACGGCGCCTGGATCGGCTTCGGGCCGCTGCTCGAGCGCTTCGGCGACGCCGCGGGCGCCTCCGTCGACCGCTTCACGCAGTACACGGCGTCGCTGGGCCTGTTCCGCGACTTTCCGCTCTTCGGGGTGGGGCTCGGCGCCTACCGCGAGATCTACTTCCGCTACCAGCCGGCCGCGCACTCCGCCGGGGTCGTCTACTATCCCTACGCCCACAACGATGTTCTCCAGCTGGCCATCGAGCTCGGCCCGATCGGGACCCTCCTCTGCCTGTTCTTCGGGTGGCGCGTCGTGGCCGACCTGGTCGGCACGCACCTGCTGGGGCGCGGCGCCTGTCCGGTCGATGGCGGCGAGGGCGAGGGGGCCCGGCGCCACGACCGCTGGAGCCTGGGCGTCGCCATCGGCGCCCTCGCCGGCGCCGCCGCGCTGACCGCGCACAGCGTCCTCGATTTCAACCTCCGCATCCCGGCCAACGGCTTTCTCGCGGCCGCGCTGCTCGGGATCGCGACGGTCGCCCTGCACACCCGGTTCTCGGGCGACGACGCCCAGCTCCTGAGCGGCACGCGTGCGGCCGCCCCGGCGGGCGGCGCCCGCGCCGCCGTCGTGCTGCTCGCCGTCGTGCTCGTGACCGGCTGGACGGTGTACTGGGCGCGGAGCGGGTGGGTCGGCGCGCTCGACGTGGCGGTCCTGAAGGAGTCGGACCCGGCGACCCGCCGCACGCTGACCGAGCGGCTGCTCGCGCGCGATCCGTGGAGCCCGCGCGGGCTGAACGCGCGCGCGCACACCGCCTACCAGGCCGCGCTGGCCGTGTGGAGCGCGCCGCCGGGCACGCCCGACACCCGCCGGGCGACGGCGGGCGCGTTGCTCGCGAACGCGCGCGCGGATCTGCGCGCGGCGCTGGCCGGCGCGCCGACGAATCCGTTCCTGCACGCCTCGCTCGCGTGGGTCGAGGCCACCGACGCCGTCGTCCGCGACCGGTACGACGCGGAGGCGCTGGCGCCCGCGCTGTCGCACGGGCTGCGCGCGGTGGCGCTGGCCACCGACAACGCCGGGCTCTACGAGTCGCTCGCGCGGCTGGCCTACACCGTGCCGGAGATCGGGGTCGCGGCGGCGCGCGAGGCCATCCGCCGCGAGCCCGCGCGGGTCGCGCCGCTGGTCGACCTGTACCGGCCGCTCGGGCTCAGCGAGGCCGAGTGGCTCGCGCTGGCGCCCGCGCGCGGGCCCGATCGCCTCGACGTGGCGGCGGCGCTCGAGGCGCGGGGCCTGGTCCGTGACGCGCTGGCCCTCTACGGCGCGGCGCGCGATGCCGCGGCGCCGGGCGAGCGGCCCCTCTACCAGTGGGCGCTCGCGACCGCGCTCGCGCGCGCCGGCGACGCCTCCGCCGCCGCCGCCGAGCTCGCGCCCGCCGTCGCCGCGGAGCCGGGCAACCCGGAATTACAGCGCGCGCTCGGCGAGACGCTGGCGCGCCGGGGGGATCCCGCCGCGCTCGATCACCTCCGGCAGGCGCTCGCCGCCAGCGAGCGGCCGAGCGGCACGGTGGCGCGCAGCCCGTTCGCCGTGCGCGATCCGCGGCTTGCCGCGTGGATCACCCGCCGGGCCGGCGAGGACCTGGCGGCCACGTCGCGCTACCGGCGCGCGCTCGCGCGTTACCTGCTCGAGCGGCGGTTCTGGGACCAGGCCGCCGGCGAGTGGGAGCGGCTCGTCGCGGACGCGCCGAAGGACGCCGAGGCGCGCTACGGCCTCGGCGTGGCGCTGGAAGCGCTCGGCGCCTCGGACCGGGCACTGGAGGCATTCCGCGCCGCTGTCGCGCTCGCGCCGGGTGAGCCGCGCTATCGCGAGCGGCTCGCGCAGCGGCTATGGGAGAGCGAGCAGTACTACCAGGCGATGAACGAGTGGCGCACGGTGCGGGACCAGGCCCCGCGCAACGTCGGCGCCCGCCTCTCGCTCGCGCGCGCCTACGAGAAGGTCGGCGACAAGACCGAGGCGTATCGCGAGTACCGCGCGGTGCTGGAGCTCGAGCCCGGGAATCCCGACGCGACGCGCGCGCTAACGAAGTTCAGATAGCCGGCTAGAACGCGTCGGGTCCGGCCGCGATGCGGTCGAGATCCGCGCGCGTGTAGCTGCCGAGCGAGCGGAAGTCCAGGTCGGTGTAGTTCTTGATCCACCGCAGCGCGATCTTCACCGACTTCCGGTAGCGCTCCTGCACGGCGGCGTCCTTGGGGCGGCGCGTCAGGATGTCGTCGAGCTCTTCCTGGAGCAGGCGCTTCACGAGCGCGGCATCGTGGGTGGCCGGCGGGCCCTCCGTGGTCGCCGCGCGGTGACGGACGCGCTGGGCGATCTGCGCCACCGACATCCGCCCGGTCGCGAGGTCTTCCATCAGCGCCGGGTGCACGCCGGGCTTGCCCTCGAGGCTGTCGATGCCCTTGGCGCCGCGGCCGTTGAGCCAGCCCTCGACGTACTCGATCACCATCCGCGCGTTGCGGCGCGTGCCCTCCAGCGTGACCGGACCCGCCGGCACCTCGATCCGCACCGGATAGTTCTCCGGCCGGCCCATCTCGGGTGTCGGCTTGAAGCCGGAGCCGATGAGCGTTCGGAACGGATCGGCCGCCGTCTTCATGTGGAAGATGTGCGCGACCCAGCCGCGAAGGAAGCCCTGGGCGGCCTCCCACTCCTTGTCCTTGCGGATGGCGTCGCCGGCCACGCGGTTCACCTCGGGATCGTTGGAGGGCAGGGCGGTGGCCATGCCGCCGATGGGCACGGCGCCGCGCTTGAGGCAGATGGCCACGAGGCGGCGGAAGATGTTCGCGAGGAACGGGGTGGTCTTGATGTCCACGCCGAAGCGGTCCGGCCAGACCGACTTGGGGTCGGCCATCACGTACTCGAAGATCGACGCCTTGAGGTCCCAGCGCGCGGCGTTGAGCCCGGCCGCGTACGGTCCCAGCGCGTGGAGCATCTCCTCCATGTAATAGACGCACGGCAGCGACTCGACGAGGATGATGCCGCGGAGGGTCGCGGCTGTCAGGAACGGCAGCCGCTCGCGGCAGGCGTCGAACAGCTCGCGGTAGAAGCGCGCCTCGTCTGGCGTCTCGAGCTTGGGCAGGTAGAAGTAGATGCCCTGCCCGCGGTCGGCCTGGGCGCGGCCCGCGTAGAAGAGCGTCAGCGCGGTGCCGAGGATCGCCGCGTTCACCGGTGTGCCGTCGACGCGCACGCCGGGCTCGTCCAGGTGCATGCCGCGCTCGCGGTGCATGAAGAACGGCAGCTCGCCCGGCGCCACCTTGTACTCGCGCTTGCGCTCGGTGTCGTGGAAGTAGAGCTCGCGGCTCACGGCGGCCAGCCGGTTGGCGGCGGCGCGCACGGTGTCGACGAGGCGATGGCCGCCGGAGTCCTCGTCGTCGTCGAGATCGCCCTCCGCGCGCTCGCCTTCCGGTCCCGGGTTGAGCGCGTTGATGAACATCGAGGTGATCGAGCAGGGGCCGGAGATCTCGATGCCGGGCTTCTTCAGCTCCTCCGGAACCGCGGGCACCTTCCAGTCGCCCGTGGTGGCCTCGCTGGGCGGCAGCGGCGCGGGCGCGCGCCCCGCCAGCGCGTCGGCGAGCAGCTTCGCGCGCGTCGCGCGCAGCGCCTTCGCGCGTCCGTCGAGGCCGTCGTGGAGCGCCGCGAGGAATTCGTTGAAGGCCGGCGTGAAGAGACGGTCGGCGCCCTCGACGGGCTCGAACTGCACACGTGACGTCGGCGTCATCGCTCGGTGTTCTCCTGAAAGTCGTCGGATTCGGAAGCGGGGCCGTTTTCGCATGGCGGCCCCACCCTGTCAATGGCAGAATGGCGCGCCGGCATGACATCTCCTCGGCGCTTTCGCGGTCTGGGCAAGGGACGCAAGACGCGGCGCGCGCTCGAGCGCGGCGGCACGGGTCCCGCCGCGCGGCTCAACCGCACGCTGGGCGGCTGGGAGGGCGTGCGGATCACGCCGATGTTCGGACGCTGGGGCTACTTCGCGGACGAGCGGCTCTTCGCCTGCTTCCCGCTCCGCGAGAAGGAGCGCGACCTGTGGATCCGACTCACGCCCGCCGATGTGGCGCGGGCGCTCGCCGACGCCCGTGTCCGACCGCACCGGCGCTTCGCCGGTCGCGGCTGGATCGAGCTCGACATCGAGACGGACGAGGACATCCCCCGTGCGCTGCGCTGGCTCCGGCGCGCGCTCGTGGCCGCCCGCGCCGGCGGCGGTGACGAGGATCGCGATGGCTGACGCGTCGACGGTG
>DASYTM010000228.1:0-10317 GCA_036002345.1 Candidatus Methylomirabilota bacterium | reverse complement strand
CCGTCCTTGGGTCCGAGCAGTGCCGAGGCCGGCACGCTGACGTCGTTCAGCTTGACCTCGCAGAGCTTGCGCGTCTGGTCCATCGTGGGCAGCAGCGTCACGGACAGGCCCTTGGCGCCCTTCGGCACGAGAAAGAGGCTGACGCCCTGCTCGGGGTTCTTGCCCTCCGACGTGCGCGCCACGATGACGAGCGCGTCGGCGACGTGGGCGTCGGGGACGAAGAGCTTGGTGCCCGACAGCGTGAAGCCGCCGCCGCTCGCCTTGGCGAGCGTGGTGACGCCGGCGGCGTCCCAGCGCGCGTTCGGCTCCGTCCACGCGAGGCTCAGCCGCGCCTCGCCCTCGGCGATCTTGGGGAGCCACTCCTTCTTCTGCGCGTCGGAGCCCGCCTCGAGGATGGCGAGGCCGCCGAGGAGCGTCGAGAAGAACGGCCCGGGCATCACCGCGCGGCCCATCTCCTCCATCAGCACCGTGAGGTCCACGAACCCGAGCCCGGCGCCGCCGTACTGCTCGGGATAGACGAGGCCCAGCCAGCCCTGCTCGGCGAGCTTGGTCCAGAACTCCGGCGTGACGCCGGCGTCCTCGGCCATGCGCGCGCGCACGAACTCGGACGTGCACTCGTTCTCGAGGAACTTCCGAGCGGTGGCGCGGAGCATCTCCTGGTCCTGGTTGAATCCGAAATCCATGGAGTCTCTCCTAGCCCTTCGGCAGGCCGAGGACGCGCTCGCCGATGATGTTCTTCTGGATCTCCGTCGTGCCGCCCTCGATCGAGTTGGCGCGCGAGCGGAGGAACGAATACTGCCACACTCCGCGGTCCACGGCGGCGTCCGAGCCGCGCACGAGCTGCGCGTAGGGGCCCTGGATCTCCATGGCGAGCTCCTGGAGCTTCTGATGCGTCTCGACCCAACCCATCTTGCCGGTGGAGGCCTCGGGCCCGGGCAGCTCGCCGCGCAGGAGCTTGGTGATGGCGCGCGCGCCCGTGTACTTGAGCGCCTCCGTGTCGATCCAGAGCGCGGCGATCTTCTGCCGCATGACCGCGTCCTTGGTGATGGCCCGCCCGTCCTTCTCCATGCGCCGCGCCATCTCCACGAGCGACTCGAGCGTGATGCGCAGCCGCACCTGCAGGCCGAAGCCCAGCGCGAGCCGCTCGTACATGAGCGTGGTGAGCCCGACGGCCCAGCCGTTGTTCACGCCGCCCAGCACCTGGCTCTCGTGGACGCGGACGTTGTCGAAGAAGACCTCGTTGAACTCCGCGTCCCCGGTGATCTGCTTGAGCGGCTTCACGGTCACGCCGGGCAGCTTCATGTCGAGGAGGAAGTAGGTGATGCCCTTGTGCTTGGGCGCGGCCGGATCCGTGCGGGCCAGCAGCATCATGAAGTCCGCCACGTGCGCGAGCGACGTCCACACCTTCTGCCCGTTGATGACCCAGTACTCGCCGTCCTTGACGGCGCGCGTCTGGAGCGACGCGAGGTCGGAGCCCGAGTTCGGCTCCGAGTAGCCCTGGCACCAGATCTCCTCGCACGAGAGGATCTTCGACACGTAGCGCTGCTTCTGCTCCTCGGTGCCGTACGCGATGATCGTGGGGCCGGCCATCCCGACGCCGAGGATGTTGAGCATGGGCGGCGCCTTCTGCAGCGCCATCTCCTCGTGCAGGACCATCTCCTCGACGAAGGTCAGGCTCTGGCCGCCGTACTCCTTGGGCCACGTGAGCCCGATGAAGCCCGCGTCGTGCAGCCTCTTCTGCCACTTGCGGAGGAACTCGTAGGCCTCGGGGCGGGGCACCTCGGAGAGGCCGAACTTCTTCCAGTCGTCGGGGATATTCGCGGCGAGCCAGGCGCGCACACGCGCGCGCAGGGCTTCTTGCTCGGGAGTCAGTGTGAAATCCACAGTCCCCTCCTGGGGATGAGGGCAGCCGGAGCGACTGAACGGTGGTTCATTTTAGGGATGGCCCGCCGGGGAAGTCAAGACGGTATACTCCCGGGCCGTGTTGGCTGTCTCCCTCTCCCGGCTCAAGGATCGCCTGCTGGCGCTCGCGCGCTTCGGGGCCCTACCCGGAGGCGGCGTGACCCGGATGTGCTGGAGTCCCCCGCACGAAGCGGCTCGCGCGTGGCTGCTCGGCGAGATGAAGGCCGCGGGCCTGCAGGCCTGGGTCGACCCTGCCGGCAACGTCTTCGGCGGGCTGGGCGCCGACCGGGTGAGCGCGGAGGCGCCCCTGGTGCTCACCGGCTCGCACATCGACACCGTGCCCGAGGGCGGCATCCTCGACGGCGCGCTCGGCGTGATGGCAGGGCTCGAGTGCCTCCAGGCCCTCCGCGAGGGCGGAGCGCGCACGGCGCGGCCGCTCGCCGTCGCCGCCTGGAGCGACGAGGAAGGCCGCTACGGCAGCCTCTTCGGCTCGCGCGCCTTCTGCGGCCGGCTGGACGCCGCCGCGATCCCCACCATGGCCTCCGTGGACGGCGACAAGCTCGTGGACGCGATGGCGCGCGCGGGCTTCGATGCGCTCCGCGCCCCCGCCGCCGCGGCGCCGCGCGGCAGCGTCGCCGCGTACGTCGAGCTCCACATCGAGCAGGGGCCGCGGCTGGAGGAGGCGGGCGTCCCCATCGGGGTCGTGGAGTCGATCGTCGGCGTGCGCCGCTCGCGGGTGGTCTTCCACGGCCAGGCCGATCACGCGGGCACCACGCCCATGGAGCGCCGCCGCGACGCCTTCCTGGCCGCCGCCGACTACGCGCTGAAGGCGCGTGAGCACGTGGTGGGCCGCGGCAGCCCGCACTCCGTCACGAACTTCGGCGTCGTGCAGGTGCATCCCGGCGCGAGCAACATCGTCCCCGGGCGCGCCGAGCTCGTGCACGAGATGCGCGATCCCGATCCCGTCGTGCTGGAGCGCCTGTTCCGCGAGTGTGAGGCGCTCGCCCGCGACGTGGCGGCGGCGCGGCAGATCACGTTCGAGCTGCGCCCGATGTCGGCCACCACGCCGGCCCCGTGCGCGCCGCGCGTGCAGGCCGCCATCGAGACCGCCTGCGGCTCGCTCGGCCTCGCCACGCGGCGGCTCTACTCCGCGGCGGGCCACGACGCGCAGAACCTCGCCGGCGTCACCGACTCCGGCATGATCTTCATCCCGTCGCGCGGCGGCCGGAGCCATCGCGTGGACGAGATGAGCGACTGGGACGCGATCGAGCGCGGCGCCAACGTCCTGCTGCACACGCTCCGGCTGCTCGCCGCCTGACGCGCGCGCGCGGCGCCGGTTGCAGACGGCAAGGCGGCGCGCTACCGTCTCCTGACGTGACTCTTCCGACACGCGGTGTGCCCGGCGGCCGCGCGGCCCTCGCCGCCGTCGCCGCGCTCGCGGGCGGGTGCGCGTGGGACGGCCCGATGTCCACCCTCGTCGCGCGCTCGGACCTGGCGCGCGCCATCCTGCACGTGTACGGGATCATCACCTGGGTCACGGCCGTCATCGGCGTGCTCGTGTTCGTCCTGCTCGGGGTGATCCTCGTCCGCTTCCGCGCGCGTCCCGGCGCGCCGCTGCCGCGCCAGATCCGCGGCCACACGCTGATGGAGCTGGGCTGGACGATCGTCCCTGCCCTCGTGCTCCTGGTGATCGCCATCCCCACCATCCAGATCATCTTCCGCACCCAGACGGCGGCGGCGCCGCGCGGCGCCCTGGAGGTCACGGTGCGCGCCTATCAATGGTGGTGGGAGTTCCGCTATCCCGGGCTCGAGGTCGTCACCGCCAACGAGCTCGTGCTGCCCGCGGGCCGCACCGTCGCGCTGCGGCTCGAGGGGCCGGACGTCCTCCATTCGTTCTGGGTGCCGCAGCTCGGCGGCAAGCGCGACGTCGTCCCGGGCCGGCTCAACCGCATCGTGCTGACGCCCGAGCAGCCCGGCGACTACTGGGGCCAGTGCGCGGAGTTCTGCGGCGCCTCCCACGCGAACATGGGCCTGCGCGTGATGGTGCGGCCGCCCGCGGAGTTCGAGCGCTGGGTCGCCGCGCAGAAGGCCGCGCCCGGCGAGCCGAGCGGCGCCGCCGCCGAGGGCAAGGCCGTCTTCGCGCGCAGCGCGTGCGTCGGGTGCCACACCATCCAGGGCGTCTCCGCCGGCGTGCTCGGGCCCAACCTCACGCACTTCGGCTCGCGCACCATGGTGGCGGCGGGGATGTGGCCGAACACGCCGGAGAACGTCGCGGCGTGGGTGAAGGATCCGCAGCGGCTCAAGCCGGGCGTGAAGATGCCGGACCTCGGCCTCACCGAGGAGCAGGCGAAAGCGGTGGCCGCGTATCTGGTGAGCCTCAAATGATGGCGACCCACGAGGCCGCGCTGCGGCGTCACGAGCTCGCGCACGTGCCCGAGGCCACCGGCCTCTGGTCGTGGATCACCACCGTCGACCATAAACGGATCGGCATCCTCTACGGGGCCAGCGCGCTGTTCTTCCTGTTCGTGGGCGGCCTCGAGGCGCTGCTGATCCGCACGCAGCTGCTGCGCCCGAACCTGTCGGTCGTCAGCGCGGAGACGTACAACGCGCTGTTCACGATGCACGGCACCACCATGATCTTCCTGGCCGTGATGCCGCTGAACGCCGCCTTCTTCAATTACATGGTGCCGCTCATGATCGGCGCGCGCGACGTCGCCTTCCCGCGGCTGAACGCGCTCTCGTACTGGATCTTCCTCTTCGGAGCGATCTTCCTGAACGTCTCGTGGCTGGTGGGGGCGCCGCCCGACATCGGCTGGTTCGGCTACGCGAACCTGACCACGCGGCCCTTCTCGCCCGGCCCCTCCGTGGACTTCTGGATGCTGAGCCTTCAGATCCTGGGGGCGTCCTCGATCATCGCCGGCGTGAACTTCATCGTGACCATCCTCAACATGCGCGCGCCCGGCATGACGCTGATGCGCATGCCGCTCTTCGTGTGGATGACGCTGGTCGTGCAGTTCCTCATCGTGCTCGCCTTCCCGCCCATCACGGTGGGCCTGATCTTCCTGATGTTCGACCGCTTCTTCGGCGCCCACTTCTACGACGTGGCGGCCGGCGGCGACCTGCACCTCTGGCAGCACCTCTTCTGGATCTTCGGCCACCCCGAGGTCTACATCCTGATCCTGCCCGCGTTCGGGATCGTGTCCGAGGTCCTGCCGACGTTCTCGCGCAAGCCGCTCTTCGGCGCGCCCGTCGTCATCTATTCCGGCGTGCTCATCGGCTTCTTCGGCTTCGGCGTGTGGAGCCACCACATGTTCGCGGCGGGCATGGGGCCCGTGGCCGACGCGTTCTTCTCGATCGCCACCATGCTCATCGCCATCCCCACCGGCGTGAAGATCTTCAACTGGCTGGCCACCATGTGGGGCGGGACCATCCGGCCCTCGGTGGCGTTCCACTACGCGGCGGGGCTGGTGGCCCTCTTCACGATCGGCGGCCTCTCGGGCGTCATGCACGCCTCGCCGCCCGTGGACCTGCAGCAAACGGACTCGTACTTCGTCGTGGCCCACATGCACTACGTGCTCATCGGCGGCAGCCTCTTCGGGCTGTTCGGCGGCCTCTATTACTGGTGGCCGAAGATGACGGGCCGGATGCTCGACGAGCGGCTCGGCCGCCTGCAGTTCTGGATCCTGGCCCTGGCCTTCAACGTCACGTTCTTCCCGCAGCACTTCCTCGGCGCCCTCGGCATGCCGCGGCGGATCTACACCTACCACGCGGGGGCGGGCTGGAATCTCTGGAACTTCGTGTCCTCCGTGGGCGCGTATGGCATCGGCCTCGGCGCGCTGCTCTTCGCGGTGCTGGCGGTCCGCTCGCTCCGGAGCGGCCCGCGCGCGCCCGCCGATCCCTGGGACGGGCGCACGCTGGAGTGGCGGACCTCGTCGCCGCCGCCGCCGCACGACTTCGACGAGATCCCGCCCGTCTATTCGCGCGACACGTTCTGGCGCGAGAAGTACGGCGACGGCCAGGGGCGCAAGCCCGCGCCGCGGCCGCCCGCCCCCGGCCCGCACGGCATCCACCTGCCCGCGCCGTCGTTCTGGCCGATCGTGATCGCGCTCGGCATCGCCGTGGCCGCCGCGGGCGCGCTCACGAGCCTCGCCGTCGTGGTGATCGGCGCGGCCGTCACCGTGGTGGGCTCGTTCGCCTTCGCGCTCGAGCACCACCGGAATCCCGCCCACGCCCACCAGGAGGGCGGGCTGGGCGTGGACCATCGCAAGCTCGCCATGTGGCTCTTCCTCGGCTCGGAGTGCTTCCTCTTCGGCACCCTCATCGCCACCTACATGGCGTACCGCGGCCGCAGCGTGGTGGGCCCGCACCCGCACGAGATCCTGAACATCCCGCTCACGACGGCCAGCACCTTCGTCCTGCTGATGTCGTCGCTGCTCATGGTGCTGGCGCTCGCCGCCGTGCAGCGCGGCGACCACGCGCAGTCGCGCCTGTGGCTGGCGGGCACGGCGTTCTTCGGCCTCGGCTTCCTCGGCTTTCAGGCGTGGGAGTTCGTCCACTTCGTCCACGACGGCCTGACGCTCCAGACGAACCTCTTCGGCTCGACCTTCTATACGCTCACCGGCTTCCATGGCGGTCACGTCGCCCTCGGCGTGACGTGGCTCCTCACGCTGCTCGTGCTGGACCTGCGCGGGCGGCTCGGCACGCAGGACGCGATCAAGGTCGAAGTGGCCGGGCTCTATTGGCACTTCGTGGACGTCGTGTGGATCGTGATCTTCACCCTCGTTTACCTGATCCCATGAACGAGCACGCGAACGACCACGCCGCGAAAGACCACGCGTCGACCGGCACCTATCTCAAGATCGCCGCCATCCTCTGCGCGATCACCGCGCTGGAGTTCGGCGTCATCTACGTCCGCCGCCTCGCGCCGATCCTGGTGCCGCTGCTGCTCGTGCTCTCCGCGGGCAAGTTCGCGCTCGTGGTGATGTTCTTCATGCACCTGCGCTACGACAACCGCTCCCTGACCTTCGTCTTCGTCGCTCCCCTGGTGCTCGCGGCGCTGCTCGCGCTGGCCCTCATGACCGTGACCGGAGACTTCCTGGTCTTCAAGCGGTAGCCGGTGACGCCCCCCGCGTCGTTCTCCTGGTTCCGCGGCGAGGTGCACGCCGAGGTCGTGCTCGGCGTGGTGGCCCTCGCCGCCGCCTACACGTGGGCCACGCTCGTCGCGCGGCGGCCGGAGTCGCTCGCCACCCCGCTGGCATTCTTCGGCGGCTGCGCCGCGCTCCTGGCGGCGCTCAACGGCCCGCTCCACGACCTCAGCGACTATTACCTCTTCTCCGCGCACATGGTGCAGCACCTCGTGCTCACGCTGGTGGTGGCGCCGCTCTGGCTCGTGGGCACGCCCGGCTGGATGCTCGACGGCGCGGTGGGGCGGGCCCCGGAGTGGATCGCGGGCCTGCTGCGGCTCGCCACCCGGCCGCTGCCCGCCTTCGCCGCCTACACCGTCGCCCTGGTGGCCTGGCACCTGCCCGGCCCCTACAACACCGCGCTCGAGATCCACGGCTGGCACGTCGTCGAGCACCTGGTGCTGCTCGCCGCCGCCGTGCTCGGGTGGTGGCCGATCCTGGCGCGCTCCGCGCGGCTGCCGGGCCTGCCCTACGCCGCCCAGCTCCTCTATCTGTTCGTGTTCGGGATGCCGATGACGGTGGTGGCCGCGATGGTCAGCGGCGCCGAGCAGGTCCTGTACCCGTACTACGCCACGGCGCCGCGGGTGGTGGACCTCACGCCGCTCGCCGATCAGCACCTCGGCGGCATGATCATGTGGGTGCCGGCCGGCCTGGTCCCCGTGATCGCGTTCACCGTCGTCTTCTTCCGCTGGGTCCGGGCCGAGCGCGAAGTGGACGATGCGGCCTGACGCCGGCAAGCGCGTCGCCTGATCTGCAAACGTGTCCCCGAAATTGCCCGGCCCTCGCGGCGCGGAGGTCCGCGCCGCTCCCACAGCGCGGAAAACGTGCATGGCACCCTCATTGCACTTCTCCAGCAACGCCGGCCACGCACACCGAGACGTGGCCGAAGGAGGGGAGACAGGCAATGGCGGTCAAGGTGGAATTCCGGCCCGTCGGTCGCAGCGGCCACGAGTGGATCTGGAAGGCGCGCGACGAGAGCAATACCATCTCGATCTCCGGCCAGCGGTTCGATTCGCTGGGCGACGCCGTGCGTGACGCCCGCATCCAGATGGACGGCATCGACCCTCCTTCGGACGACGACGACACCCCCTTCGCGGCCTGAGCCGCGCCCGCTCCCCCGCAGTAATTTGTAGTAATTTTTCCAACGCCTTCGCACTTTTAGGCGAGGACCCGCGCCCCCCTGCTATGATGTGTGCCGGTTCGTCATGAACATCTGCGTCGTCGGAACCGGCTACGTCGGGCTCGTCACGGGCGCCGTCTTCGCGGACCTCGGCAACGAGGTCGTCTGTGTCGACAACCAGGCCGAAAAGATCGCCGAGCTGCGGGCCGGCCGCATGCCGATCTACGAGCCGGGCCTGGAGGAGATGGTCGCCCGCAACGTCGCCGACGGGCGCCTGTCCTTCACCACGGAGCTCGCCGACGGGGTCCGCCGCTCCGTCATCGTGTTCATCACCGTCGGCACCCCGGCCAAGAGCGACGGCCAGACCGACCTCACCGCGGTGGGCGAGGTGGCCCGGGGCATCGGCCTGGCCATGGAGCGCTACACGGTGGTGGTGAACAAGTCCACGGCGCCGGTAGGCACCGGGGACTTCGTCCGCGACGTCATCGCGCGCCACCAGAAGACGCCCGTGCCCTTCGACGTGGTGTCGAACCCCGAGTTCCTCCGCGAGGGCTCGGCGATCGAGGACACGCTGCGCCCGGACCGGATCGTGATCGGGGCGCCGACACAGCAGGTGGCCATGTCCCTGCTGGAGCTCTACGCGCCGCTCGAGCGCCCGATGATCATCGTGGACGTGCCCTCCGCGGAGATGATCAAGTACGCGTCCAACGCGTTCCTGTCCGCGAAGATCTCCTTCATCAACGCCATCGCCAACATCTGCGAGGCGGCCGGCGCCGACGTGACGCAGGTCATGAAGGGCATGGGCCTCGACGCGCGCATCGGCCCCGCGTTCCTGTCGGCGGGGCTCGGCTACGGCGGCTCGTGCTTCCCCAAGGACACCGATTCTCTCGTGGCCACCGCGGCGGGGCTCGGTTACGACTTCGCGATGCTGCGCGCGGTGGTGGACGTCAACCGCGAGCGCTCCGCCCATTTCATGCGGACCATCGAGAAGGCCCTGAACCCCCTGGACGGGCGCGTCGTCGCCGTGCTCGGGCTGGCCTTCAAGCCGAACACCGACGACATGCGCGAGGCCAAGTCCATCGAGGTGGTCTGCGGCCTCCTCGCCGCGGGCGCCCACGTGCGCGCCTACGACCCGGTGGCGACCGCCAACGCGCGCCGCATCCTGCCCCTCGGCGTGGAGTACTGCGACTCGCCCTACGACGCCGCCACCGGCGCCGACGCGGTGGCCCTCGTCACCGAGTGGAACGAGTTCAAGTTCCTGAACCTCGAGCGCCTGCGCTCGGTGATGCGCCGCCCGCTCGTGTTCGACGGCCGCAACCTCTGGGAGCCGGAGCGCATGCGCCGCCTCGGCTTCGAGTACCACTCGGTCGGCCGCAAGCCCATCCTGCCGTCCGCCTAGCGCGACGATGCGCGTACTCGTCACGGGCGCGGCCGGCTTCATCGGCTCCCACCTCTGCGAGTTCCTGCTCGCGCGCGGCTGGGACGTGGTCGGCATCGACAACTTCATCACCGGGTCCGCCGACAACTTCGCGTCCTTCGGCTCGGCCCCGCGCTTCTCGTTCGTCCGGCAGGACGTGACCTCGTATATCGCGGTGGAGGGCCCGGTGGACTGGGTCCTGCACTTCGCGAGCCCCGCGTCCCCGCTCGACTACCTGGAATTGCCGATCCAGACGCTCAAGGTCGGCGCGCTCGGCACTCACAACGCGCTCGGGCTCGCGCGCGCGAAGGGCGCGCGCTTCCTGCTCGCCTCGACCTCGGAGGTCTACGGCGACCCGCAGGTGCACCCGCAGCGCGAAGATTACTGGGGCAACGTCAATCCCATCGGCCCGCGCGGCGTGTACGACGAGGCCAAGCGCTTCGCGGAGGCGATGACGATGGCGTACCACCGCGTCCATCGTGTCGACACGCGCATCATCCGGATCTTCAACGTGTACGGCAGTCGTATGCGGCTGAACGACGGCCGCGCCATCCCCGCCTTCATGACGCAGGCGCTCCGCAACGAGCCGCTCACCGTGTTCGGCGACGGCTCGCAGACGCGCTCGTTCCAGTACATCTCCGACCTGGTGGACGGCGTGTGGCGCGTGATGGAGGGAGGCACGAGCGACCCGATCA
>DASYTM010000227.1:0-4022 GCA_036002345.1 Candidatus Methylomirabilota bacterium | reverse complement strand
GCGCTCCTCGATATCGCTACTTGGTCTCGGCGAGGCGGCGGCTGAGGGCGACCAGGGCGTCGAGCTTGCCGCGCGCCTCGCCGGAGTCGATGGAGCGGGCGGCGACGCCGACGCCGTCTTTGAGGTCGCGGGCGCGGCCGCCGGCCACCAGGGCGGCGGCGGCGTTCATGAGCACGATGTCCCGGCGCGGGCCGGGGGCGCCGGCGAGAATCCCGCGGATGATCTCGGCGTTCTGCAGGCGGTCGCCGCCCGCGAGGTCCTTGACCGAGGCGCGGGCCAGGCCGAAGTCCTCCGGCCGCACCGTGTAGGTCCGCACCGTGCCCTCGCGCACCTCGGAGACGCGGCTCTCGCCGGTGTTGGAGATCTCGTCGAGGTTGTCGGCGCCATGCACGACGAAGGCGCGCACCGTGCCGAGCTCGGAGAGCACGCGCGCGAGCGGCTCGGTGAGCGAGGCGGAGTAGACGCCGATGATCTGGGCGTTGGCGGAGGCGGGGTTGGTGAGCGGGCCCAGCATGTTGAAGACGGTGCGCACGCCCATCTCGCGGCGCGCGGGCATCACGTGCTTCATCGCCGTGTGCAGGAGCGGCGCGTAGAGGAAGCCGATGCCGACCTCCTCGAGGCAGCGCGTGACCTGCTCGGGCGACAGCTCCAGGCTGATGCCGAGCGTCTCCACCACGTCGGCGAAGCCGCACAGGGACGACACGGAGCGGTTGCCGTGCTTGGCCACCTTGAGACCGGCGCCGGCCACGACGAAGGCCGTGGCCGTCGAGACGTTGAAGGTGCCGGTGGCGTCGCCGCCGGTGCCGCAGGTGTCGATGAGCATCTCGCGGTCGGTGCCGCTCATCCCCGCCACGTTGTTGCCCCGCGCGCGGATGTGCACGACCTTCTCGCGCATGACCTGGGCGAAGCCGATCAGCTCCTCCACGGTCTCGCCCTTCATGCGCAGCGCCGTCAGGAACGCGCCGATCTGCGCATGCGTGGCGCCGCCCGACATGATGGCTTCCATGGCCGCCGCGGCCTCGATGCGGCTGAGGTCGCGCCGGTCGACCAGGGCGCGCAGCGCCTCCGTGATGATGGGGCTCGTCATGACAGGCCGATTCTAGCGCAGGTGGCTCAGCGCGACGGCGGCATCGGGCCGCCGACCAGGATGGTCGTGGGGGCGACGCCGGCGAGCTTCACGTGCAGGCGCCACGGTGGCGGGCCGACGAGGTCGAGCGGGAACGTCGCCCACGTATGGCCCTCGATGCGGCTCGGGCCCTCGCCCACCGGAACGCCCACGCTCACGCCGGTCCCCACCGCGCTCCCGCGCCCGATCGAGGCGCCGCCGATGCCGACGCCGAAGGTCGGGCCCGGCCCCTTGACCACGGGCGCGTTCTCGATGGCCTGGGCGCGGATCGCCTGATTGTCGTTGCGCACGATCCAGACGTCCTCCAGCCTGCGGTGATCGGTGTCGATCTCGATGCGCAGCTTGTCCGCGAGCATCTGGTAGCCCGCGGAGATCTTCGTGCCGTCGGGCTGGACCTCGGGCTTGTACGGGAGCGACGCCGACGCGCAGCCGGCAAGGATCACGAACGCGGCGATCAGCGGAATTCGGTGACTCATGGATTCAGCCTACAGGGGCGGCGTGGTAAGGTCGAGCCTCCACAAGGAGGTCCCTCATGCGCGGCATCGTCTTCCTCGGCAATCGCAAGCTCGAGATCCAGACCTTCCCCGATCCCACGCCGGGCCCGGGCGAGATCGTCCTCGAGATGAAGGCGTCCGGAATGTGCGGGAGCGACCTGCACCCGTATCGCGCGGCCGGCAACGCCGCCGCGTCGCTCGGCCTCGGCGGCGGCGGGCCCGTCATCGCCGGGCACGAGCCGTGCGGCGTCGTCGCCGCCGTCGGCGCCGGCGTGGACCCGTCGCTCGTCGGCCAGCGCGTGATGAACCACCACTACAAGGGCTGCGGGCGCTGCCGGCACTGCCGCCTCGGCTGGTCGCAGCTCTGCCGCGGGGGCATCACCGTCTACGGCATGACCGGTCACGGCGGTCACGCGCCGTACATGAAAGCCCCCGCGTTCACGTGCGTGCCGCTCCCCGAGGAGCTGTCGTTCGAGGAAGGCGCCTCGGTCTCGTGCGGCACCGGCACCGCCTACGGCGCGCTCAAGCGCATCGACGTCTCCGGCCGCGACACGCTCGCCGTGTTCGGCCAGGGGCCGGTGGGGCTCTCCGCCACCATGCTGGGCCGCGCCATGGGCGCCCGCGTGATCGCCATCGACGTGGTGCCCGAGCGGCTCACGCTCGCGCGCGAGTTCGGCGCCGAGCACGTGATCAACGCCAAGGACGCCGACCCCGTGAAGGCCGTCCACGATCTCACGCGCGGCGAGGGCGCGGAAACGACGATGGACTGCTCGGGCTCGTCGGAAGGACGCCTCGGCGCGCTCCAGTCGGCCGGGACGTGGGGCCGCGTGGCCTTCGTGGGCGAAGGCGGCCAGACGACCATCGACGTGAGCAAGCACATGCTCCGCCGCCAGCTCACCGTGCACGCGTCGTGGACGTTCTCGAACACCGGCCAGGAGGAGTGCGCGCGCTTCGTGGCCGACCGGAAGATCCCGCTCGCGCGGCTGCTCACCCACCGCTTCCGGCTGGAGCAGGCGGAGGAGGCCTACAAGCTCTTCGACACGCAGACGACGGGCAAGGGCGTGTTTACGTTCTAGCGCGCGACGCTACCGGAAGATCTTCCGGAGGCTCTCCACGCCCTCGTTGACGGCGCGCGAGGCGTCGCCGACGGGCGAGCCGCCGGGGGCCGTTGCCGCCCGCGGGCTCAGGCGGACGCGGATCTCGGAGGTCTGGCCGGCGATCACCTGCACCGTGCGCGTCTCGGCGCCGTACTTCGGATGGCTCACCCGCAGCCGGTACGTGCCCTCCTTGAGGGAGGTGCGCGCCCCCGGCTCGGCCGCCACCAGCGTGGTCACCAGCGCGTCCTTGGGCGTGAGCACCTCCACGGTCGCCTCGCCCAGGGGCTTGTCGGCCCGGTCGCGCACGATCGTGATCAGCTCGCCCACGTCGGGCGGGCGCGTCACCCGCAGATAGCCGTACATGGAGCCCCCGATGGACAGGAGCGCCGCGACGAGGCCGAAGATCGTCTGCGCGCGCGAGAGCGAGAGGCTGGCGCGCAGGCGGACGAAGAGGCCGGGCTTCTCGGGCGGGGCGGACGTCGGGGTGTCGCTCACGTCGCCCAGCCTATCAGAGCCCGAGGTAGGCCTGCTTGACGTGGGGATTCTGCTGGAGCGCTTCGCGCGGGCCGTCGAGCACGATGCGGCCGTTCTCGATGACGTAGGCGCGGTGCGAGAGCGCGAGGGCGCGGGCGACGTTCTGCTCGACCAGCAAGATCGTGGTGCCCGCGTCGTTGATGGTCTTCAGAGTGTCGAAGATCAGCTTCACCATGACCGGCGCGAGACCGAGGCTCGGCTCGTCGAGGAGAAGGAGCCGCGGGCGCGCCATGAGGCCGCGACCGATCGCGCACATCTGCTGCTCGCCGCCCGAGAGCGTGCCCGCGAGCTGCCGCTCGCGCTCGCGGAGCCGCGGGAACAGCGCGTAGACGCTGTCCAGCCGTTGCGCGCGGCTCGCCCGGTCGCGCGTGCCCAGCTCGAGGTTCTCGCGCACGCTCATGGTCGGGAAGAGCTGCCGGCCCTCCGGCACGTGCGCGATGCCCCGCGCCACGACCTCGGACGGCGCGCGGCCGTCGATGCGCTCGCCTGCCCACTCGATGCGGCCGCCGCGCAGCGGCAAGAGTCCCGTCACCGCGCGCAGCGTGGTCGTCTTGCCGGCGCCGTTGCCGCCGATGAGCGCGACCACCTCGCCGGCGCGCACCTCCAGCGACACCTCGCGCACGGCCACGAGGTCGCCGTAGCCGGCCTCGACGCTACCGAGCCGGAGGAGCGTGGACATATTCCTCGCCGAGGTAGGCCTCGACGACCCGCGGATGGTTGGCGACGGCGGCCGGCAGCCCCTCGGCGACCTTCTCGCCGAAGTTCAGCACC
>DASYTM010000226.1:0-12550 GCA_036002345.1 Candidatus Methylomirabilota bacterium | reverse complement strand
GGCCGCGCTCGTCGCCGTCTACATCGTGCTCGGCATCCTCTACGAGAGCCTCGTCCACCCGTTCACGATCCTCTCCACGCTGCCATCGGCGGGCGTGGGCGCGCTGCTGGCGCTGCTCGTGACGGGGCTCGAGCTGACCATCATCGCGGTCATCGGGATCATCTTGCTGATCGGCATCGTCAAGAAGAACGCCATCATGGTCATCGACGTGGCGCTCGAGCTGGAGCGCCGCGAGGGCAAGACCCCGCACGACGCCGTCTACGAGGCGTGCCTGCGGCGCTTCCGCCCCATCATGATGACCACGCTCGCCGCGCTCCTCGGGGCGCTGCCGCTGGCCGTCGGCACGGGCACGGGCTCCGAGCTGCGCCGCCCCCTCGGCATCACCATCGTGGGCGGGCTGCTCCTGAGCCAGCTCCTGACGCTCTACACGACCCCCGTCGTGTACCTCTACATGGAGCGCTGGCGCCTGGCCACGGCCCGCGCGCGCGGCCGCGCGGCGGAAGCCCTCGGGCTCAAGCGGCGGCCGGTGCCGCAGGGCGGCGAGTAAGGCGTAAAATGCGACGCGTGACGCGTGTCCTCGTGACCGTGCTCGTGCTGCTCGCGGCCGTCCTGCCGGCCCTGGAGTACGCGGCGGCGGCGCGGATCGGCGGCCACGACGCGCGCATCACGCACGCCCCGCGCGCGGCCCGCGGCACCCACGTGGTCGCCCTGACGTCCGTCGCCGCGTCGTCGATCGCTCCGCTGCCGGCCGCCGGCGCCGTGCCCGCGCCGTCCGAGCCCGCTCCGGCCTCGCGCCCGCTCGCGGCACCGTTCGTCCCGCCCCGCGGCTAGTCGTTCCCCTGCGTCGTTCACCACGTCCAGACCGGCGACCCCGGTCGCCGAGGGGGAAAGACCATGCGCCATACCGTGCACGACGATCGCATCATCTGGAACGCGGCTTTCACGCCCGACACGGAGGAGACCGAGCTCGTCCGCCGGGCCATCGTGGACCTGGGCCTGTGCACGCGGGACGCCGTGGTGCGGGCCGTCGCCGAGGAGCTGTGCGCGCGGGACTGCCGGCGCGCGGGCGGCGTGGACGGCTTCGGCCTGTTCCGGGCGTGGTACGTGACCGGGGTCAACCGGCTGCTCGATCGCCTCGACGGCTCCGCGATCGTCATCGAGCCGATGCGATGAGCGAGCTCGCGTTCCTGGGCGCCCTCCTCGGCGCCGCCGCGGGCGCGGGCGTGGTCGGGGCTCTGCTCGGCCTCGGCGGCGGCATCCTGCTCGTGCCGATCCTGACGATCTTTTTCGGCGTCTCGCTGCCGTACGCCATGGGCGCCAGCATCGTCTCGGTCATCGCGACCTCGTGCGGCGCGGCCGCCGGCCACCTGCGCTCCGGCCTGGCCAACGTGCGGCTCGGGCTCTTCCTGGCGCTGGCCACCGTGACGGGCGCGCTCGCCGGCGCCCTGCTCGTCGGCGTCGTGCCCGAGCGGCTCCTCGAGATCCTCTTCGGCCTGGCGCTGTCGTACTCCGCCGTCGCGACGCTGCGACAGCTCCACGTGGAGGTGCCCCCGCCGCTCGCGGACGATCCTCTCGCGCTGCGGTTCGGGCTGGCCGGCTCGTATCACGATCGGCGGCTGGGCTGCGACGTCGCGTATCGGGCCGTCTGCGTCCGGCGCGGAGCCATCGCGATGTTCTTCGCGGGCGTGCTCTCCGGACTGCTCGGCATCGGAAGCGGCGCGTTCAAGGTGCTGGCCATGGACACCTTCATGCGCCTGCCCATGAAGGTCTCGACGGCGACGAGCAACTTCATGATCGGCATCACGGCCGCGGCGAGCGCCGGCGTCTACTTCGGCCGGGGCGACATCCATCCGGTGATCGTCACGCCCGTCGCCGTCGGCGTCCTGGCCGGCTCCTACGCGGGGACGCGGCTCATCACCCGGCTGCGGAACGTCACGGTCCGCCGGCTGTTCCTGCCCGTCGTGCTCTATCTCGCGGTCTCGATGCTCGCCCGCGGCCTGGGCGTGTGGCCATGAGGCTCGAGACCCTCGTGTCGCGGATCCTGTTCCTCGGCGGCGGCGCGGGCGTCGCGCTGATGCTCGCCGGCCTCGTGGATCTCGAGCTCCACGCGCCGGCCAGCCGCGCGGTGGGCGTTTTCGTCTCCCTGTCCGCGCTCCGGCGCGCGCTGGACGCCTGGCCACCCGATCCCGTGGCCGTCGTCACCAGCGGGATCGTCGTGCTCCTCCTGGCGCCGGCGCTCGGGCTCGGGGCGGCGCTCGGCGGATTCCTGCGCGAGCGCGATCGCCTGTACGCCATCATCGCGGCGCTGCTGCTCGCGGCGCTGCTCGTCGGCTTCACGCTGCGGCTGGGTGGGTAGCGGCGGATCAGCTACATGGAGCGCCGGCGGCTGGCTACCGGCCGCGCGCGCGGGGGATTGGCCGAGGCGCTCGGGCTGAAGCGACGGCCGGTGCCCCAGGGCGGCGAGTAGGCGGCCTGGCGATCAGGCGTGCGCCGGATGGCGCTGCCCGCTTTTCCTCCGCTTGAGCCTCGGCAGGGCCTTGATGGTTCGTCCCGCCCGTTGCTCTGCAAGTCGCAGCTCGTAGAGACTCTGTACATTCAGCCAAAATTCGGGGCTAGTCCCGAAGAAATGCCCGAAGCGCAGCGCAGTATCGCCGGTGATAGCGCGCTGTCCGTTGAGAATTCCCGTGACGCGGTTGGTTGGTACCTTGAGCTGTCGCGCGAGCTCTGCTGCGGTCATCTCGAGCGCGGTCAGTTCCTCGGCAAGATGCTCGCCTGGATGAATTGCCCGGCGCGCCATGTGACGTCTCCTCAGTGATAGTCAGTGATCTCAACATTGACCGGGCCAGTCGAGCCCGGCGGCCACTCAAAACAGATTCGCCATTGATCGTTGATGCGAATGCTGTACTGGCCGGCCCGATCGCCGCTCAGTTTCTCGAACCGGTTTCCAGGCAGGGCGGCGAGGTCTGCCAGCGACACCGCCGCCTCCAAACGATCGAGTTTCAGCTGAGCAGCACTCTCGATCGCGGAAAAGGTCTTGACCCGTCTGCCGGCAGCAAACGAACGAGTCCGTTTGCCCCGGTAGCTGACGATCATCGCTCATGCTCTTAGGATTTCCTCGTTACGTCAAGCGTAATGAGGCTTGCCCGCCGATACACCGAGCAGGGCGGCGAGTAGTCAGCGCGATCCGCTGAGGTAGCCGAGGCAACCGCCGAGGATGAGCAGAACCGCCGGGTGAAGCCGGGTCCCGGCGCTCAGGCCAGCCACGAGCGCCACGATACCGAGGTGGGCCCAGGACGTCCCCACGGCGTCGCGCGCGATCGCCAGCGTCGTCACGCCGAGCAGGCCCATGACCGCGGGGGCGGCGCCCGTCCCGAACCGGCGAAACCACGGCCGCTGCGTGAAGCGCGCCGCCTGCCGCGCGACGAGCGCCGCCAGCGTGCACGGGGCGAGAAAGGCGCCCAGCGTCGCCGCCAGCGCTCCCGACACGCCGGCGACGTGATAGCCCACGAACGTCGCGACGATGAGGACCGGACCCGGCGTGAGGTACGCGAACGCGACGGCAGCCCCGAACGCCGACGCCGTTATCCAGTGCGTGTCGTGCACGGCGAGCCGCTCGACCATCGGCAGCGCGGCCTGGCCGCCGCCGAAGGCCAGGAGGCTGACGAGGACGAACCGCGCGAACAGCTCCGCGTGGATCATGCCCGGGGGGCCCGCGTGCCGAGCAGGCCCGCGGCGAGCACGATCGCCGCCGCGTTGACGTCGAGCGCGCCCAGGCCGAAGGCCGCGACGGCGACGCCGATGGCGAGCGGGCTGACGAGGATCGGTCCGGCCAGCCGCGCGGTGGTCACGAGGAGGAGCCCGACCACGGCGGCGAGGACGCCGCGTCGCACCGCCGCCACGGCCGGCGACGCCGGGAGCGCGGCGTAAGCGTAGGCCAGCGCGATCATGAAGACGATCGACGGCGCCAGGAACGCGACGGTGCACACCGCCGAACCCGTCCAGCCGCCGAGCCGCCAGCCGAGAAAGGCGACGACCTGGACGCCGGTCGAGCCCGGCAGCGGCTTCGTCCACGTCAGCGCCTCGGTGATCGTATCGGCGGAGGCGAGCTGCCGTCGGCGCACCAGCTCGGCCTCGATCAACGCCACCGTCGCGCCGAGGCCGCCGAACGCCGCCGCGCCGATCCGCACGAACGTCCACGCGAGCCGGGCGTGCCGCGTCAGAGGGCGAGCCCGCCCACCAGCGCGCCGAGCGCGCGGTCGACCCACGGCGCGACGACTTCCGCGACGCCGGCCGCCCACAGCGCCGTCACGATCGCCGCGAAGACGTCCGCCGTGTAGTGCGCGCGCAGCACCAGCACGGCGCCCGCCTCGAAGAGCACGATGGCCACGCCGAGCAGCACGAACCACGGGCCGCCGAGGCGCGCCAGCTCCAGCGCGCCGTAGACGGCGATCGAGGTGTGGCCCGAGAAGAACAGGTCGGTGGCCGTGCCGTAGGTGACGAGGAGCGCCGGGAAGCCCGGCGCGCGCCAGATCATCCCGTCGGGCGGCGCGAAGGCGCAGAGCCCCTGGCAGAGCTGGCGCAACGCGAAGAGCATGAGCAGCCCGATGAACGGCCGGAACGTCGGGCCGAAGATGGCCGCGGCGAGCAAGAAGAGTCCGAGCAGGTCGATCACGGCGGTGGACGCGATGAGCAGCGCGTCGGCGGCGCGCGGGTGCTCGCCGAGATAACGATTCCACGACGCGGTCCAGTCGTGCACGGCGTCGCCGATCCCTCGCGCCGGAAACGGCCGCGCGCCGATCAGCCGCTGGGTCCAGAACCAGAGGCCGAGGCCGACGGCCACGAGCCCGGCGCGCGCGAGCCAGAGCCCGACGTCAGTGCCCATGCACCGCCCCCGCGGGCACGCCGCCGATCGCCCGCGTGTCGCGCACGAGGGAGGCGCGGTCCGCCAGCAGCACGATCCCCGCCACCACCAGCAGCGAGCCCGTGACCAGCACGGGCACGGTGAGGCCGACGACGTCGGAGGCGGCGCCGATCAGGTACGGCGAGGCCGCATCACCGAGCAGGTGGATGGCGCCCGTGGTCACCGCGAAGCCGCGCGCGCGGAGGTCGGGAGGCAGCACGTTGGCCATCGCGGCGTTGAGGGGGCCGATGTTGACGAAGAGGAGCAGCAGGGTCATGAACGTCGCCGGCCAGAAGACCGCGGGCGACGGCGCCAGCACCGCGGGCAGCGTGAAGGCGATCGAAGCCACGAGCGACCAGCCCGACAGCACGAAATGCGCGCCGGGAATGCGCCGGGCCAGCGCGTCGCTGGCGCGCCCGCCGATGAGCGTGCCGAGGAACCCGGCGGCCACCAGGATCAGGCCGAACGTCGAGGCCGCGGTGGCCAGCGGGATGCCGCGCTCACGCACGAAGTAGGTCGGCATCCAGGTGGCGAGCCCGCCCATGGCGAACGTGTAGATCACCTGCGCGATGGTGTTGGAGACCCACGAGCGGCGCGCCGTGAGCGCGCGCAGCGAGGCGCGGAGCGACATCGGCGTGGGGCGCGCGGCGCCGGGCGGATCGTAGGCGCCGCGCCGCGGCTCGGTGAGCGCCAGCAGCACGAACGCCAGCGCCATCCCCGGCGCCCCCGCCACGAAGAAGGCCGCGCGCCAGCCGAAGCGCTCGCCCACGATGCCGCCCAGCACGTAGCCGATGGCGGTGCCCACGGGAATCGCCGCGTAGAAGATGCCGAGCACGCGCGCGCGGCGATCGGCCGGATAGCAGTCGGACAGGAGCGATGGCGTCACGACGGAGTACGACGCCTCGCCCACCCCGACCACGGCCCGCGCGATCAGCAAGATCGCGTAGGTCGGCGCCAGGCCGGAGGCCACGGTGGCGAGGCTCCAGAGGAAGACGCCGGCGGCGGCGAGCTTCATCCGCGGGCCGCGGTCTCCCGCCCAGCCGATGAACGGGCAGACGAGGGCATAGGTCAGGATGAACGCGGACTGGAGCGCGCCGCCGGCGGCGTCGGAGATCGAGAGCGAGGCGAGCATCAGCGGCAGCGTGGCCGCGCCCACGTAACGGTCGAGGTAGTTGAGCGCGTTCAGCCCCGTGAGGACGCCGAGCAGCGTGGCGGGTCGGGCACGCCAGTTGACATGGGGCCCCCCCGGGGGGGTCCCCAAACCCCTCCTCATGTGCCCGTGGCTCCAGCAATCTCTGCCAAGGCGATTGCTTCCATGACGAGCGCGCGGCGCTCGGCGATCAGATCGGCGTGGAGCCGGCGATCAACGACGAAGCCGGCGAAGGCCCGCGCCTGCCGCACCACGCGCCCGAGCCGCTCACGCCACGCCAGCGCGACGAGCCCCGACGGCACCAGCAGCACCAGGAAGACGACCATGGCTTCCACGCTCGCGAGGTGCTTCACCAGCCAGGCCTCGAGCGCCCAGCAGAGCGGGTAGAGCACGAGGCCGGAGGCCATCTTGTCCGTCGCTTCCTCCTCTTCCGAGCGGTGGAGCCAGCCGACGACGGCCCGGGTCAGCGCGAAGGGCAGCGCGTGGGCCACCATGCCCCAGAGGGCGAGCGGCAGCGAGATGGCGAGGCGCGCGGCGTTCACCACGATCCAGCGCGTCACGACGGGCACCGTGTACGGCCGGCCGAGCTCCGCGTCGGACAGCCCGCTCTCGCGCAGGTTCGCGCGATAGGCTTCGAGCCGGCTGCGGAACCCGGCCACGCGCTCGGGCGCACGCTCGGCCAGGGCCCGCGCCGCGCGCATGACCTCGCGCCGCCACGCCAGCGACGCTTCGGGACCAGCCACGCCGCCGCGCTCCTCGCGCCACGCGCGCTCGAGCGCGCCGGCGAGATCGAGCGTGTGCTGGTCCTCGGCCTCGACGAACTGGGCGCTGATCGCCGCGGAGAGCCGATCGGTCAGCCGGCGGACGGCGCCCTGAGGATCGGTGGCGTGGGCGGCCACGCAGTCGGCCACCTCCACGGGCTTACCGACAGTGACCAGTGCGGAGGCGGCGCGGAACGTCCCCGGCCGCTCGAAGACGAGGCCGACGGGCAGGAGCGTGATGCCCGACCGGCCGCCCTCCGCCTCGGCCCCGAGCAAGAGGCGCGCGGCCCCCGTGCGCAGGGGCAACAGCGTGGGGCGCGCCTGCGTGCGGCCCTCGGGGAAGATCAGGATCGCCCCGCCTCCACGCAGATGGGCGATGGCCGTCGCGAACAGCGCTTCGTTCTTCTTCGGGTCGTCACCGGCCTCGGCGCGCCGGTTCACCGGCAGGGCGCCGACGGCGCGGAGGAAGGGACCCATGAGCGGGTGGCGGAAGAGCGGCGCGTTGGCGAGCACGGTGATCCGGCGGGGGAACGTGGCCATGATGAGCATGGGGTCTACGATCGAGTTGTGGTGGTTGGATGTGATGATGAGGCCGCCGGCGGCGGGGATGCGGTCGGCGCCGACGAGCTGGACGCGCCGGTAGAAGATCCGGAGCAGCAGCCTGATGACGCCTCGCACGAGCCGGTAGCCCATGGCGATCGCCAGCATCGTAGCGTAGGCTCTGCGCCGGACGCGAACAATGCCGACGTCTCACCCCACCCGCGAGCAGCTGGCCGCCGAGGACGCGCGCGATCTGGCGCGGCTGGGCTACGCCCAGCAGCTCTTCCGCGAGATGGGCGGCTTCTCCAACTTCGCCATCTCGTTCTCGATCATCTCGGTGCTCACGGGGGCCGTGCTGCTCTTCGGCTACGGGCTCAAGCTCGCGGGGCCGGTGATCAACACGGTGGGCTGGCCCGTGGTGAGCCTGTTCACGCTGTGCGTGGCGGCCTCGATGGCCGAGCTGGCCTCCGCGTACCCGACGGCGGGGGGCCTCTACTTCTGGGCGTTCCGCCTCGGCGGGCGCGGCTGGGCGTGGCTCACCGCGTGGCTCAACATGATCGGCCAGGTGACGATCACGGCCGGGATCAACGTCGCGGCCGCGACCTATCTGATCGGCGCCGTGACGCGGATCGCGGGCCTGCCCGCCGACGTCGCCATCCCCGTCTTCGGCTCGGCGACGAGCTGGTACTTCCAGCTCACCGTGATGGTCCTGATCATGATTCCGCAAGTGCTGATCAACATGTTCGGCATCCGCCTCACCGCGCGGCTCAGCGACTTCAGCGTGTGGTGGCACATCGGCGGCGTGCTGGTGATCGTGCTGGTGCTGGCGCTGCTCGGCGCCCATCACAACAGTGCCGGCTTCCTCGTGAGCCGGGTCACGGCCGTGAGCCCGCTGGAGGCCTCGTCCGCCGATCTCGGCGGCGGCCGCACCGAGCCGGCTCTCGTGGTCGCCGATTACAAGGTGCCGTCGCCGCTGTTCGCGCTCGTGCCCGGCCTCGGCGTGCTCTACGCGGCGGCGCCGCTCCTGCTCGTCTTCGTGCTGGGCTTGCTCCAGGCCCAGTGGACCTACACGGGCTACGACGCCTCCGCCCACGTGGCGGAGGAGACGGTCATGGCGCGGCTCAACTCCGCGTGGGGCGTGTTCCTCTCGGTCGCCGTCTCCGCCGTCGTCGGCTATGTGCTGCTGCTGGTGCTGACGTGGTCGATTCCGAAGGGCGACGTCGCGGCGACGGCCAACGACGCCTACCCGGTCTTGCAGATCGCCTACGGCAACCTGCCGCGGGGGCTCGGCCACGTGGTGGCGGTGATCATCGGCGTGGCGATGTGGCTCTGCGGGCTGGCGTCCATCACGTCGATGGGCCGCATGTGGTATGCGTTCGCGCGCGACGACGGCATGCCCGGCGCCCGCTACCTCAAGCGCGTGCACCCCACCCTGCGCACGCCCGTGTGGTCGATCGTCGTCACGAGCGCCCTGGCCGTCCTGATCACGGTGTACGCCGCGGCCTTTTCCGTGGTGACCTCGATCAGCACGATCACGCTGTACCTCGCCTACGTGATCCCCGTCTGGCTCAACTGGCGCAACCGCCGGCGCGGCGCCGGTGAGTTCGCGACGCGGGCGACGGCGCCGTGGAGCCTGGGCCGCTTCGGCCCCGCCATCAACGCGGTCGCCATCGTGTGGGTACTCGTGATCAGCGTGATCTTCGCCCTGCCGCCCAACGAGCTGGTGCTGTGGACGATGCTGCTGCTCGCGGCGCTGATCGGACTCTACTGGACGCTCTCCGCGCGGCGGCATTTCGTCGGGCCGGCGAAGCCCGAGCTGCGGCGACCCGCTTCGATGGCGAGTTAGAGCAGCTCGGCCGCGTCGCCCCGCGCGACGCGGCCGGGCTCGAGCACGGCGCAGTCGAGCGCCATCCTGCCGCCGAAGTCATCCACGATGCGCTGCAGGACCGACAGATCTTGACGCTGCGTGTCGGGATCGTAGGTCGTCATGACGCAGCGGCCGCGCAGCTTGGCGACCGCGATGAGCGCGCCTCCGATCCGGAGCCGCCTCCCCGGCCAGTCGCGCTCGGCGAGACCCTCCACCCCGGCGATCACGATGTTCGGACGCAGCCGCCGACGATCGACACCGAGGGCGGCGAGCGCACCATCCGTCGCGACGAGCAACGGCAGCACGTCGAACACTCCGGCCCCACCGCTGCGCGCGAGGCGTGTGGCCGGCGTGACCGCGGCCCGCACCCGCGCGGCGATCTCCGGATCCGACCACGGGCGGCCGTCCACCCGCGGCTCGCCGTCCGCGCCCAGGGTCGCGTGAAAGCCGAGCAGCCCCGGGTGCGCGCGCGCCGTGAGCACCCGAGCGTGGCCGTTCTCGGCGTAAACGACGCGATCGCCGGGGATGCCATTCTTACGAATCTCGGTCGCCTCGATCCGCTCGCCCGCCATCGACTTCACCGGATACCGCCACAGCTCCGCGACGTGCATGAGGCCTCCCATCCTGCGAGATAAGAGGCCGGGGGACGCGCCGCGGATTCAGCCCAGTGCCTTCGTCGACGCTCGCCAGCGGCGGACGGCGACGAGAGCCCACGCGGCTTCCACCAGCCCGAACGGCCACGCCCCCTGCGCGAATCCATAGATGGACGCCAGCACGCAGCAGCCGCCGAACGCCAGGACGAACCAATGGCTTCGTCGCTCGAGCGCGTAGCAGACCATCATGGCCGTCACCGCGAACAGGCCGAAGAGCGCGAGCGGGCTCACCGCCTTCGGATCAGCGTAGATTCAGACGCGCCGCGATCATTTCGCGCTCTCCGTCATCTTCCCGTACTTGATCATGATGTCGCCCATGGCCTTCATCATCTCGCCGCGCATCTGCATCGTGCGCGCGGACTCGCCCTGGCCGCCCATCATGCCCATCATCGGCATCCCGCCGCCGCCCATCATCCCGCCCCCCATCATGCCGCCCCCAATCATGGGACACATGCCGCCCTGCATGGGCATGTGATGACCCTGGCCGCCCGGCGCCTGCGGCGGCTGAGGCTGCTGGGCGAACGAAACCGCCGCTACGAGCACCAGCGCGATCCCGACGAGTACGACCACGCTCTTCATGATTGCCTCCTTCGCTCGGACGTTGCGCGCCTGCGTCCTATCCGCTGGCACGACTGCGTGCGGCCTCCGCACGCAAGAAGAAGCTGCCCTCCGTCACCACGCGCTCTCCGGGCCGCAATCCGTCGGCGACTTCCACGAACTCTCCGACGCTGCGACCGAGCTTGATCGCGCGTTCGGTGAATTTGCCCTCTTCGCCCTCGGCCGGCACGTAGACAACGGTCCGATCGCCGACGGATTGCACCGCGGCGCGTGGTACGAGTATCGCGCGCCGATCGTCCGACGTCTCGAAGGCCAGATTCACGAACATCCCGAGTCGCAGGTTGCTCCGCGTGTTCGCCACCTCGACGCGGACTTTCGCGGTGCGCGTGGCGGGATCGACGCGCGGATCGATGTAGGCGACGCGGCCCGCGAGCCGTCGATCCGGCGCCGCGGGGACGCTGACGATCGCGCTCGAACCCACGCGCACCGTGGCGAAGTCCTTCTCGTACAGGTCGCCGATCACCCACACGGTACTGAGATCGGTAACCGTGAAGAGCTCCTGCCCGGTCGTCACGACCTGGCCGGCATTCGCGGTGCGGGCGATCACCACGCCCTGGCCCGGGGCGCGGACGGTCACGTCGGAGACGATCTGGGAGGCGTCCCGGAGCCGCTCGATCTGCTCGCGCGAGAGTCCAAGGAGGAGGAGACGCTGCCCCGCCGCCGCCACCTCCGTCTCGTGACCGGCGTGAACCGCCGTGATCTCCTCGAGCTCCTGGCGGCTCGCGGCGCCGAGCTGGGTGAGTCTTTGCGTGCGCTCCAGCTTCTGGTGGTCGGCCGCGAGCATGGCCTGCATCGAGAGGTACTTCATCTGCGCGTCCGCGAGATCGGCGCTGAAGATCACCGCCAGCGGCTCGCCTCGCGTCACGGCCGCACCCAGCTCCACGCGTACCTGGCGGACGATGCCGCCCACGAGCGCGTTCACCTTGGTGTCCCGGTAGGCGTTCGAGGTCACGGTGGCTGGAACCGTGAGGCTGGCGGTGACCGTTCCCGTGCCGATCGCCGCGGTCTTGATGCCGGCGCGCCGGACGGCCTCGGCATCCATCGAGATCTCGACCGCCTCGCTGTCCTTCCGGGCGTCGGATGCTCCCGGCATGCCGGGCATCGACGGCATGGCGCGATTGTCGGCAGGGCTCGCGGACGGGGTCGGCTCCCGGCGCGCCGGCGCGGGCGCGTGCCGCCCGCTCCAGGTCACCCCGACGGCAACCCCGAGGGCGAACAGGGCCAGGATCCCCAGGGTGCGGAGAGTCTTTCGTGTCATCGTCATCGTCGTCCTCTCATCGTGCTCCGAGCGCGCGCTCGATGTCGACCGCCGCGTCGTAGACCTGTTTGAGCACCTCCGTGTATCCGTTCTCCACCTCGATGTATCGCCGCTGCTCGGCGATCACGTCCAGGAGCGAGCCTCTCCCCAGCTCATAGGCGCGGCGCACGACGTCGAGATTGCGCGCGGCGACGGCGCGCACGCCACGCTCGTACATCTCGAGCGATCGCCGCGCCGCTTCGTGCTGCCGGAAGGCCGCCTCGATCTCCTGGCGCGCCGTGAGCTCGGCGAACTCCACCCGCCGCTCGGCGGCGCGTGTGGAGGCCCGGGCGGCCGCGATGTTGCCCTGGTTACGATTGAGCACGGGCAGCACGACGCTCACGCCGGCGCCGAAGAAGTGGAAGACGTCCTCGATCGGGCGCGTCTGGCCCGAGGCCGTGAGGCCGTTCAACCCGAACCCCATCGCCTGCCGCTGGTAGCCGACGTTGACGCTGGCGTCCCAGCGTCCCTCGGCTTCCTCCTTGCGGACCATGGCGCGCCCCATGGCCACCTCCGCCCGCGCCGCCTCGATGTCCGGGCGCATCGCGAGGGCGCGCCGCACGGCATCCTCCCGGTCGCCCGGCGGCCCGACGGCACGCCCGAGGTCGTCGCGCAACGCCATCGGGGCCTCCGGGAGGACGCCGGCGAGCGCCTTGAGCTGGAGCGTCGCGACCTGGACACGGCTGTCCAGCAGCGCCCGGCTCGCCGCGAGCCGGTTCACCTCCACGCGCTGCAGGCCCTCGTCGAGGGCCGGGTTCGCACCC
>DASYTM010000225.1:0-10047 GCA_036002345.1 Candidatus Methylomirabilota bacterium | reverse complement strand
CGACGGGGTCGAGAAGACCTACCGCACGCGGCGCGGCGACCTCGTGCGCGCCGTGGACGACGTCACGCTCCACGTCGAGGAAAACGAGTTCGTCACGCTGGTCGGCCCGAGCGGCTGCGGCAAGAGCACGCTCCTGAAGCTGGTGGCCGGCCTCACCACGGCCACGCGCGGGACCATCCGTGTCCGGGACGCGGTCGTGAGCGAGCCCTTTCCCGACGTCGGCTTCGTGTTCCAGCAGCCCGTCCTCCTGCCGTGGCGCTCGGTGCTCGACAACGTGCTCTTCTCCGTCGAGATGCTCGGCCTCGAGCCGCGCCAGTACACGAAGCCCGCCCTCGACCTGCTCGAGCTCACCGGGCTCGCCGGCTTCGAGACGAAATACCCGCGCGAGCTCTCGGGCGGCATGCAGCAGCGCGTGGCGATCTGCCGCGCCCTGCTGCCCGACCCGAGCCTCCTGTTGATGGACGAGCCCTTCGGCGCGCTCGACGCCATGACGCGCGAGGAGATGAGCCTGGAGCTGCTGCGCGTCTGGGAGGAGCGGCGCAAGACCATCCTCTTCGTCACCCACTCCATCCCCGAGGCCATCCTCCTCGCCGACCGCGTCGTGGTCATGACGCCCCGGCCCGGCCGCATCGCGCGCGTGCTCGAGATCGGGCTGCCGCGCCCGCGCACGATGGAGCTGGAGTTCGATCCGCGCTTCAAGGCCGCCAGCGACGAGGTGCGCGGCCTGATCTTCGCGCGGCGCGCGGAGCGCGTATGACGACGCTCCGCCGGATCGCCGGGGAGACGCTCGTGCCGGCCGCGACCCTCATCGGCGTGCTCCTGGCCTGGGAATTCGCCACCGTGGCCTTCCGCATCCCGCGCTTCATCATGCCCGCGCCGTCGGCGATCCTCGCGGAGGGCTGGGACTGGCGCTGGCGGTTCATCGAGCACTCGTGGGTCACGCTCTACGAGACGCTCGGGGGCTTCGCGCTCTCCATCGCCGTCGGCGTGCCGCTCGCCGTGCTCATCGTCTACTCGCCGGTGCTTCGGAGCGCCCTGTACCCGCTGATCGTGCTCGCGCAGTCGGTCCCCAAGATCGCCATCGCGCCCGTGCTCCTGCTCATGGTGGGCCACGGCGAGTTTCCCAAGGTGATCGTGGCGTTCCTCGTGGCCTTCTTCCCCGTCGTCGTCGACACGGCGACGGGGCTGGCGGCCACCCCGCCCGAGCTGCTCGACCTCAGCCGCTCGTACCGCGCGAGCGCCTTCAAGACCTTCATGAAGGTGCGCCTGCCCATGGCGATGCCGTTCTTCTTCGCGGGTGCCAAGGTCGCGATCACGCTCTCGGTGATCGGCGCCGTGGTCGGCGAGTTCGTCGGCTCCGACCGGGGCCTCGGCTACGTGATCCTGTCGGCGACGTCGTACTGGAAGACGGAGCTGGCCTTCAGCTCGATGATCCTGCTCTCGCTCATGGCCATCGTGCTCTTCGGCGCGGTGTCGCTCGTCGAGCGCGTCGCGTGTCCCTGGCTGGCGCCCGCCCAGGACGAGTGACTAGGCGGCCGAGGCCGCGGTCGCGATGGCCGCGCTCAGGGCGATGCCACCGGGCGGAATCGGAGCCCGCCGTCGGCGCGCACGATCCGGCCGGGGCGCGGGAAGTGCGCGGCGAGGATCAGCACCCCGGAGTCCGCGTGGCGCTCGACGAACTCGCGCCGCGTCTTGGCCGCCTGTGCGCCGTCGTAGCAAAAGCGGCTCGACCATTGCGGCTCGGCGACCTGCACCACGCGGTGCATGAGGTCACCGGCGAACACGGCCTCGCCGTCGTCCGTCGTCAGCCGCACCGAGGCGTGGCCGGGCGTGTGGCCGATCGAGGGCTCGAAGCGGAGCCAGCGCCCGATCCGGTGCGTGTCGTCGACGAGCATGGCCTGCCCCGAGGCCACGACGGGCAGCACGCTGTCGTCGATGCAGCCGTACTCGTCGCCGCCGCGCTCGTTCTCGTGCTTCCAGAACGCCCACTCCTCGCCCGGGAAGACGTAGCGCGCGTTCGGGAACGTGGGGACCCATTTGCCGTCGACGAGCCGCGTGTTCCAGCCCACGTGGTCCACGTGCATGTGGGTGATGACGACGTAGTCCACCTGCTCGGGCGTCACGCCCGCGGCGGCGAGGTCGTCGAGGAACGTGCCCTGCCGGCGGTGCCAGAGCGGGTTGGACTCGCGCGTCTTGTCGTTGCCGACGCCGGTGTCGATGAGGATCACGTGCTCGGGCGTGCGCACGATCCACGTCCCGATGCGCGAGCCGAGGTCGTCGGTGGACGCGTCCCAGAAGTCGGGCTTGAGCCACGCGTGGTGGCGCGCCACGCCCTCGGCCGTGGACTCCGGCAGCATGGACGTGGTGGGGAACGTCGAGCGGCCGATCTCGATCACCCGCGTGAGGCTCACCGGGCCGAGCGTCAGCGTCGTCATCCGCGGCCCTCCTTCACCAGCCGCGCGACCTCGCCGGGCTGGGCCTGTCGTTTCACGTCCTTGTACGAGAACACCACGCGACCGTCCACGCGCACGGTGAGCTCACCCAGCCCGCCCAGGCGGATGCGCGCGGGAATTCCCTCGCGGGCCAGCTCCTCGCGGAGGCGCACGGCCTCCCGGCGATGCTCGCCTCAGAGCAGTCAGCGATGGATGGCGACGGTCACGGCCGCTGCGTCTGGGGCAGCATCGCGATCAGCGGGTCGAGGTTCTTGAGGCCCGGCGTGAGACGGCCGACGGGATGGGCGTGGACGGCGGCCACGATCGCGTCGTTGAACGGCGTCGGCACGCCCTTCTTCCGGCCCTCGGCCGAGACGTGGCCGTTCAGGAAGTCCACCTCGGTGCGCCGGTTCTTCATCACGTCCTGGAGCAGCGACGGCCGCCCGCCGGTGCGGCGCTTGGCTTCCGCGGCCAGGTCGGCCTCGACCTCCGCGAGCCCGCGGCCCTCGGCGGCGTCCACGACGCGAGAGGCGTCGATGCCGCCGATGAGCGGCTCGATGGTGTGGCCGTGGGCGCGCCCGACGCGGACGACCTCGGCGCCGAGGTGGATGGACACCCGGCGCGGTCCGGGCTCCAAGCGCAATTCAGCGGAACCAAGGCCGGAGAGGCCCGCGAGCGCGTTGCCCATGCAGTTGACGGCGAGCTTGGACCAGCGCTGGCCCCAGAGGTTGGTGGTGACCTTCGTCAGCGCGACGTCCGAGAGCAGGCGGGCCAGCTCCTGCGCGCGCGGCGTGTCGCGGCCGTCCAGCTCGCCCACGTAGAAGCCCACCTGCCCGGTGTCGGTGCGGATCGCGTGCCCCGGCTCGTACATCCCCGCGCTGATCGCGATCACGCAGCCGAGCGTGCGCTCGCGGCCGACCACCGCCGCCACGCGCTCGTCGTTGATCCCGTTCTGGAAGTCCACCACCACGCCGTCCGGGGTCTTGAGATATTGCGCGGCCAGGTGCGCGGCCCATTCCGTGTCATAGCTCTTCATGGCCAGGAAGACGGCGTCGAAGGGCTCGCCCACCGACTGGAGCTCGTGAAGCTGCAACGCCCGCACGGGCACGAGGTGCTCGCCGCACGTGCCCGAGAGCCGGAGGCCGACCTTTGCCATCGCCTGCACGTGCTCGGGCCACTGGTCTACGAGGGTGACGTCGTGGCCCTTCTCGACGAGCATCCCGCCGACCACCGAGCCGATGGCGCCCGCGCCGAGGATCGCGATCCGCTTGATCATGCGCCGGAGTGTAACACCGGCGCCGGGCGCGGCCGGACGAGGTCTACGCGGTGCGGCGGCGGGCGAGCCGCCGGCCGGCGGCCGGCCGCCCGGGCGCTTCCTGGGACGAGGCGCCGGGCTCGAGCAGCCGCTTGGCGAGGTAGTACTTCTTGGGACGGCGGCGCTCCTCGCGCCCACGCTGGCGGTCGCGCTCGATCTGGCGCTCGAGGGCGGCGAACGCCTGCTCGAACGCGAGCCGGTAGGTCTCGGCGGTGATCGTGGTGTGGAGCTCGGGCCGCCGCGGAAGGTCCACGGTGATGGCGCAGCGGGCGGTGGGCCCGCCCTTCGGCCCGTTCTCGTTCCCGAATTGCACGCGCGCCGTCGTGGCGGGAACGTGCAGCCGCGCCAGCGACGCGGTGACCTTGCCGTTCACGAGCGTGCGTAGCGCGCGATCTTCCCCGAGGCCCTCGATCACGACGCGCATGGTGCCAGGGATAACGCAAGGGCCATGCCGTCGACCCCTGTGGCACTCCCATTGCTCGATTGAAGTCCCGAAGGGGGTGCACCGTGATGACATTGGGTATCGCGTGGGCGCAGACGCCCGGAGCGCCACCGCCCTCGGCGGCGGCGCCACAGGACGGCGGCTCGGCGGCGATCGGCTTCGCGGTCATCGTCGGCCTGCTCGTGATCGTCGGGATCGCGGTGAAGATGTACGATCGCAAGCGCAAGCGCGACGCGGAGGGCGTCTACCTCCAGGCGCAGGTCTCGGACGCGCTCATGCGCGATTCGCGGCTGGCGGGCCTGGTGCTGACGCCGACGGCGCACGTCGCGACGTGGGGCAAGGGCCCGGCCCGGCTCGAGATCACCGGCGAGGTGCCGGATCCGGCGGTGCGCGACCTCGTGCTGCGCGTCGTGCGTGACGAGGCCGCGCGGCTGCGGCCGGATGTCGAGCTCATCGACCGCATGACCGTGCGCCACGCGGCCGTCGCCGCCTAGCTTCCGGGGGTCACGACCTCGACGCTCTCCGCGACGTCGCCGGCGTCGTCGCGCAGCGTGACGGTGACGTAGTCGCCGGGACGCAGCGCGCCGGCGTCGAGCGGCGCCGTCTCGAACGCCACCGGCCAGGCGCGCTCGAGATCCGGCGCGCGCCGGACCGCGAGCACCAGTGTGTCCGGCCGCAGGCGCACCTGGCGGCGGACGAGGCCCGTGCCGTCGCCCTTCCACGACGTCATCTCTTCGAGGGTGAAGGCGCCGCCGTCCGGCTGGACGGCCACCACGACGCCGGAGTGACGCTCGCCCGCGACGGCGGCGCCGGCCCCGAGAAACGTGCCGAGCGCGATTGAGACGATGACTCGCTTCATGGCAAATACCTCCCGGCACGTGCCTTCAATCCCCATGCCTTCACGCCTCGCCGGCGAGGGCGCGCGCGAGCTGGGCGAGGTGGTTCTCGTCGTGCCACGCGATCAGCGCGAGGAAATCGTCGAGGGTGCGGCGGCCGCGCGAGTCGAGCTGCCAGCCCGCGCGCGTCCACGCCTCGGCGGCGACGCCGCGCAGGAGCGTGAGGGTTTCCGTGCGCCGGCGTGCGAAGACGCGCGCGGCGTCGTGCGCGTCGTGACGCAGGTACTGGCGCTCGACGGCCCAGCGATTCGGATTCGTCGCGGGAAACCGCGGCTCGTCTGTGGTCACGATGAGGACGAGGCGCTCGTGAAACGATTCCTCCAGATCGCGCAGATGGCAGACGACCTCCACGGGCGCCCACGCCTCCGGCGCGGGCCGCCGCGCGAGACCCGCCGCCGACGCCGCGGCGATCGCGGCGGCGAGCTCGCCAGGCGTGGCCGCCAGCCGGTCGAGCCGCACGCCGCGCTCCCGCACGTCCATGGCACCGAGTCTGCACCATCCCGCCGCTCCTGGGAGGTGCTCATGAAGACGTTTCCGTTTGTCGTCCTTGCGCTGGCGTTCTCGACCCTCGTGGCCGGATGCGCCACCACCCAGGACACGGCGCCATCGGCGTCGCCGATCCTGATCTTGCCCGACACCGACGCGCCGTCGATCGATCGCGCCGACAGGTTCCCCGACATCATCGTGGCTCCCGAAGCGCCGTAGCGGCGGGGCGGCGCGGGTTTCGGGGTAGAATCGGGCCCGATGCCCGAGTCGATTCCCGCGCCGCTCATCATCGACACGCTGAAGGACACCTTCCGCGAGGCGCGCGCCGCGCTCGCCGCGGAGGGCGTGCGTCCGCGGCACGACCATCTCGGCTGGATCCTCAGCGTGCCCGACACGCACCAGAAAACCGTGCTGGCCGCCCTCGACAAGGAGCGCCAGCTGCGCGTGCTCACCTGCTCGACGGAGGACGAGGCCAACGCCATCGCCGCCGGCCTCTGGATGGGCGGCGAGCCGTTCGCGCTGATGATCCAGCACGCGGGCCTCTACGCGTCGGTCAACACGCTGCGCGGCGTCTCGATGGACGGCCGCGTACCGATCTTCTACATGATCGGGCTGCTGCAGCGGGAGAAGGACAAGGAGCCGCGCGAATCGCGCCACTCGATGGTGCGCTACTGCGAGCCCCTGCTCGACCTCTTCGGCGTCCCGCACGCGCGGCTCGAAGGACCCGACGACGTGCGGTTCATCCCGGAGTACTACCGGCTCGCCCAGAAGCGCCGCGGCCCCGCCGCCGTACTCGTCGGCCTGGAGACCGCGTGATGGCCATGAAGCCCGAGGACGCGCTCGAAGCGTTCGCCGCCGCCCGCGGCGACGCGATCTGCGTGCCCACCATGACCACGGGGCCGGCGTGGCGCACCCTCGCGCCGAACGACCTCTCGGTCGGCTGCGTCGGCTTCATGGGCGGCGCCTCGTCGCTGGGGCTGGGCCTGGCCCTGGCGCGACCCGACCGGCGCGTGGTGGTGTTCGACGGCGACGGCTCGCTGCTGATGCAGCTCGGCTCGCTGGCGACGATCGCCGGGGCCGCCCCGCGCAATCTCGTCCACGTCCTGTTCAAGAACGGCGTCTATCACACCTCGGGCGCGCAGGAGATTCCGGGCGGGGGCGGCGTGGACTTCGTGCAGATGGCGAAGGGCGCCGGCTATCGCGCCGCGTACGCGATCGCCGAGCTGGACGAGCTCACGCGCCGGCTGCCGTCCCTGCTCGAGGACGAGGGGCCGATCCTCGTCGAGCTCCACACGGGTCTCGCCGACAAGACGCCGATGACCGATCGCGGCGGCGTGCCCTTCCCGGAGCAGGTCGAGCGGCTGCGGGAGCGACTGCGCGCGTCGTGAGCCGCGCGGCGTGGTGTGCGCTGATCCTCGCGCTCCTCGTGGCGGAGGCGCCGTCCGCCGGCGCGCAGCCCGTGCGCCTGCGTGAGCCGGCGCCGGCCGAGCATCGCCTCGTCGTGCGCGGCCTCCTGCCCCTCATGGCCGATCTCGGCTACCCCGTGGAGCCGGCCGGCGAGGGCGGCTTGCGCCTGCTGACCAATTGCGGCATTCGACTGGCCGTCGTGACGCGGAACCACATCCAGGCCGCGGTGCTGGCCGGGACCGAATCACCGTGCACGCACATGACGCTGCTGATCACCGAGGGCACGCTCACGCGGCTGCCGCTGCCGGAATTGCAGGCGCTGCTCGCGCACGAGCTGGCCCACGTCCATCTCAGGCACATGGACGCCTTCGGCGCGCTCGCCATCGCCCCCGCGACGCTCACCGGCCTGCAGTTCAGCCGCGACCAGGAGTCCGAGGCCGACCGCTTCGCCGCCCTCATGCTCAAGCGCACGGGCGGCGAGGACGCCTGCCTGGGGCTGGTGGCGGTGCTGATGCGCGTCGCGAGCGAGAGCCCCGCGTCGGCGACGGACGCCCGCTCGACCCATCCCAACCTGCCCGCGCGGATCCGCGAGGCGCGCCGCGCCTGCGAGATCCTCTGAGGCACGCGCTCAGGCGAAGCCGCGCACGAGCTCGCGGGCGATGAGGCCGGCACGCAGGAGGAGACCACGCCGGCCCGTCACGGCGCGCGCCGCCGCCGGCCAGCCGAAGTAGCCGCGTCCGCTCGCGTCCATCTCGGCGAACGTCTTTCCCGCCGCCAGCGCCGCGCGGAAATCGATCCAGTGCGGCGGGAGCCTTCTCGCGACGCGCCGGCGCACGAGCCGCGGCCGCGTGGCCAGCACGAGGGACGTCTCCATCTCGCCGGAATGCCACTCGCGCTCCGGCGCGGGACTCCTCAGCAACCGTGTCACGCGCGGATGAGTCATCATGCGCTGTGCGCGCGCAGACGGCGCGAAGCCCGCGAAGAGCACGCGCACGCCGCGGCGGCGCTCGGCGCGGCGCTTGATCGCCGCCATGGCGGCCAGGTGCGCGGGGTCCGCCTGGTAGTTGACGAGCACGAAGCGGTGGAAGCCCTGCGCGGCGAGCGCCGCGACGATCTCGGCGGCGACGGCGACGAGCGTGCGGCGCGTCAGCGAGATCGTGCCCGCGAAGCCGCGGGCGAGCGGGCTGGCGCCGTAGGGCAGTGACGGGAGCAGGATCGGCCGGAAGCCGGCGCGCCGGAGATGGGGCGCGATGCGGTCTGCGAGCGCCTCGGCCCCGAGCCAGTCGACGAGCAGCGGCAGGTGCGGGCCGTGCTGCTCGACGGCGCCGAGCGGCAGGAGCAGCACGCTGCGCGGGTCCTTGGCGAGGCGGGCGGCCTCGGGCCACGTCCGCTCGGCGAGCCGGATCATCGGCCCGCGAGTCTAGACCTTGATGTCTTTCGACTGGATGCGCTTGACGCCCGCGCCGGTCATGTCCGCCCAGGCCTTGCCGAGCGAGCCCCCCGCGTCGATGCCGCGCGTGGCGTCCTCGATGACGAGGGCCTCGAAGCCGGCCTTGCGCGCGTCGAGAGCCGACCACGCGACGCAGAAATCGGTGGCGAGGCCCACGAAGAAGACGCGCGCGAGCCCGCGCTCCTTCAGATAGCCGGTCAGCCCCGTCTTGGTGTTGCGGTCGGCCTCGAGGAACGCGGAGTAGGAATCCACGTGATGGCGGTAGCCCTTGCGGATGATCAGCTCGGCGTGCGGGATCTTCAGATCCTTGTGGATGTCGGCGTCGGGCGTCCCCTGGATGCAGTGATCCGGCCACAGCACCTGGGTGCCGTAGGGCAGGCTCACCGTCTCGAACGGCTTCTTGCCGGGGTGACTCGACGCGAACGACACGTGGCCCTTGGTGTGCCAGTCCTGGGTGAGCACGACGTGCTTGAAGGCGGGCGCCAGCCGGTTGATGAGCGGGATGATCCTGTCGCCCTCGGGCACCGGCAGCGTGCCGCCGGGCACGAAGCAGTTCTGAACGTCGATGACGGCCAGGACGTCGGTCTCTCCCGGCGTGATCATGCCCTGAGCGTAGGCCAGGCGGCGCGTGGATGCCAGCGCGGCGGCGCTCGCGGCCAACGCGAGGAAGCGGCGGCGGCTCACGGTGCGCATGAGGCTCCTCCTTGTCGGCCGCTACGCTACACCGTTTGACAAGTCTTTTTCCCCCGATAAACTTTCTCCTCGTGACCCGCTTGGAATCCTTCGTCGCGCGCTGCCGCCGCGCCGGGCTCGCCGTAACGCCGCAGCGCCTCGCCATCTTCCGCCGGCTCGCCACCACCGATCGGCACCCGAGCGCGGAGGACCTCTACGCCGCCGTCCGGCGCGAGCTGCCGACGCTGTCGCTGGCCACCGTCTACAAGACCCTCGACACGCTGGCCGGGATCGGCGCCGTGCGCCCGGTCTCGCGGCTGGGGGCGCGCGGGCGCTGGGACGCGAACCTCGAGCCCCACCACCACCTGGTCTGCACGTCGTGCGGCGCCGTGACCGACGTGAGCGAGCCGCGCCTTCAGGCGGCGGCGCGCCCGGCGGCGGCGGCGGCCGCCCGCCACGGCTTCGAAGCCGCGGGCCACTCGGTGGAGATCTTCGGACGCTGCGCCGCGTGCCGCGGTCGGCGGCCCCGCTCGACACGTAGGTGACCCACAGACCAAAGGAAGGAGAGAACAGATGTCAACCGAAGCAAAGTGCCCGTTCACGCACACGGTGGGCGCCGGCCCGTCGAACCGAGACTGGTGGCCCAATCAGCTGAGCCTCAAGATCCTGCCCCTGTCCGATCCCATGGGCCCGGGCTTCAACTACGCCAAGGAGTTCAAGAGCCTCGACCTGGCGGCCGTGAAGAAGGATCTCACGGCGCTGATGACCGACTCGCAGGACTGGTGGCCGGCGGACTTCGGCCACTACGGACCTCTGTTCATTCGCATGGCATGGCACGCCGCCGGCACGTACCGCATCCGCGACGGCCGCGGCGGCGCCGGGGCCGGCCAGCAGCGCTTCGCGCCCCTCAACAGTTGGCCCGACAACGGGAACCTCGACAAGGCACG
>DASYTM010000224.1:0-26194 GCA_036002345.1 Candidatus Methylomirabilota bacterium | reverse complement strand
GTCGAGAAGAGGATGACCACAGCCAGGACGGGCTTGAGGAGTGGCAGGGTGACGAACCAGAAGCGGCCCCAGGAGCCGGCGCCGTCCACCTCTGCCGCCTCGTAGTACTCGCGCGGGATCGACATGAGGCCGGCGAGCACGGTGATGGCGAAGAACGGCAGGCCGCGCCAGATGTTGACGACGATGACCGCGGCCATCGCGTAGCCGGCCTGTCCGAGCCAGTTGGGGCCCGGGGGCGACATCAGGCCGAGCCCGATGGCCGTCCAGTTCACCACGCTGTAGAGTGAGTCGAACATCCACCACCAGCCCAGCGTGGACAGCGCGGTGGGGATCACCCACGGCAGCAGCACGGCCCCCCGCAGCACGCGCTTGAAGCGGATGTCGCGCGCGAGCAGCACGGCCAGCCACACCCCGAGCACGGTCTTGAAGGTGAGCGCGATGCCGGTGAAGACGAACGAGTTCTGGACGGTGCGGAGGAAGACCTCGTTGCCGAGGATCGCGCGGAAGTTCGCGAGCCCGACGAAGGGGCCGGGCGAGCCGACCCAGTAGTCCGACAGGCTGAAGTAGACGGCCATGCCGAACGGGTACGCGACGAGGCAGACGAGGAGCACGAGCGCCGGCATGATGAGGCCGTAGCCGAAGACGTGCTCCTGCTCCCACCACGCGTGGAGCCGCGCGAGGCGGCCGGACCGCGGCAGCCCGACCGCCTCGAACGCCCGCTGGCCGACGGCCATCCTAGCCGGCCTTGAGCTGACCCTTGACGGCCTGCGCGACCTGGTCCTGCGCCCATTCCATGGCGCGCTTGGTGGGCATGCCGTTCACGGCCTTGGCCACCATGTCGGCCAGGACGTAGTTGGACTCGATGCGGCCCACCGCGTCGTTGGGCTTGCCGGGCCAGCCGCGCGGATGCGCGAACTGCGCCTCGCCCGGCAGCATGGCGAACTTCGGGTTGCGCGCCCAGATGGGATGGTCCGCCAGGTTCTTCAGCGGCGGGTGGTTGAACGCGTTGGAAGCCACCACCCAGGCGTCGAAGTTCTCCTTACGATAGAGGAACTGGATGAACTCCTTTGCCAGCTCGACGTTCTTGCTGAACTTCCAGATGCCGAGCCCGAGGATGGGCGGCGCGGAGTGCGTGCCGGCTGGCCCCGCCGGGCTCGTGTGGTGGTTGATGTCATCGGCGATCGGCATCTTCTCCTTCAGGGCCGCGTTGTAGGGGCTGATCGGGTTGTGGATCCAGGAGCCCTTGCCGGAGAGCATGAAGCGGTTGTTGGAGGCGTCGTCCCACGAGAGGACCTCCGGCTCCATCGCGTCGTTGTAGAGCTCCTTGTACCACTCGATCACCTGCGCGGTGTGCTCGGAGTTGATGGCGGGCGTCTTGCCGTCCTTCTCGAGGACCTTCGCCCCGTACGACCACGCCACCGACCAGTACGTCGTGTGGGCGTCCGAGCAGTGGCTGATCGGAATGCCGATCGGATGCCCGGCCTTCTTGAGCACCTTGCCCTGCTTGAGCAGCTCGGCCCACGTCTTGGGCACCTCGAAGCCCGCCTTCTTGTAGTGGGCCTGGTTGTAGGTGGCGGGGAAGGAGATCCAGAACCACGGGATGGCCCGCCAGCCGGAGGCGGTCTGCCCGATCTCGGCGGCGAACGGGTACCAGCCGCCGTACTGCTTGCCGAGCTTGTCCACGAGGTCGCCGACGTCGGCGAGCTTGTTCTCGTAGACGAACGGCACCGCCCCGTGGGTGCGGATCATGTCGTGGCCCGACTGCGACTGGGCCTCCGCGGCGAACTTCGCGTCGAGCTGCAGGTGGGCGATCGTGTCGACGCGGACGGTGGCGCCGGCCTGCTTGCCGAAGGCCTCCGCCTGCTTGCGGAGCTCGTCGTCGGCGGCGGGGACGAAGTGGTTCCAGGACAGGAACGTCAGCTCGCGCTTCTGCGCGAAGGCCGGGGCCTTGCCGAGGGCGAGCCAGGAGGCCATGCCGGCGGAGGTCGCCGCGGTGGTTTTGAGGAAGTGACGACGGGTCGTTCCGTTCATTGGGCACACTCCTGTGTGGAGGCCGTGATGGGGCCGCGTCGCGAACCGTGGCGGATAAGTAGCACCCGCCCCGGGGGCAAGTCAAATGGGGCGGGCGGTCAGCGGGTGGGGATCAGCCGTTCCGGGCGCGGCAGGCGTTGCCCTCGAAGCCGTAGCCGACGATCTTGCCGGTGGAATCGACCTCGAACTGGGTCCGGCACCGCTTCTCGTAGGTGGTGGTCTGGCCCCCCGAGACGGTGACGGGCCCGGGGTAGACGACGTTGCCGACCACGGTGCCGGGCGCCTGGTAGATCTGGGTGGGGGCGGTATAGGCCTCGACCTTGTTGGTCTCGTAGAGCATCAGGGTGTTGCCGTTCCGCAGCTTGTACGTCGAGGAGGGCGGGCCCCAGGAGCGCACGAGGGCGTCGCTGGGATGGCCGACCCAGCCGCGCACGAGCATGTCGTACTTCTCGCGCGTCGCGCAGCCGGCGGCCAGGAGCGCCGCCAGCACCAGCCAGGTCACGCGTGCGTTCGGCAACATCGCCCTCCTGATTTCAGTATGCCACGCTGGTATACTCGGCTCTGGCGTCGTGGGGGGAGGATTCCTGAGAACCGGGTGCGGCCCGGGACCCCTCGAACCTGCTCCGGGTAATGCCGGCGAAGGGAACACGACGCGAACAGAGGCGGCCGCACCCTTACGAGAGGGGAGCGGCCGTTTTCGTTTTCATGAGGATCATGGTGAACGGCAACGAGATGGAGGTCGCCGACGGGCTGAGCGTGGAGGCGCTGCTGGCGCACCTCGCCGTGAAGCGCGAGTACACCGCGGTGGCGGTGAACCGCGAGATCACGCCGAAGACGTCGTACGCGGCGGTCGCGCTGTCCGAGGGTGACAGAGTCGAAATCGTTCGTCCGATGGGAGGCGGTGCGTGATGCACGACACGAATCTGGTGCTCGGGGGCAAGGACTTCACGTCGCGGCTGATCGTGGGGACGGGCAAGTACTCGACCAACGAGATCATGCGCCAGGCCCACGAGGAATCCGGCGCCGAGATCGTGACCGTGGCCGTGCGCCGCGTGAGCCTGCCCGGCAAGGGCGAGTCCCTCCTCGACTTCATCGACACCAAGCGCTACACGCTCCTGCCCAACACGGCCGGCTGCTACACCGCCGACGAGGCCATTCGCACCTGCTATCTCGCGCGGGAGGCGGGCCTGGGCGAGATGGTCAAGCTCGAGGTCATCGGCGACGCGCGCACGCTCTTCCCCGATACCCAGGGCCTGCTGGAGGCGACCAAGACGCTGGCGCGCGAGGGCTTCACGGTGATGCCGTACACGAACGATGACCCCATCATGGCCAAGCGCCTCGAAGACGCGGGGGCCGCGTGCGTGATGCCGCTCGGAGCGCCGATCGGCTCCGGCCTCGGCATCCGCAACCCGTACAACATCAAGATCATCCTCGAGACGGTCTCCGTGCCCGTCATCGTGGACGCGGGCGTGGGCACCGCCTCCGACGCCGCCATCGCCATGGAGCTCGGCTGCGACGGCGTGCTCATGAACACCGCGATCGCCGGCGCGCAGGACGCCGTGGCCATGGCGCGCGCGATGCGGCTGGCCGTGGAGGCCGGGCGGCTCGCGTACAAGGCGGGACGCATCGGCAAGAAGCTCTACGCGACAGCGTCCTCGCCGCTCGAGGGCCTGCCCGATTGGACCAGCTGAGGCTCTGCCTCGTCACCGATCGGACTCAGACCCGCGGCCGTGACCTCGTCACCGTCGTGGGAGAGTGCCTGGCCGCGGGGCTGCCCGCCGTCCAGGTGCGCGAGAAGGACCTCACCGCCGCCGACCTCGCCGCCCTCTGCCGCCGCCTGCGTGAGCCGACTCGCGAGCACGCGGCGCTGCTGATCGTCAACGATCGCGTGGACGTCGCGCTGGCCGCGGGCGCCGACGCCGTGCAGCGCACGGGCGTCTCGCTGCCCATCGACGCCATCCGCGCCATCGCGGGGGCGCGGCTCCGCGTCGGCGCCTCCGTGCACTCGCTCGAGGACGCGGTGGAAGCCGAGACGCAGGGCGCCGACTGGGTCGTGTTCGGTCCCGTGTACGACACGCCGTCGAAGCGGCGCTACGGCGCGCCGCAGGGGCTCGACGCCCTCACCAAGGTCGCGGGGCGGCTCGCCATCCCCGTACTCGCCATCGGCGGCGTCACGCCCGCGCGCGTCGCCGAGTGCAAGCGGGCCGGCGCCCACGGCGTCGCCGCCATCGCCGCCATCCTCGATCAGGCGTCGCCGGCCGACGCGACGCGGCGCTTCCTCGACGCCCTGGCGGCCGCGTGAAGATCACGGTCGTCGGCGGCGGGATCATCGGCTGCGCGACGGCCTACGAGCTGGCGAAGGCGGGCTGCGCCGTGACGCTGTTCGAGCGCGCCACGCCGGGCGCGGAGGCCTCGGGCGCCGCCGCGGGACTGCTCATGCCCGTCGGCGGCGGCGCCGCCGGCTCGGCGGTCGAAGCCCTCGCCCTCGAGAGCTGGCGTCTCTTCCCGGCAACCGTCGAAGAGCTGCGCGAGCGCACCGGCATCGACGTCGAGTACGTCACGCGCGGCACGATCTATCCCCTCTTCGACGCCGAGGACGTCCGCCAGGTGGAGGCGCGCATGGCGGGCCGGATGTCAGAAGAGTTCGGCATCCAGGCGTGGGACACCGCCGAAGTGCGCGCGCGCGAGCCCGCGCTGGCCATGAGCGTGCGCGGCGCGATGTTCATCGGCGCCGATCACTGGGTGAACAACCAGCGGCTCGTCGTCGCCTACGCCCAGGCCGCCGTCAACGCGGGCGTCGTGCTCCGCTCGGGCACGTCCGTCAGCCGGATCATCGTCGAGGACGGGCGCACCCATGGCGTGGTGGCCGACGGGGACCGCTGGGAAGCCGACGCGGTGCTGCTCGCGGCGGGCGCCTGGACGGCCGCGCTCGCCGCCTCGTTCGGCGAGCGGTTGCGCGTGGAGCCCGCACGCGGCCAGATGGTGGCGCTGGCGCACGTGCCGCCCGTGCTCAACCACGCCATTCACGCGGACGACGTCTACCTCGTGCCGCGGCCCTCGGGCGAATTGCTCATCGGCGCCACCGTGGAGCGCGTCGGCTTCCAGCGCTCGATCACGGCGGAGGGGATCGCCGGGCTCCTCTCCTCCGCCATCGGGCTCGTCCCTTCGCTCGGCTCGCTGCCGATCGCGCGCACCTGGTACGGCTTCCGGCCGTGGGCGCCCGACAGCCTGCCGATCATGGGGCCGTGGCCCGACATCGGCGGCCTGTGGGTGGCGACCGCGCACTTCCGCAACGGGATCTTGCTGGCGCCGATCACGGCGCGCGTGATGGCGGACTGGATGACGACGGGACGGCCCGGCCAGGACGTCGAGCAGTTCGCCCCCGACCGCTTCCTGACTCGCGACTCCCGCTAAGCGCGTCGCGGCTGCTAAGTCTTTTCGCTCGACTTCTTGAGGTCGAGGATCGGGGGGAGCGCGCCGATCTGCGGCGCCTCCTCCACCTGGGTGATGCGGTTCATCCGCGCGACGATGTCGCGGATGCGCTCGCCGCCCTCGCGGGCGCGGTCGACCCACTTGAATTCCTCGGTCTCCGGCCCGAGCCGGCGCGCGACGAGCCCGAGCCCGCCGAGGACGGCGGTGAGCGGATTGTTGATCTCGTGGGCGGCGGCGCGGGCCAGGAGCGTCACCGCGCGGAGCTGCGCGGCGTCCCGGCGCGCGGCCTCGGCGGCGCGGCCGGCCACCACGTCGGTGAAGACGCGCGCCACGAGCCCGATGCCGACCAGGTAGAGGACGAGCGTGTGCACCCATACCTGCGCGAAGAGCGTGACGCCGCGGCGGCCGAGGATGAGGAACGAGCCCCAGGTGATCGCGAACACCGCGACGGCGAGCGCCAGCGAGTGGCGGAAGCCGACACCGCCCTCGCGCCGCGCCCACGCGCGCACGCCCGCCGCCGCCACCACCGTGGCCACGATGCCCACGGCGCCCGCCAGCGCGCCGGCGCCGCCGAGCGACAGACGGTAGACGGCCGTGATCGCGCCCGCGATCATGCCAGCGGACGAGCCCTCCACGAGCGTGACGAGCGCGAGCGGAATGAGCCGGGGATCGATGAAGCGTCCGTCGCCGACCTCGATGCGCGACTTCGTCATGAGGATGGCGAGCAGGCCGAACACGATGCCGTTGACGACGGGCCGCCAGCGCGCCCGGCGCGGCGCCTCCGTGGCATCGAACCAGCGCCACGTGTAGGAGTAGAAGACCAGGGCCAGCGCGATGGCCCCCGCCGCCTCGACGACGTGGTGGTAGTCCATGGCGGGTAGAATAGCCCCGGACCCCTCCGAACGGATAAAGGAGCCTCCATGACGAAAAGCGAGCTGAAACAGCGCGTTCACGCCGCCATCGACCGCCGCGCCGAGGAGATCGTGGGCTTGGGCGAGCGGATCCGCAAGCACCCCGAGCTGGGCTTCAAGGAGGTCAAGACGGCGCGCGTCGTCGAGGAGACGTTCGCCGGGCTCGGGCTCAAGCCGAAGGCCGGGCTCGCGCTCACCGGGGTGCGCGCGGACGCCGCGGGCCAGGCCGGGGACGGGCCGACCTTCGCGTTGCTCGGCGAGCTCGACGGGCTCGTGGTGGCCGGTCATCCCGAGGGCGATCCCGCCACGGGCGCCGCGCACGCCTGCGGCCACAACGCGCAGGTCGCGGCGCTCATGGGCGCGGCGATGGGACTCCTCGACGCGAAGGCCTTCGACGCGCTCAGCGGGCGCCTCGTGTTCTTCGCCGTGCCCGCGGAGGAATACGGCGACATCGAGTGGCGCGTGGCGCAGGCGCGCGCCGGGAAGCTGGAGTTCCTCGGCGGCAAGCCGGAGCTGCTGCGGCTCGGCCACTTCGACGACGTGGATCTCTCGATGATGATCCACCTCACGTCGCGGCCGGAGGACGGCAAGAGCGGCGTGCCCGCCTCCAACAACGGCTGCATCGTGAAGACGATCCGCTACGTGGGGCGCGCCTCGCACGCGGGCGGCGCGCCGCACCTGGGCGTGAACGCGCTCTACGCCGCCACCGTCGGGTTGACGGCCGTCAATGCGTTGCGGGAGACCTTCCGCGACGAGGACACCATCCGCGTTCACCCGATCATCACCCACGGCGGCTCGCAGGTGAACGTCATCCCCGGAGAAGTGCGGCTGGAGACCTACGTGCGCGGCCGCACCGTGGAGGCGATTCTCGACGCGCAGAAGAAGGTGGACCGCGCGTTCAAGGCCGGCGCGCTCGCGCTGGGGGCGAAGGTCGAGATCGAGACGCTGCCGGGCTACATGCCGATGGCGTGCGACGCCACGATGGCGCGCTACTACAAGGAGAACGCCGCCGCTCTGGTCGGCGAGGCGAGCTACCGGCAGATCGGCCACCGCACCGGCTCCACGGACATGGGCGACCTCTCCATGGTGATGCCGATCCTCCATCCCTACGTGGGCGGCGCGACGGGCTCGGGCCACGGCGCCGACTACAAGATCGTGGACCCCGCGCTCGCGTACGTGACGAACGCCAAGGCGCTGGCGTCGATGGCCGTGGACATGCTCGCCGACGGCGCGGCGGGCGCCCGCGAGGTGCTCGAGGCCGCGAAGCCTCCGATGACGCGCGAGAAGTACCTGGCGTTCCAGCGCGGCCTGGCGCGCGTGGAGACGTTCGAGGGGTGAGGCGTCGGGGGCCCGCGCTCGGCGCCGCCGCCGTCTGGCTCGTGGTCTCGGCCGGCGGCGCCGCGCGGGCGCAGGAGTCGATCACGTGTCCCGCGGGCACCGAGCGCGGCGCCGCCCAGGGGGCCATCGGCAGCGAGCAGTGGTGCGAGCGGACGTCCACGAACCCGCGCGTCCGCCACGGTCCGTTCACGTCGTGGCATCCCGACGGCACCGTTCAGGTCCGCGGGGAATATCGCGACGGCAAGGCGAGCGGCGCCTGGAAGTCCTGGCATCCGAATGGCGCGCAGTCCGGCGAGATCACGTTCGTCGAGGGCAAGCCGGTCGGCATGCTGCTCGGCTGGTATCCGAACGGACAGGCGAGCTTCGTGGGCGGCTTTCGCGACGGCACCGCCATCGGGACGAGGGAGATCTTCGATCCCCAGGGGCGCATGCGCGGCTCGACGGACTTCGGGGCTGACGGCAAGGAGCGCAACCGGCGCGCCTGGAACGACGCCAGCCAGGCCATCGACCCGGCCTCGGCGGAGGCGCACGCGTTCGAGACGCGCGCGGTGCAGTCCTCGCTCCTCATTTACATGGCGCTCATGGCGTCGCGGGCCGAGTGATGTACGGCAAGAGCCCGGTGGAGTTCCCACAGCGCATCGTCTGCCTCACCGCCGAGACGGCGGAGATCGCCTTCAGCGTGGGGGCGGGGGACCGCGTCGTCGGCGTGCCGGGCACGGCGCGGCGGCCGGAGGCGGCGCGCGAACGGGCGCGCGTGGGCGGCTTCACGACCTTCCGCACCGACAAGATCCTGGCGCTCGAGCCCGACCTCGTGCTCGGCTTCTCCGATCTCCAGAAGGACGTCGTGGGCGAGCTGATCGCCGCCGGCGTCACCGTGCTCTGCACCAACCAGCGGCGGCTCGACGAGGCGCTGGCCGCGATCCTCCTGATCGGCGGCGCCCTGGGCTGCGAGGCGGCCGCGCGCGATCTCGTGGCCGACATGCGCGACGAGCTCAAACAGATGCACGAGTACACCTCCGTGTGGCCCGCGCGCCCGCGCGTCTACTTCGAGGAGTGGATGGATCCGCTCATCGCGGGCATCGGCTGGGTGGGGGATCTGATCGAGGTCTCGGGCGGCCACGACGTCTTCGCCGACCTGCGCGACCGGCGCTCCGCGCGCGAGCGTGTCGTCAGCGCCGCGGACGTCGTCGCGCGCGATCCCCAGATCATCCTCGCCTCCTGGTGCGGAAAGCCCGTGGACGCCGCGGCGATCGCGGCGCGGCCGGGCTTCGACAAGGTCGCCGCGGTGAGGGCCGGCGAGGTCCACGAGATCCCCGGCGAGGACGTGCTGTCTCCGGGGCCCTCGCTCGTCCACGGGCTGAGACGTATCCACGAGATAATTCAAGCGTTTCAGGCGCGGTAGGGGCTTGGCGCACCCGCTACAATAGGCATGTCCGAAAAGTTTGGGGCCGGCCGGCGCCGGCGGTTAGGATTGGTCCCTTCTCGATGACTGAAAAGCTCCCTCGCCCCCGTCCCGAGAGCTTCTTCTCCGATCGGTTCAACGTCACGCCCGGGCTCATGGAGCGCCTGCTCGGCGCCAACCTCGTGGGGCGCGTCGACGACGCCGACATCTACCTCGAGTACCGTGTGAACGAGGAGCTGGTACTCGAAGAAAACGTTGTCAAAAAGGCCTCTCGCCACGTGAGCCAGGGCGCCGGCGTACGGGCCCAGTCCGGCACGCGCACGGGTTACGCGCACACCGACGAGGTCACGATCCCCAATCTCGAGGAGGCGGCGCGCCAGGCGCGGGCCATCGCCGACCGCGCGGCCCAGTCGGGCACGGTGGCCGTGGCGGGCCGGGGCCGGCCGCACGACCTCTATACGCTGGCCGAGCCGCCGATCGTGACGGAGCTGGCGCGCAAGCTCGAGCTGCTGCGCCGGATCGACGGCGCGTGCCGCGCCGCGGACCCGCGCGTGTCGCAGGTGATCGTGTCTCTCGGCAGCGAAGAGGTCGTGATGCTCATCGCCACCGCCACGGGCTGGACGGTCGGCGACGTGCGGCCCCTCACGCGGCTCAACGTGACGGCCATCGCGGAGGAAGGCGGCAAGCGTGAGATCGGCTCGTTCGGCGGCGGCGGCCGGGTGCCCTTCGACTTCTATCTGGAAGGCGAGCGCTGGAAGCGCTTCGCCACCGAAGCCGCGCGCCAGGCGACCCTCAAGCTCGCCGCCGTCGACGCGCCGGCGGGGACGATGACCGTGGTGCTCGGTCCGGGCTGGCCGGGGATCCTGCTGCACGAGGCGATCGGCCACGGGCTCGAGGGCGACTTCAACCGCAAGGGCGTCTCGGCGTTCGCCGGCCGCATGGGCCAGAAGGTCGCCTCGGAGCTGGTGACGGTCGTGGACGACGGCACCATCGCCAATCGCCGCGGCTCGCTCAACGTGGACGACGAGGGGACGCCGACGGGGCGCAACGTGCTCATCGAGAACGGCGTGCTCGTCGGCTACATGCAGGACCGGCTCAACGCGCGGCTGATGGGCGCCGCCCCCACCGGCAACGGGCGCCGCGAGTCCTTCGCGCACCCGCCGATGCCGCGCATGACCAACACGTTCATGCTCGCGGGCCAGGACGATCCGCGCGAGATCTTGAAGTCGGTGAAGAGCGGGCTCTACGCCGTGAACTTCGGCGGCGGCCAGGTGGACATCACGAGCGGCAAGTTCGTCTTCTCCGCCAGCGAGGCCTACCTGATCGAGAACGGCGAGGTCACCAGGCCCGTGAAGGGCGCCACGCTCATCGGCAACGGTCCCGACGCGCTCACGCGCGTGAGCCGCGTGGGTCACGACCTCGCCCTCGACGAGGGCGTCGGCACCTGCGGCAAGGACGGCCAGTCGGTGCCCGTCGGCGTCGGGCTGCCCACCATCCGCATCGACGGCATGACGGTCGGGGGCACGGCGGTTTGAGCCCGCCCGACACGTCGCTGCTCGTCGACGTCCTGGCGCGCGCCACCGCGCGCGGCGCCACCGCCGCCGACGGGTTCCTGGTCGAGGAGCAGTCGTTCAGCGCCTCGGTACGGATGGGCCAGGTGGACACCGTCACGCACTCGCGCGAGCAGCGCCTGGCCCTGCGCGTGTTCGCGGGCCGGGCCTCGGCCGCGGCGTCCACCTCCGATCTCTCGCGCGAGTCGCTCGAGCGGGTCGTGGACGAGGCGACCTCGCTGGCGCGCGTCACCGCCGAGGATCCCCACGCGGGCCTGCCCGACGCGGCCGAGCTCGCCGCCGACGTGCCGGATCTGCAGCTCGAGGATCAGGAGGGGCCGGAGCCGACGCCGGAGGCGAAGATCGAGCTGGCGCGCCGCGCCGAGGCGGCCGCGCTCGCCGCCGACCCGCGCATCACGAACTCCGAGGGCGCCGAGTACTTCGACCGCCGCGCGCGCTACGCCTACGCCACGTCGCACGGCTTCGCGCGCGGCTACGCGACCTCCTCGTTCGGGCTCACCGTGTCGCCGGTGGCGTCGAAGGACGGCGAGATGCAGCGCGACGCCTGGTACACGTTCACCCGGCGCCGGCGCAAGCTCGAGGATCCCGAATCGGTCGGACGCACGGCCGCCGCGCGCGCGCTGCGCCGGCTCGGCGCGCGCAAGGTGAAGACGACCGAGGTGCCGGTGATCTTCGATCCCGACACGGCGGCGAGCCTGCTCCGCTCGATCGCGGGCGCCGCCAGCGGGCCGAGCCTCTACCGCCGCGCCTCGTTCCTGTTCGAGAAGCTCGGCGCGCGCGTGGCCGCCTCCGCGGTGACGATCGTGGACGACGGGCTCCTGCCCGGCGCGCTCGGCTCGCGCCCGTTCGACGGCGAGGGGCTCGCCACGCGCCGCACGGTGCTGGTGGGCGAGGGGAAGCTGGAGTCGTACCTGCTCGACACCTACTCGGCGCGCAAGCTCGGTCTCGCCTCCACGCACCACGCGAGCCGGGACGGCGCCGGCGTCTCCGTGGGCACGACGAACTTGATGCTGCAGGCGGGCCCGACGCCGCCCGCGGAGCTGATCCGCTCGGTCAAGAACGGCTTCTACGTCACCGAGCTCATCGGCTTCGGGGTCAACGGCGTGACGGGGGATTATTCGCGCGGCGCCGCCGGCCTCTGGATCGAGGACGGCCAACTGACGTACCCGGTGGAAGAGGTGACGGTGGCGGGCAATTTACTGGAAATGTTCGACCGCATCGAAGGCATCGGCAGCGACCTCGTGCTGCGCGACCGCGTCTCGGCGCCCACGCTGAAGATCGCGCGCATGGTCGTGGCGGGCGAATAGATGGTCATCGACAGCCACTGCCACCTGTACGATCCGGCCTTCGCCGACACGCTGGACGCGCTTCGCGTGGCGCTCGCCCACGACGTGTGGGGCGTGGTCGCGGTCGGCAGCGACCCCGTGTCCAACGTGCGCACGCTCGAGCTGGCCGCGGCGATGCCCAAGGCGGTGTGGGCGTGCCTGGGCTTTCATCCGGACCAGGAGCGGCTCACCGACGCGGACCTCGAGACGGTGGAGGGGCAGCTCGCCGCGCACCATCCGCGCATCGTCGGCCTCGGCGAGGTCGGGCTGCCGTGGTACTCGCTCGAGGGCAAGGCCGACGCCGCGGAGCGCATGACGCGCGGGCGCGCCCGCCTGGACCGGCTGCTGGCGCTGGCCGCGCGCTACGACCTCGCGGTCTCGCTCCACGCCCCGCACGGCGCCGCCGCCGGCGCGCTGGAGGCGCTCCAGCGGCACCGCATCGAGCGCGCCGTCTTCCACTGGCACAAGGCGCCCCCGGACGTCACGGCCGCCATCGTGGGCGCCGGCTACTGCGTGTCCGTGACGCCCGAGCTGGTCTACCGCGAGCGCGACCGCGCGCTCGTCGAGCAGGTGCCGCTCGACGCGCTCCTGGTCGAGAGCGACGCGCCCTGGAAGTACGGCGGCGAGTTCGCCGCGCTGGACTCCGGTCCGTGGCTGGCCGCGCGCGTGGCGGAGGAGATCGCCAAGATCAAGCGCCAGCCGATCGAGGACGTGATGCACGTCCTCGCCACGAACGTCTCGCGGCTCTTCCACCTCGCGTGGGTGTAGCCGGCGAGCGCGTCGCCGTCGCGCAGACCTGGGGCACGCTCGCCCTCGTCCTCCACCTGCCCGACACGTCCGCGCGCGTGCCGCTGATCGTGGCGTGCCACGGGCTCTCCGCCTCGAAGGACTCCGACAAGTACCTGCTGCTCGGCGCCGAGGTCCCCGCGGCCGGCTTCGCCCTGGCGCGCTTCGACTTCCGCGGCTGCGGCGAGTCGAGCGGGCACGAAGGCGACACGACGATCGCCTCTCGCATTGACGATGTGGAAGCGGTGCTGGCTCATCTCGCCGGTCATCCTCACCTCGACGGCCGTCTGGGCCTGCTCGGCTCCAGCCTCGGTGGCTTCGTCGCGCTCTTCGTCGCCGCGGGGCGGCCGGGCACGCCCGTCGTCACGTGGAACGCGCCGGCGAGCCTCACCGAGCTCGCCAACGACGAGCGGAGCGACAACGCCGCCCTCGGCGTGCCGTTCGCGCTCGAGTACATGGAGGGCCGCTACGCGCTGGCCCCCAAGGGCGTCGCGCGCCACCTGGTCGTGCACGGCGACGCCGACGACGTGGTGGAGATGGCGCACGGCGCGCAGCTCCACGAGCAGGCCGCCGAGCCCTGCGACTTCCTCGTCATCCCCGGCGGCGACCATCGCCTCACCGATCCCGTGCACCGCTTCAAGGCCGTGGCGGCCAGCGTCGCCTGGTTCCGGAGGTTCCTGCCATGAATCGCGAGCGCCTGACAGACGAGTTCCTCGACCTGGTGCGCATCGGCAGCGTCTCCAAGCGCGAGGGCAACGTCGCCAAGCGCCTGACCGCGATCCTCGAGGGCCTGGGCGCCCGCGTGGAGATCGACGACGCCGGCCCGAAGGTCGGCAGTGACACGGGCAACCTGCTCGCGCGCTTCCCCGGCACCGCGCCCGATGTGGCGCCGTTCCTCCTCTGCGGCCACATGGACACCGTGCCGCCCGCCGACCACGTGCGGCCCGTCGTGGACGGCGACATCATCCGCTCGGACGGCACGACCGTCCTCGGCGGCGACGACAAGTCGGGCCTCGTGGCCATCCTGGAGGCGATCCGGCTGCTGCGCGAGCGGCGGGTCCCCCACGGGCCGATCGACGTGCTGTTCACGATCTGCGAGGAGCTCGGTCTCGTCGGCGCCAAGCACTTCGACGTGGGCCGGCTGCGCGCGCGCACCGGGCTCATCCTCGACTGCGACGGCGTGCACGAGCTCATCACGCGCGCGCCCGCCGCCAACCACATGGTGTTCACCGTGCACGGGCTCGAGGCCCACGCCGGGCTCGCGCCGGAGCAGGGGATCAGCGCGGTGCAGGTCGCGGCGGAGGCCATCGCGGCCATGCGCCTGGGCCGCGTGGACGCCACCACCACCGCCAACGTGGGGCGGATCGAGGGCGGGCTCGCCGTCAACATCGTCCCCAATCGCGTGGTCCTGAAAGCCGAGACGCGGTGCCTGACCGTCGAGGGGCTGGAGGCGCAGACGCGCCACATGGTCGAGTGCTTCGAGACGGCGGCGGCGCGCCGCTCCGTGACGGTGGGCGGCAAGGCCTACACGGCGCGGGTGGAGACGCGCGTCGAGCGCGACTACGAGCCGCTGGCCGTGGCCGACGACACGCGGATCGTGCGGCTGGTGCGCGGCGCGGCCGAGCGGCTCGCCAAGCCGTTCAAGACGCGCTCCACCGGCGCCGCCTCCGACGCCAACGTGTTCAGCGGCCGCGGCGTCGAGGTCGCCAACCTCGGCTGCGGCATGCGCCAGATCCACACCGTCAACGAGTGGGTGGACGTCAACGACATGGTGGCGACCACGGAGATGCTCGTGGAGACGGTGCGCCTACACGCGCAGAGCGCGCGCTAAACGGCGTAGGGCGAGACGAGGCTGGTGAGGGTCTCCGCTTCGACTTCCGGGCAGTAGGTGAACCACTCCGGCTGCTCGCCCAGCAGGGGCGCCAGCTCGGGCAGCAGGAGATCCACGCTGAACGCCGCCGGGCTCGCGGCCGCGAGCGCCGCGCACTCGTGCACGCCCATCATCAGGGTCGACAGCCGCGGCTGCTCCAGCGAGTGCGCGAGCAGCAGGTACGCGGGCTGGTACGCGCTCACCGCGCGCTCCACGAAGTGCGCGAGCGCGGCCAGCACCGGCGCCGCGTAGCCGCCGCGCGCCGTCAGGAGGAGCATGGCGAGCGCCGAGGCGTGCAGCGGCACGCGGCGGAACTCGCGCACGACGATCAGGGTGTGCTCGCCCGGCTCGCTCACGGGGGTCGGCGGCGCCCAGGCCTCCGCGTCGTGCACCGTGTAGACGGCGTAGCGCGAGGGCTCGCCGAGACTGCGGAACCGTGAACGGGCGTGGACCCGCGCGTCGAGGAGCTCCTCGTCGTAGCTCCCGAACCCGGGTGAACGATAGAGTCGAAGACCGCGCATCCAGACCGGCCGTGTGCGAAGCATGTGTGCGCCAAGAGCAATGGCCATGCCGTGGTAGGGCCACCGGCTTCTTTCATTTCGGCGCGTAGATGCGCGGCATCCCGGATTTTTCAAACGTGCGCGTCCGACGACGGCGCGTCAGCCGCGTAACCAGGCCGACGCCGCTTGTAAGGCCGGGAACGATCCGGGCGTCACCCATCGGTTGGGTAAAACTTTTCACAGAAAAAGCCAGTATCCGCCTCGACTTAGCGCGCACTCACGTGTGAGAATCAGAGAGAGAACAGGCAGCCAACGGTGACAGCCGAGTCCCTGTACCAGCTCGCCAACCTCGTGCTCGCGGTCTCCGCCCTCGGCGTCGCAACGCTGATCGTAGTCGCGATCGGCCGGCGCCGGGCGTGGAAGCCAGAGCCCCTTGCCGTGGTGTGCTGCCTGGTCTTCCTGGCGATCGGCGTGCGGGCGGCCGTGCGTGTCTGGTCGGGAAGCACGCCCGTCCCGCCGGTCCTGGTCCTGGTGGACTGGCTGACGGCGGCGGCGGCGGTGGCGTTTCTGGCGCTGCACAGCCGGTACGTGGTGTTCATCGACAACGCGGAGATGGTCCGCGACTACGAGGAAAAGGATCGCGAGGCCCGCGCGCTGGCGCAGGTGAACGCGGAGCTGCGGCGCCTCGACGAGCTGAAGTCGGAGTTCCTGGCCATGGTGAGTCACGAGCTGCGAACGCCGCTGACGGCCATCGTCGGCTACAGCCGGCTGCTGCTGCGCCAGGCCCACGGCACGCTGACGCCCAAGCAGCTCGAGCACCAGGAGGCCATCTTCCGCGGCGCCCAGCGCCTGAGCGACCTGATCAACGACCTGCTCGACGTCTCGCGCCTCGAGGCCGGCCGCGTGGAGCTCACCCCGCACCCGCTCAACCTCTCGCAGATCGTCGAGCAGGTCGGCGCCGTCGTCTCGGTGGCCGCGCAGGCGCGTCGCATCCGCCTCCGCACGATCCTGCCGCCGACGCTGCCGGCCGTGCAGGCCGACGCCTCGCGGCTGCAGCAGATCCTCGTGAATCTCGTCGGCAACGCTGTGAAGTTCAGCACGCCCGGCGGCGAGGTACGGCTGCTGGCGGGCCGCCACCGCGAGCAGGTGTGGGTGGCCGTGGAGGACGACGGCGTCGGCATCGCGAAGGACGACCTGGCGCGGATCTGGGACCCCTTCTACCAGGTGGAGGCGCCGATGCGGCGCCGGCACGGTGGCTCCGGGCTCGGGCTCGCCATCGTGCGGCGGCTCGTCGAGCTGCACGGCGGCGTGGTGCGCGCCGAGAGCGAGGGCGAGGGCCGAGGCAGCCGCTTCACGTTCACCCTGCCCGTCGCCACCGCGCCGGCCGGAGTGAGCGTTCCCGAGGTGCCCGCGTCGATCGAGCCCATGCTGGCCGGCCGCGACGTGCTGGTCATCGAGGACGAGCCCTCCACGCAGGAGCTGATCCGCGCGGTGGTCGAGGACCTGCTGGGCGGGAAGGCTCGGATCTGCGACTCCGGCGAGCACTGCCTGGCTCTCGCGCGCGAGCACACGCCGGCGCTCGTGCTGCTCGACCTGATGCTGCCGGGGATGAGCGGCTGGGAGGTGGCGCGGCGGCTCCGGCAGGATCCGCGCACGGCCGCGGTCCCGATCATCGCCGTCTCGGCGCTCTCCCGCTCGCAGGACCGCGAGTCGGCGCTGCACGCGGGCTGCGACGCCTACGTCCCGAAGCCGTTCACGCCCGACGAGCTGGCGCGCCTCATGGCCACCACCCTCGACTCCCAGGACGTGACCGCCTCGTGAAGACCCAGGCCGCGCGCATCCTCGTCGTCGAGGACAACGCCGACACCGCCGCGCTCCTCCGCGACCTGCTCGAGGGCGAGGGCTACGAGGTGGAGACGGCCGTCACCGGCGAGGTGGCCTTCGACGCACTCGCGGCCGCGCCCGACATGGACCTCATGGTGCTGGACCTCATGCTGCCCGGCATGAGCGGCTACGAGGTCATCGAGCGCCTGCGCGCGCAGCCCGAGCTCTCCGACCTGCCGATTCTCGTGCTCAGCGCGCTCGGCAGCGCCTCGGCGCGCGTGCGCGGCCTGCGCGAGGGCGCCGACGATTACATGACGAAGCCGTTCCTGCCGGAGGAGATCATCGCGCGCGCGCGCACGCTGGTCACCCGGCGGCTCCTGGCGCGGCGCACCGGCGAGCTGGAGGCGCTGAGCCGGATCGCCCAGGCCGCGCTGACCGCGCCCAGCCCGGATCTCTTGCTCTTCCGGCTCGTCGAGATCGTCGTCGAGGTCTTCAATGCCGACGTCGCCGTCATCTACATGCTCGACGAGGCGCGCGCCGAGCTGCGGCCGCGCGCCGCCGTCGGCCTGCCCGCCGGCGTGGAGCCCGCGCCCATCCCCGTCGGCGCCGGGGTGGCCGCCACGGCCATGGCCACGCGAGAGCCGGTGATCATCGCGGACGCCGCCGCCGATCCGCGCGCGGCCGACCCGCGGCGCGAGCCGTTCCGCTCGCTCCTGGTGGCGCCCCTCGTGGTGGCGGGCTCGCCCATCGGCGTGCTCGAGGTCGCGTCCCGCTCGCGGCGGTTGGGCGGGCGCACCGACCGCCTCGTGCGCATCGTGGCCGACCGCGCCGCGGTGGCCATCGAGCACGCGCGGCTCGAGAACGAGGCCCGCGAGCTCGCCGACGTCGTGCGGCGCGTGGGTGAAGGCGTCATCGTCACCGACGCCGACGACCGCATCGTGTTCGCCAATCGCGCGTTCCACGAGATGATCGGCGCGGCGGATTCGCTGGTCGGCGTGCGCTGGACCGACTTCCTCGCCGGGGCGCAGGACGTCGCGGCGCTCACCGCCCAGATGCGCGCGCCGACGTGGCAGGGCGAGATCCTCCTGCTCACGCGCGCGGGCGACCCGCGCCCCGTGCTGGCCAGCCTCTCCGCGGCGGAGCGTCACGACGGCGGCGGGCTCCAGCGCATCGGCGTCTTCCGCGACATCAGCCGCGAGCACGAGCTGCGCTTCCGCGTGATCCGCGAGCAGAAGTTCCGCACCCTCGGCTCGCTGGCCGCGGGCGTCGCCCACAACATCAACAACCGGCTCACCCCGGTGCTCGGCTGGACGGAGATGCTCCAGGAGCGGCTCAGCGCCGACGAGGCCATCGCGCGCGACGAGCTCAAGCACGCCCTCACCGTGATCCACCAGGGCGCCTCCGACAGCGTGGAGACCGTGCGCCGGCTGCAAGAGTACTCGCGCCCCGCGCGCGTCAAGGGCCCGGAGGCCGTGCAGCTCCGGGACGTGCTCGAGCAGCTCCTGGCCCTCACGCGGCCGCAGTGGGACAACGAGGCGGCCCGGCGGGGCATCCGCTACGAGATCGACCTCAAGGCCGATCCCGCTCCCGCCGTGCTCGCGGTGGCCAGCGAGCTCCGTGAGGCGCTGCTGAACATCCTCGAGAACGCGCTGAACGCCATGCCGCAGGGCGGGCGGCTCACGCTGCACGTGCGGGGCGAGGACGATCGCGCCGTCGTCTCGATCTCCGACACGGGCAAGGGGATGAGCCCCGAGATCCAGCGCCTCGCCTTCGAGCCGTTCTTCACCACGCGCAGCACCGAGGGCGGCACGGGGCTCGGGCTGAGCCTCGCCCAGGAGATCGTGCAGCGTTACCGCGGCACCGTGGCGCTGGCGAGCGCGGAGGGCGTGGGCACCACGTTCACGCTCTCGTTCCCGGCCATTACCGCCGAGGCCACGCGGACCCCGGCCTTCCTGCCCACCCTCGAGCCGCTGCGCATCCTCGCCGTGGAGGACGAGCCGGAGGTGCTCGACGTGCTCCGCGCCATGCTGAGCGCCGCCGGCCACGCGGTCTTCACGGCCGCCTCCGGTCGCGAGGCCCTCGACCTCTTCGAGCGCGAGCCGGTGGATCTCGTCATCACCGACCTCGGCATGCCGGGCATGACGGGCCTGGCGCTCGCCGAGGAGCTGAAGCGGCGCCGCGCGGTGCCGGTGCTCCTGCTCACGGGGTGGGCGGACGAGCTCGACAGCGCCACCGCGCCCGCGGTGGATCTCGTGGTCGCCAAGCCTTTCACGCGCGAGCGGCTGTTCGAGGCGCTCGCGCGCACGCTGCCCGATCGCGTCCGTCCCGCGTAAGCCTCCGCTCGCCGTAGAATCAGCGGAACGACCATGAGCGGCTACCGGGGCGTCCTGCCTCAGCTCGGCGGCGGTCTCTTCCTGACGGACGGCGGCATCGAGACCACGCTGATCTTCCTCGAGCGCCGGCTCCCGCGCCAAACGTGATGGGCGGGTGCTGCGGCGCCGACGACCGTCACGTGGCGGCCATCGCGGCGGCGTGCCTGGGGTGACGGGAGGCCGGGCATGGCATGCTGATGGAAGTGGGGACGCGCCAACCGTCGCGTGAGTCGGCCCGGCGCTGGTTCTCCGACGACGAGTTCGATCTCGTCGTCTGGTTCTCCGGCGCGGCCATCGTCGGGTTCGAGCTCTGCTACGACAAACCGGGGCTCGAGCGGGCCGTGACGTGGAACGAGGCCGCCGGGTACGGGCACTTTCGCGTGGACAGCGGCGAGCCGTCGCCGCTGAAGAACCTCACGCCGATCCTGGCGCGCGACGGCGTCTTTCCCAAGGACAGGGTCGTGGCAGGATTCCTGGCCGCCGCCGCCCACGTCGAGCCCGCGCTGCGCGCATTTGTCGCGGCGCGGCGCGAGGCCTACCCGGCGGTGAGCTGAGGAGGCAGGAGCATGGCACGTATCGACGGCGTCGAGGGGCATCGCCCACGGCGCCGCGGAGCGATCGGACCCGGGTGCGCGGGCTAGCGGAGGTGGATCTTGCCGCCGCCGGGCAGCCCGCCCGGGCCGCCCTTGGGGTCGAAGCCGGGGGGCAGCGTCGGCGGCACGACGATCTGCGAGGCGGCCTCGCGGCGCAGCTCCTCGAGCTCGCGGCGCGTGCGCTCGATGGCGGCGGTCGCCCCGGCCGCAAACTTCTCGATGGCGTCGGCGAGCGACGTGGCGTCGATCTCGAACACGAGCGGCAGCAGCCCCGCCTGGGTCAGGAGCTGCGCCTCGCCGACATAGAGGACGGGACGGCCGGGGTCGGTGGTCCCGTCGGTCTTGACGGGCGTCAGCACGCGCAGGGTGCCCACGCGACGATCGGTGACGACGTCCTCGCGGTAGAGATTCGTCGCGTCCATCCTGGGCTCGCCGGTGCGGACCTCGGGCGCCATGAGGGTAACGATATCACGCCAGTGGTAGCGGCTCACCCGCGCGGGTCGCGCGGTCGTGGAGATCGAGCAGCGGAGCGGCCTCGCGGTGGACGCGGGTGCCGCCCACGGCCTCGACGAACCGGCACGTCGCCTTCGTGCGGCAGACCGCGTCGTAGTCGGCCAGCCACGTCGCGAACGCCTGCCGCGTCCCCGGATCTTCCCGGGGATGCTGGCTCGGCGGCGGCCGGCGCTCGCAGCGCCACGGCTTGGGCGTGAGCCGGGCGCGGAAGCTCTGCTGGGCGCGGCAGAGCTTTACGAACGCCGGGTCGGCGCCGAGCGCGATCATGAGGCCCTCGGCCTCGGGGCTGCCCGGCGTGAACAGCGGATCGGTCGCGAGTACGCGGAAGCCGGCGGCCGTGCGGTAGACGCGAAAGCTTCCGATCGAGTGCGCGTGGAGCGTCTGGCGGAGCCGGCCGAGCACCTCGGCCTCCGCGCCGGCGCCGCCGCCGAAGAGGCGGCGCAGCGCGCCGGGCGGTTCGGGCAGGTCGACGTCCACGAACATCGTTCTCGCGGTGTTGAGCACGAGCGCGCCGTAGCCGTTGCGCGTGACGATCCCGGCGGCGGCGCCGTCGGGTCCCGCGAGCTCCTGCACGATCTCCTCGCGCAGAGCGCGCGTCCCGTAGCCGTACCCGTGCGGGAGCGGGGCGCCCTGGCGCACGCGGGCGATCATGGCGTCGAGCCGCTCGCGCGCTTTGCGCTCGGCCTCGCCGCGGTTCGCGGCCGACCAACCCCAGGCCGCGAGCTCCAGCTCCCGCCCGCCCGGGTCGCGGACGTCGGCCGTCGCGCGCGCCCAGTGGCGCGGAATGTTCACGCGCTCAGGCGTGCCCGGCGGCCCACCAGAGCACGGCGGCGCCGACGACGATGCGATAGACGGCGAACGGCGCGAAGCCGCGCGAGCGCACCCAGCTCATGAACCACGCCACCACGCCGTACGCGACGACGAACGAGACGACGAATCCGATGGCGAGCACGATCCACGCGCGGGCGTCGTGCGGCATCGCGCCGAGGTGGCCGGCGTCGGACGGGCGCAGCGACTTCAGGAGATCGTAGAGCGTGGCGGCCGCCATCGTCGGCATCGAGACGAAGAACGAGAACTCGAGCGCGGCGGGGCGGGACAGGCCGGCGAGCTCGCCCGCGGTGATGGTGGCCATCGACCGCGAGGTGCCGGGAAAGACGGCGGAGAGGACCTGGCACAGGCCGATCCACAGCGCCTGCGCGGGCGACATCTGCTCGAGGTCGTCGGTGCGCGCGCTCGCCCGGCCGTAGGCCGCGTCGACGACCCACATCACCACACCGCCGGTGACGAGCGCGCCCCCCATCACCCAGAGGCTCTCCAGGTGCTTGCCGATCACCCGGGTGAGCAGGAAGGCGGGCCCCGCCGTCGCCACGAACGCGATGAGGGTCAGGGTGAGGGGATGGTTCAGCGCCGTGCGGTCCCCGCGCGTGCCGCGCGGGAAGGTGCGGACGAAGGCGGCGAGGCGCGCCCGGAAGTAGAGGGGCAGGCAGAGGATCGCCCCGAGCTGGATCACGATCGTGAACGTCTTCCAGAACGCGTCGGTGAGGGCGATCCCGAACAGGGCCTCGACGATTCTCAGATGGGCCGTCGAGCTGATGGGCAGGAATTCCGTCAGACCTTCGACGACGCCGAGCAGCGCCGCCAACAGGTATTCGTTCACCCGACGATTTCTTCGCCGCCGTCGACGCCGATCACGTTGCCGGTGATCCAGTACGTGTCGGGATGCGACAGCACGACGATTGCCTTGGCCACGTCCTCGGGCGTGGTGAGCCGGCCGCCGGGGTTGCGCCGGTGGGCCTGCGCCATGAGCTGCTCGTTGCCGGGGATCTTCTGGAGCGCGGGCGTGTTGGTGACGCCGGCGCGGATGGAGTTGGCGGTGATCCCGCGCGGGGCCAGCTCTGCGGCGAGCTGGCGGATGTTGGACTCCAGCGCGGCCCTGGCCGCCGACACCGGGCCGTAGTTCGGGATCACGCGCGTGCCGCCCGACGAGGTCATGGCGTAGATGCGGCCGCCGGGGCCCATCAGCCCGCGGCCCACCAGCTCCTGGGCCCAGTACACGAGGCTGTGCGCCATCACGTCGAGCGTCATGTCCATCTGCGAGGGGTTGACGGCGTCCTTCATCGGATCGGCGATGAAGAGCTTGAGGGTGCCGAAGGCGAGCGAATGCAGCATCACGCGCACGCGGCCCATCTCGCCGCGCTCCTCGAGGAGCTTCTGCATCTCGGCGGCGACCTCGACGCGCTTCTCGGCGTCGGCGGCATTGACGTTGAAGAAGCGCGCCTCGCGGCCGAGGGCGCGGATCGCGCTCCCGATGCGCTCGGCGTTCGGCAGCGTGGCCTTGCGGTCGAGGTGGACGCCGAACACGTTGAGCCCCGCGCGCGCCAGCGCGAGGCTGACGGCCTCGCCGAAGCCGGAGGAGGCGCCGAGGACGAGAGCCCAGCCGTCGAGACGGATCGGAGCGGCGTCGCCGGTCACGCCCGCCAGTCTAGCATCCGTCGCGAGGGCATCGTAGAATTCGCCACGCCATGCCGAAGACGGCCGGCATCATTCTCATCGGCAACGAGATCCTCTCCGGCAAGACCCTCGACGCCAACGCCGCCTACCTCTGCCGCGAGCTGCGCGATCTGGGCGTGGACGTCCGCCGCATCGTCGTGATCCCCGACGAGGTGTCGCTCATCGCCGAGGAGGTGGCGGTATTCAGCAAGTCGTTCGACCTCGTGTTCACCTCCGGCGGCGTGGGGCCCACGCACGACGACGTGACCATCGAGGGCGTGGCGCGCGCGCTGGGCGTGCCCGTCGTGCGCCATCCCGCGCTGGTGGAGCTGCTCCGGCAGTACTACCGGGGCACGGTCACGGAGGCCGCCCTGCGCATGGCGGAGATCCCGGAGGGCGCGGACCTCATCACCGACAACGGCCTGCGCTTCCCCAACGTCGCCATGCGCAACGTGTACGTCCTGCCCGGCGTGCCGGAGATCTTCCGCCGGAAGTTCGACGCCATGCGCGAGCGGTTCCGCGACGCGCCCATCCACTTGCGCAACGTCTTCGTGCGTATCGACGAGGGCATGCTGGCCGACTATCTCAACCGCCTCCTCGAGGTCTTTCCGCTCCTGCAGGTCGGCTCCTACCCGGAGCTCTCGAACCCCGAATATCGGGTCAAGGTGACGCTGGAGTCGCGCGACCGCGCGTACCTGGAGCAGGCGCTCGCCGACTTCGTCGGCCGGCTGCCGGACGACGCGGTCGTGAAGGTCAGCTGACGGGGGCGCCCGGTGCGCGGGATCCCGCTCGGCGTCGCCCTCGTGGCGGCGGCCCTCTATCTCCTGCGCCTGGGCGCGGCGCCCTTCGTCGATCCGCCCGAGGGCTTCCACGCCGAGATCGCGCGCGAGATGCTCCGGCTGGGCGACTGGATCACTCCGCACGTGAACGGCGTGCGCTACTTCGACAAGCCGCCCGTCCTCTACTGGCTCATGGCCGGCTCGTTCGCGGCGGTCGGCGTGAGCGAGACGGCCGCGCGCGTGTGGTCGGCCCTGGCCTCGGTGGGCATCGCGGCCGTCACCGCGCGGCTCGGCTTCCTGCTCGGCGGCGCGCGCATCGGTCTCCTGGCCGGCCTCATGGTCATCGCGAACCTCGGCATGTACCTGTACGGCCGGCTCGTGAAGCCCGACGTCGTGTTCATCCTCTGCATCGTGCTCGCCTACGCGGGCTTCGCCGTCGCGTACAAGGGCGCCGGCCGCTGGGGACTGGTGGTGTTCTATGCGAGCCTCGGTGCGGCCACCATCACCAAGGACGTGCTCGGCGCGATCGGCCCGCTCGCCGTCGTCGCGCTCTTCTTCTTCCTCACGCGTGAGCAGCCGATCTCGCCGTGGGCGCCCTGGTGGGGCGTGCTTCTGCTCCTCGCCATCGCGGTGCCGTGGTACGCGGCGGTGGAGGCGCAGAACCGCGGCTTCCTCTGGTACACGATCGTGGACAACCACCTCCTCAACTTCACGCGGCAGCGGGTCTTTCCCGACGAGGACGTGCCGCTCGGCGCGCTGCCCTTCCTCGGCGTCACGTTCCTGGCGTTCTTGCCGTGGTCGCTCGCCGCGCCGTGGGCGGTGGCGCGCGCGCTGCGCCGCCCCTGGGAGGACGCCACCGCGCGGCTGTGGGTGCTGATCGCGCTGTGGCCCATCGTGGTGATCGGCTTCTTCGCGCTCTCGCCGTTCAAGCTGCCTCACTACGGGCTGCCGGCGTTTCCCGCCCTGGCCCTCCTCGTGGCGCGGCTCTGGGACGAGTCCATCGAGGCCGCGCCCGGCTCGCTGCGCCCGCGCGCGCTGATCGTGCCGGTGGCGGTGACCTTCGCGCTGGCCGCGCTCGCCTTCGGCCTCGCGGCGGCCGACCGCCTGCCGCTCCCCGCCGGCGCGCTCACCAACGTGGACGTCGCCACGCGCAACCTCGCTGCGCGCGGGCAGGTGAGCGCCGGCGCGCCGCTCGAGGCCTACGTGCCCGTGTTGCGTACGTGCGCCATCATCTTCGCCGCCGGCACGCTCGTCCTCGGGTGGGCGGCGTGGCGCCGCCGCCCGGCCGCGGGGGCGTGGGCGGCCGTGGCGGTGACGCTGGCCTTCCTGCCCGCGGCCGGCGACGGCATGGCGCAGTTCGCGCGCAGCCGCTCCGCGCGCACGGTGACGGAGGCGCTGGTGCTCCGGCTCAAGCCCGGCGACCAGGTCGTCCACGAGGGCCCGCTCGAGAACACCGGCAGCCTGCTCCTCGCCCTCGACCGTCCGGTGACCGTCGTGAACGGATTGCAATCCAACCTCGCCTTCGGCGCGACGTTCCCGGAGGGCCGCGATCGGTTCTGGGACGGCCCCCGGCTGGCCAGGGAGTGGACGAAGCCCGGCCGGCGCTTCCTGGTCACCGGCGTCGCTCCGGAGCGCAGCGTGGTGCGCACGCTGCCGCCGGCCGCCGTCCGGCTGGTGGCGCGCGGCGGGGGGCGCTGGCTGTACACGAATGTTGAAAACTGAGCGGCCGAAGTCGGATGATGGCCGGGTGAGTGTCGTGTCCCGCTACGCGCTCAAGAGCGATCCGTACAGCAGCCACTCCGTCATCCTCGACTGGCTGGCGGAGGGCCGGGGCCGCCGGCTGCTCGACGTCGGCGCCGCAGGCGGGCTCCTCTCGCGCCTGCTGACCGAGCGCGGCTGGAAGGTGACGGGGCTCGAGGCCGATCCCGCCGCCGCCGCGGCGGGCGCCGCGCACTGCGAGCGCATGATCGTGAGCGACCTCGACGCGGGCGTGCCGCCGCTGCCCGGCGAGTTCGACGCGATCGTCTGCGCCGACGTGCTCGAGCACCTGCGCGACCCGCGCGGCACCCTGGTGGCGCTGCGCGGCGCGCTGGCACCCGGCGGCGAGGTCCTGCTCTCGATCCCGAACGTCGCCCACCTGTGGATGCGGCTCTCGCTGCTCGCCGGGCGCTTCGAGTACGCGGACCGCGGCATCCTCGACCGCACGCATCTGCGGTTCTTCACGCGGCGCTCGCTGCAGGCGCTGATCGCGGACGCGGGCCTGCGCGTGACGCGCATGACGGTGACGCCGGCGCCCCTCTACCAGGTGGTGCCGGAGCGCTGGCACGGGCGCGCGCTGGCCGCCGTCCACGCGATGAGCGCGGGGGCGGCCCGCGCGCTGCCGCGGCTGCTCGCCTATCAATTCGTCGTGCGGGCGACCCCGGCATGACGGCGGGTCGAACGGGCCACCCTCGGTCC
>DASYTM010000223.1:0-32686 GCA_036002345.1 Candidatus Methylomirabilota bacterium | reverse complement strand
AGTGGCTGACCTCGATGGCCGCGACGCGGATGACCGACATGTGTGTCGGGGGGCCCCGAAATGGCCCCCCAAACCCCCCAGCGTTCGCCGCGCCCCGGCAAAGCCGTGGCGCGTCTCTAAGCAATCTCCGCGTCGCGAGCGGCTTCTGTCACCGCGAACGCCCGCGGGCGGGCGCGGAAGTCGGCGATCGCGGCGGCGAGGTCGTCGGGGCCGAAGTCGGGCCAGCCGCGCGGGGTGAAGTAGAGCTCGGCGAAGGCGTTCTCCCAGAGCAGGAAGTCGCTCAGTCGCCGGGCGCCGCCCGTGCGCACGAGAAGATCTACGTCGGGCCCGACCTCGCCGCGGGCGATCGCGTCGCGCGCGGAGTAGTCGATGGCGACGCGGAGGTCGAGCGCGCGGCCCCCGGCCGTCCTGGACTCGGCCCGCGCGATGGCGTCGCCGAGGGTGGTGGGCAGGCGGTCGCGCCGGCCGATGACGGCCAGCCGCACGCCCTGCGCGGCGAGGGCCGGCGTCTCCTTCCGCAGGTGGCCCGCGAAGATCTGGAGCAGCGCGGTGACCTCGCCCGGCGGGCGCTTCCAGTTCTCGGAGGAGAACGCGAAGAAGGTCAGCGTGCCGATGCCGAGGCCGGGCGCGGCCTCCACGGTGCGGCGCACGGCGTCCGTGCCGTGCAGGTGGCCGACGGTGCGCGCGAGCCCGCGCGCGGTGGCCCAGCGGCCGTTGCCGTCCGGAATGATGGCCACGTGGAGCCCGGTGCGATGAGCGGAAGTACTTTCATTCATAAAGTCACCTCGCAAAAAAAAGGGCTAGCGCCCCAGCGTGTCCTTCGTCGCGCGGATGATGGACTCCATGTGGCCGACGTAGCGCCCCAGCGCCTGGCGGCCGCGCGCCGTCAGCCGGTAGTCCGTGCGCGGCCGCCGGTTCTCGAACGTCTTGGTGCAGGTCACGTAGCCCGCGTCCTCGAGCTTGCGCGCGTGGACGCTCAGGTTGCCGTCGGAGGTCTGCAGCACGGCCTTGAGGTCGTTGAAGGCCAGCGACTCCGCGGCGGCGAGCGCGCTCACCATCCCGAGCCGCATGCGGTGGTGCAGGAGCGCGTCGAGCTCGCGCGCCGCGTCCGGGCCCGTGTCGCCCCGCACGCCCCGCAGCGCGGGCGGCGCCGGCGCCGGCCGCTCGGGCCGTCGCTTGCGCGGCGCGGGCTCAGCCACCGTGGCCCCGCGCGACGAGGATGCCGAAGAGGACGTGGAGGCCGCCGAAGCCGACGACCATCGCGCCGGCCCCGAGCGCCGGCGGCGCGAAGACGGCCGCCACCCCGAGGGCCAGGAAGCACGCGCCCATGACGGGCACGAGGCGGATCGAGAAGACGCCGCCGGCGAGCAGCCCCGAGCCGTAGAGCATCAGCCACACGCCGGGCAGCACGGCGTGGACGTCCGCGCGCGCGAGGGCGGCCGTCAGCACGGCGCCGGCCAGGCACGGCGCGCCGAGCGCCTGCCCGAACTTCCGCAGCGGGCCGGCCAGCATCGGCAGCCGCGCGATCCGCGTCTTCCAGAGCGTGGAGAGCACCCCGACGACGAGCGCGAGCGCGGCTTCGGCGATCCAGACGCGGAGCCAGCCCGGGCCCGGCGCGGGGCCGGCCAGGACGCCGGCGCCGAGCGCGGAGAGCCCGATCGCGATCAGCCCCAGGCCCGAGAGCGTCGTGAACGCCGCGGCGCTCTCCATCGTCTCGCGGATGAACTTGAGGTCCGCGATGGCCCGGTCGTGCAGCGCGGGCGGCGTGCGATCGGCGGGCGGCGAGGGGCTCGTGGCCACACGGCATGGTGGCGCCTCTCACGCGGTTCTGTCAAGAACTTTATGAAACAAAGCATGGACGGCCGGCCGCCCGGGCCGCCCGCGAAACTTCGGGGGCCCGGAGGTCGGGTGCTACGCTGGAACGGCCGTCGTGAAAGGAGTTCCGTGGAAGAACCCACCGTTCGCCTGATTCCGCTGGGGGGACTCGGCGAGATCGGCTTGAACATGATGCTCATCGAGTCCGGCGACGACGTCGTCGCCGTGGACTGCGGGCTCATGTTCCCCGACGACGAGCTGCCGGGCGTGGACTACGTCATCCCGGACTTCTCGTACGCGCTGGCCAAGCGCGAGGGCTTTCGCGGCGTCGTGCTCACCCACGGCCACGAGGACCACATCGGCGCGCTGCCGTACCTCTTGAAGTCGGCGAACGTGCCCGTCTACGCCACGCCGCTCACGCGCGCGCTCGTGGCCGAGAAGCTGCGCGAGCACGCGCTGGCCGAGCCGGCGGACCTGCGGCTCATGCGGCCGCGCGAGCCGTTCACGCTGGGCCCGTTCACCATCGAGCCCATCCGCGTGACCCACTCCATCGCCGACGGCATGGGGCTGGCGATCACCACGCCCGCCGGGACCGTCGTCCACACCGGCGACTTCAAGCTCGACCCGAGCCCGCTCGACGGCGAGCCCGCCGACACGCGGCGCTTCGCCGAGCTGGGCGAGCAGGGCGTCGCCGTCCTCTGCTCGGACAGCACGAACGTCGATCGCCCCGGCCACACGCGCTCGGAGATCGAGGTCGGCGCGGCGCTTGCCGAGCGCTTCGACGGCGCCACCGGCCGCATCATCCTCGCCACCTTCGCCTCGCACATCCATCGCATCCAGCAGGTCCTCACGCTGGCGGCGGCGCGCGGGCGGCACGTCGCCCTGCTCGGGCGCTCCATGGAAAAGAACGTCGCGATCGCGAGCGACCTCGGCTACCTGCGCGTGCCCGACGGCCTGGTGCGCCCGCTCGAGGACGTCGTGCGGCTGCCCGCCGCGCGCCAGGTGATCCTCTCCACGGGCAGCCAGGGCGAGCCGAACTCCGCGCTGGCCCTCATGGCCGCCGGCGAGCACAAGTACGTGCAGATCGCGCGCGGCGATCTCGTCGTGATCTCCGCCCGCGTGATCCCCGGCAACGAGCGCACGGTCGGGCGCGTCATCAACGCCCTCTACCGGCTCGGCGCCGAGGTCCTCTACGACGACAACGCGTTCGTCCACGTCTCGGGCCACGCGAGCCAGGAAGATCTCAAGCTGATGCTCAAGCTGACGCAGCCGCGCTATTTCATTCCCGTCCACGGCGAGTATCGGCATCTGCTCGGCCACGCGCGGCTCGCCCACGGCATGGGCTTCTCGCCCGAGCGCGTGCTGCTCGTCGAGGATGGCACGGCCGTGGAGGTCACCCCGACCACGGCGCGCGTGGTGCCCGGCTATCCGACGGGGCGCGTGCTCGTGGACGGCAAGGGCATCGGCGACATCGGCGCCGTCGTGCTCCGCGACCGGCAGATCCTCGCGGAGGACGGCGTCATCGCCGTGGCCGTGACCTTCGACGCGAGCCACGCCCTCGTGGCCGGTCCCGAGATCGCCTCGCGCGGCGTGGTGTACGTGAAGGAGAACGAGGTGTTGCTGGAGGACATGCGCGCCGCCGTCCGTGCTGCGCTGTCGGAGCGCAATTCCGACGAGCCGTGGGACCGCGAGGCCGTCTCCGCGCGCGTGCGGACCGCCGTCCGCCAACTGGTGAACCAGCGGGTGCAGCGCAAGCCCGTCGTGCTGCCCATCATTCTGGAGGTCTGATGCCTGCGAGCGCGTCCGCGGACGTGAAGTCGGAGATGAAGGCTCTCGAGGCCGCCCCGTCGCGCCCGCGCCGCGCGCGGAAGAAGGCCGCGCCGCGCCGGTGGGTGCGCGAGGTGCAGGGGATCGCGGCCATCACCGCGGGGTGCTTCGTCCTCGTCGCGCTGTCCGTCTTCGATCCGACGGTGGCGCCGCGCGAGCAGCCCTCCGTGGTCGGGCCCGTGGGGATCTGGCTGGCCTGGGTGTTCTTCCGCGCGTTCGGCTACGCTGCCTTCCTGTTTCCGCTCGGCGCCGGCGTGTGGGGCGCCTCGGCGTTCGTGCGCCCGCTCGCCGCGCGCGGCTGGGTGCCGATCGCGGGCCTCGCCGTGCTCCTGCTGGCCGCCACGGGCCTGCTCCAGCAGGCGACCGACTCGTTCGCGGCCGCGCGCGTCACGCGCGGGGGCATGGTGCAGGCGGGCGGCCTGAGCGGCTGGGCCGTGGCCGCCGCGCTCCACGCGACGATCGGCCACGCGGGCGCCTGGCTGCTGCTCCTGACCGCGGTGCCCGTGGGCGCGCTCTTCGTGACCCAGACGTCCTACGCGGCGGTGGCGCGCCTCGTGTCCGCGCGCGTGGCGCGGTTCCGCAAGCGCCAGGCCGCCGCGGCACGCCCGGCGCCGGCGGCGAAGGCGGCGGCGGTGAGCCCGCCGATCATCACCGAGGCGGCCATCGAGGCGATGGAGCCGCCGCCGCAGCCGACGATCGTCGAGCCCTCGCGGCCGAAGAGCACGCTCATGGACAAGGGCCTCTCGTGGCAGGAGACGTTCGACTTCGGCAAGGGCGGCGCCGAGGCCTTCCAGCTTCCGCCCGTGGGCCTGCTCCAGGCGCCGCCGGCCTCCGAGCTCAAGCGCACGCGCGAGGAATTGCAGGACAACGCCGAGATCCTGCGCCGGAAGCTCGCCGACTTCGAGGTGGACGGCCGCATCGTGCAGGTGAGCCCGGGACCGATCATCACGTCGTACGAGTTCGAGCCCGCCGCCGGCGTGAAAGTGTCGCAGGTCGTGAACCTCGCCGACGACCTGGCGCTGGCCCTGAAGGCCGCGAGCGTGCGCATCATGGGCCCGATCCCCGGCCGCGGCACGGTCGCCGTCGAGGTGCCGAACGACGAGTGGGCGACCGTCTACCTGCGCGAGATCTTCGTCTCCGCGGAGTTCGCGGAGTCGAAGGGCAAGCTCCCGCTGGCCCTCGGCAAGGACGTCAACGGCATGCCCGTGGTGGCGGACCTCACCGCGATGCCGCACCTGCTCGTGGCCGGCGCCACCGGCAGCGGCAAGTCCGTCGGGCTCAACTCGATGATCTGCTCGATCCTCTACAAGGCGACGCCGGCCGACGTGCGCTTCCTCATGGTGGATCCCAAGCGGCTCGAGCTCTCCGTGTACGAAGGGATCCCGCACCTGCTCTCGCCGGTGGTGACCGACGCCAAGGAAGCCGCGGCGCGGCTGCGCTGGATCGTCGGCAAGATGGACGAGCGGTACAAGGCGCTCCAGGCCAAGCAGGTCCGCAACATCGAGGGCTACAACCGTGCGGTGCCCGCCGAGGAGAAGCTGCCGTACTGGGTCGTCGTGGTGGACGAGCTCGCCGACCTCATGATGGTCTCGGCGGGCGAGGTGCAGACGTCGCTGGTCCGCCTGGCCCAGATCGCGCGGGCCGTCGGCATCCACCTGATCATCGCCACCCAGCGCCCGTCGGTGGACGTCGTCACCGGGCTCATCAAGGCGAACTTCCCGACGCGCATCGCGTTCCAGGTCGCCTCGAAGGTCGACTCCCGCACCGTGCTCGACGGCAACGGCGCCGAGCAGCTCCTCGGCCGCGGCGACATGATCTACGTGCCTCCGGGCGCCAACAAGCAGGTGCGCGTGCACGGCACGTGGGTCTCCGACGACGAGGTGAAGGCCGTCTGCGAATTCTTGAGGAAGCAGGGCACGGCCGTCTACGAAGAGGTCGTGCTGCCCTCAGGCGACGACGACGGCGGCGAGGGCGGCGACTCGGCGGACCGCGACGACCTCTACTGGGACGCCGTGCACCTGGTGATCGGCCAGCGGCAGGGCTCCATCTCGTTCCTGCAGCGCCGGATGCGGCTCGGCTATCCCAAGGCCGCGCGCTTCATCGACATGATGGAGCAGGACCGCATCCTGGGCCCCGGCGACGGCGCCAAGCCGCGCGAAGTGCTGGTGGGGCCCGAGTACCTGGCCAAGCGCGGGAAGTAGCGGCTAGCCGCGGCCGAGGGCGGTGGCCCGCCACGGCATCGCGGAGGCGAGCCGGCGCAGCGCGATCTGCTGATAATCGGCCCACAGCTCGGCGCGCGCCCGCTCGAGGGCGCGGCCCACGCCGTCGTCCGGCGCGGTCGTGGTCGCCCGCCACCGCTCCAGCGTGAGGATGGCCACCCGCAGCGCCGCCGTCCGGCGCTCGGGGTCCGTCTCGCTGCGGGCGCGATCGACGAGGGCGATGAGGCGCGCCGGCGACATGGGCTGGACCGCGCGCGAGGGGCGGAGCACGGGGACGGGCACGGGGGCTACCTTGGCGATCCGACCGGCGCGCGCCGCGCGGGGGCGAGCGACACGGCGCCCGCCGGTCGGCCACAGCAACTCCAGGACGCCGAGGGTGAGACACCCCAGAGCCATGAGCGCTCCCATCAGGAGCGTCACTTCCTCTGGAGGAATCCACCCCACCACGGCCCCATTACACCGGCGGTAGGGCTTCTCATCCAAGAAAATTCGACGGGCAGTGGTGCGGCCGCGCTCAGGCGGCGGGGAGAACGATCCGGAAGACGGCGCCGCCCTCGCGCCGGTTGGCGGCGGTGACGCGGCCGCCGAAGCGCTCGACGATGCCCGCGGAGATGGCCAGCCCGAGGCCGGTGCCGGTCTGCTTCGTCGTGAAGAACGGCTCGAAGACCCGCGGCAGGATCGCGCGCGGGATGCCGGGACCGGTGTCGTGCACCTCGATCACGCACCCGAGCGGGTCGGGTGCGCTCGTCACGATGATCTCGCGCCGGCCGTCGCGGTCGCGCAGCTCGTCCTGCGCGTTGGTGATGAGGTTGAGCAGCACCTGCTGGAGCTGGAACGCGGAGGCGCGGATCCGCGGCAGGCCGTCGGGCACGTCCACGGTCAGCGTGATCCCGTCGCGCCGGAGGTCGTAGGCCTTCAGCTCGGTTGCGCGCGCGACGACCTCGTCGACGGACAGCGGCCCCGGCGTGTCGCCGGGCTGCCGGGCCATGTCGAGCGTCGTCCGGATGATCCGCATGACGTGCTCGCACGACTCCTCGACCTGGCCGAGGTGCTCGTCCACGTCCGGCGGGGCGTCGGCGATCTTGCGGCGCACGAGCCACAGGTGGCCGAAGACGCCCTGGAGCACGTTGCGCATCTCGTGCGTGACGCCGGCGACGACCTCGCTGACCGCGTACAGGCGGCCCGCGCGCTCGATCGTCGCGTGCATGCGCAGCGACTGCTCGTGGGCGCGCTCGAGCTCGCCGTAGGCCGCGGCCAGGCGGTGCCGGCTGCGCCGGTAGGCGTCGGCGAGCATCGCGGCCAGCCCGCCCACGATGTTGAGCACGAGCAGGTTGAAGGCGCTGATCTCCCAGGCCTCGGGGTTCGGCGGCCGCGTGAAGGGCAGGACCCCATAGACCTGGGCGCCGACCAGCGTCAGGTAGGCGCCGGTCGCCAGCAGCGTCACCGCCACGCAGGCGCGGCTCGAGAAGACGATGCCCGTGTACACGGGCACGATCGCGTAGACGCCGAGGTATTGGGCGGCGGCGAGCCCACCGGCGGCGTAGATGCCCGCGGTGATGAAGCCCACGTCCATCGACATCCGGATCCACACCTGCAGCCGCCGGCGCCGTCCGGTTCGCGCCGCGAGGTAGTAGGGAACGTTCACGAGAAAAGCGAGGAGGGCGGCCACGCGGATCACGCCGTGGGCGACCAGCGTCACCGTGAACAGCTCGTTGAAGACGAGCATCAGGAGAGAGACGCCGGCGCGCACGGCGAGCTCCTGGTGCAGCGCGCGTTGCCGGCGCCGGCCCTCGTCGGCCGGAAGCGGCATCGGGCGGACGGGTTCCGTCGCCTCCACGGCGCCGGCAGGCGGCGCGGGCGGGGATGTCATCGGATCGTGCGCGGGCGCGATCTCTCGCATGTCTGGCCTCACGCAAACGGAGGCCGGGACTGGCGGTGCAAGACGGGCTCCAAATCGGGTGCGCCGTAACTACGCGTTCCGCCGTCACTCCCGGCGGGGATTTTCGGGCCGCTGGCCAGCGCCTGACCGGATGATTTCAGGCGCCTGCTCACGAATCGACCAGGGACCCGAAACGCCCGCCGGGCGGCCCGCGCGGCGGATGCTATGGTGATTCGATGCGACGCGTCGTGATCGCCGACGACGAGCCGAACGTGCGCAAGGCACTCACGGCGTTCTTCAACACCGCCTACCAGGATTGCGAGGTCGAGGCGTTCGACGACGGCTCGGGCGCCGTCGAGGCCGTCCGGCGCGCGACGCCGGCGCTCGTGCTGCTCGACATCGAGATGCCCGGGCTCGACGGCGTCGCGGCGCTGAAGCAGATCCGCGCGCTCGACGCGAAGGTGCCCGTGATCATGGTCACCGGCAACGAGAGCACGCGCGTCGCCGGCGACGTCATCGGGCTCGGGGCCTTCTCCTACCTGCCCAAGCCCGTCCGCTTCGAGTACCTGCACCACATCGTCGCCTCGATCCTCGGCTAGCCGGCGTCCGCTGGCTGCGAGCCTGGCACCCGTCGCCTCGATTCACTCGTTTTTTCGATGCTCGGGCCCTGCCCGGTCGTCCGTTGAGATCCGGGCGGGCCGGCCCGACGGGTGCCGGCCCGCCTTTCCGATCGCGCTAGAACCGCAGCCGCACCCGATACACGAGCTTCGACGTGCCTTCCTTCGCCACGGGGATCTCGAACCGCAGCGTGTGGGCCTCGGGCTTCGTCCACGCGTGGGTGGAGGTCAGCACCTGCCAGTCGCCGGGCACGGGCTCGATGACGGTGATCGTCTGATCTTCCTTCTTGTGGTTGCGCAGCGAGATCTCCCACTCGACCTCGTAGAGGTTGGACGCGATCTTCCGCCACTCCTTCTGGGTGCGCTCGCCCACCACGTCGAAGGCGTCGCCCATCTTGATCTTGACCTTCTCGTCCTTGGGCGTGTGGTCGATCCAGTCCTCGCCGACGAACTGCTGGCTGCCGGAGGCGTCCGCCTTGTACACGCGGATCTTGCCCTTGGGCAGCGGCACGCCGAGGCGGTTGTCCTTGCTGTTCTTGATGTCGAGATAGACGCCGACCTTCTGGTTGAACATCGGCATGCCGTACGACGTCCGGTAGTAATCCTGCGCGCCGTAGTAGATGAGCTGCTTGACCACCGGCACGTCGCTGGCGGCCATCAGGGTGAGCTGCTTGGTCTGGTTGTCCTTGATGGTGGTGCGGCCGTCGAGGGTGTAGAGGTGGTACTCGAAGAAGCCTTCCGAGGTGAAGTCCCTCCGCGCGTCGGCCGCGGAAGCAGACTTGGCCGCGATCTCTATCATGCGCTGGCGGCCCACGCGATCCGCGGCGCGGTTGACGTCGCCGGCCACCAGCTTCAGGGCGGCGTTGCCGTAGGTGGCGCCGCTCTTGTTGTCGATCGTCACCCAGCCCGTGACGTCGCTCCGCGTGTCGGTGGCGTTGATCACCATCACGTAGTCGGCCTTCCACGTGATGCCGCCCGTGAGGTACGAGGCCTCCACGCGCTGTGGCCCGGCGAGATTGTTGCGGAGCAGCCAGACGAGGGTGGGCTTGGACACGAGGTTCTCGGGCAATGAGGGCAGCACGAGGCGTCCGTTGTGGCCGAGGTGGATCTGCCCGTTGATCTCGAAGACGGGGCCGGCCGTGGACAGGAGCTTCGCCTCCAGATAGGTCCCGTCGGTGTTGTAGAGCCGCACCACGCGGCCGACGTACTTCTCCATCAGCTTCTGGCTCGAGAGCAGGTCGTACTCGTAGTTCTGCTCGAGGATGCGCAGGCCCGCGGGGTCCGTGAGCGACTTCAGGTGGACGGTGGTGGGGTCGATCTGCGCCGACACGTCCCGGAATTCGGTCTCGTAGATGCCCGTCGGCAGCCGGGTCTCGCGCACGTCCTTCACGAGCCCCAGGTTGCCGTTGTAGATCGTCACCATCACGTCCTTCTGCGCGTCGCGGCCGACGGCGATCTGCGCCGCCTCCGCCGCCTCCGCGCCCGACGCGAGCGCCATCGTCAGCGTCAGCACGATCGCCATCGCACGTTTCATGGTCCGGCCTCCAGCCGATCGGATGTCTGCTGCTGGCCGGTTAGACAGGTCAGGGCGGCGGAAGTTCCCGGGGGAGGCGGCTCAGGGACTCTGCGGCTCGAGGCGGATCTCGGTCCGGATCGTCGGCGAGGCGAGCGTCTGGCGATCGATGGCGAGCGCGCCGAGCGCGGCGGCCTCGCGGACGAACTGCGCGTACGCGTCGCGGGGCACGGCGACCTCGACCGCGACCCGGCCGTCGTCGATGCGGCGCCCGGTCTGGCGGCCGCCCACGCGGGCGGCCAGCTCGAGGAGCGCGCGCTCGGCGCCGGCAGGATCGGCCACGCGGAGCTGCGCGGTGACGTCGGGCGGCACCGCGGGGATTCCGGTCATCGGGCCGGTGCGCGAGAGCGGAGCGACCTGCGCCATCGCCGGTGCCCGCGCGGCGCCGGCCACCGTGCGATCGGGCTCAACCGCGCGCTCGCGACGCTGGGACTCCGCCGCGCCGACCGGCGGCGGGGCGTCGCGCCGCAGCTTCGACATCGAGTCCGCGGCGTCCTTTGGCGCGATCTCCGGCTGCTTGTTCGCGAACTGCTCGACGGGCGCGGGCGCCTGCGCGCGCTGCTCGGGCTCGCGCTTGGCGCGCAGGGCCTCGCCAAACGCCTCCTGGCCCTTGCCTTCCGGCGCGGCGAGCGTCTTGGATCCGGTCGACTCGCTCGCGCGCTGGTCGGCCATGCGCTGATTCGCCGCATCGGCCTTCTTCGGGGCATCGAGCTGGCGCGCGGCGGAATCCTGTGGCGCGGCCGCCGGCGGCGGTGTGGCCGCCGGCGGCGCGGTGTCGCGCGCGGCGGTCGGGGGGGGCGGCGCCGGTTCACGGGTGGCGGCCGGGGCGGCCGGCGTCGGTGCCGGCGCGGGCGGCACGGCTTCGCCCGTGGCGGCCGGCGGCGCGCCCTCGTACCGCGCGGCCACCTGCTGCTCGGGCGAGCCGCGGAAGAGCAGGACGGCGAGACCCGCGATCAGCAGCCCGGCGGCAACGCCCAGCGGCACCTTCGGCCACGGCACGAAGAGCCGGCGGGCCAGCCGTCGCGGCCAGGGTTCCGGGCGCGCGGCCGCGAGCACCCGCTCCACGAAGCCCGCCGGCGCGCGCCCGGGATCCATGGCGCGGACGCGCCGCAGCGTGCGCTCGAAGCCCGCCAATTCGCGCCGGCACTCGGCACAGCCGGCGAGGTGGGCCTGGAGCGCGTCGCGCTCCCCGGGGGCCAGGGCGTCGTCGGCGAGCGCGGAGAACAGCTCCCGAGTGTCGCTGCACGTCATGCGAAGGGCTCCAGTTTCTCCTTCAGCTGCAGGCGGGCGCGGTGCAGCCGGGACCGCACCGTCCCCGGCTCCAGCGCGAGCGCCTCGGCGATCTCATCGTACGTGAGTCCTTCAACATCGCGCAGCACGAGCACGATCCGCCGATCCTCGGGCAGCTCGGCGATGGCGGCCCGCAGGGCCGCGTCGCGCTGCGCGCGCTCGAAGGCGTCGGCGGCGTCGGGGGTGGCCGCGGGCACGTCGGCCAGCGCCGCGTCGCCGCGCGCCACGCGCCGGTCGGGCGACGCGAGGCGGTTCAGGCAGAGCCGCGAGGCGATGGCGTAGAGCCACGTGCCGAGCCGGGCGTCGCCGCGGAAGTCGGCCACGGCGCGATGCGCACGCAAGAACACCTCCTGGGCGATCTCCTCGGCTTCGGCGCGGCTGCCGAGCATCCGCAGCGCGACGCCGAAGACGCGGTGCTGGTACGCGATCACCAGCTCCTCGAAGGCACGCGGCTCGCCGGCCCGCAGGCGTTCGAGCAGGCCGGGCGGGTCGGCGCCGAGAGATTCGCGCATTCCTTAGACCGCCGCGCCCCGGCGAAGTTCCCGCCGCGTGTTCAGTCCCGCGCGCGGGCCTCGGCCGCGAGCGCATCCGCCGCGATGGGGCGCCAGTCCACGAGCCGCTCGAGCGCCTCGAGCGCGCGCGGCGAGAAGACGGGCGCGCCGGGGACGGCGGGCGTGAGCCAGCGGCGGGCGTAGAGCGCGGCGACGAGGAGCTTGTGGTGATCCTGGCGCAGGGCCTGGAGGGCCTGGCCCTCCTCCAGGAGGAGGGCGGTCGCGAGCAGGTGATAGAGCGTGTCGGCCACGGGCCGCGCTTCGAGCTCGCGGGCGTCGTCCGGCAGGGCGGCCCACGCCGCGGCGCGCCGCTCGACGTCCGCCAGCGCACCGCGTACGAGGTCGGCCACGGGCTTGGCGTGGCGCTCGCGCACGGTGTCCAGGCGCGCGCCGAGGAAGGTCGCCAGCGGCGCGAGCGCGCCCTCCTTGAGGATGGCGCGCTGCACGTCGAGGGCGACCACGCTGGTGGAGCCCTCCCAGATCGCGCCGAGATACGCGTCACGCAGGAGGCGCGCGTTCACCCACTCCTCGACGTAGCCGTTGCCGCCGCGCACGTTCATGGCCTCGCCCGTCACCACGCGGGCGCGGGCGGTGATCCACGCCTTGGCCACCGGCGTCACGATGCGGAGCAGGCGGCCCGCCTCGGCGGCGCCCGCGTCCCACGCGTCGAACATCACGGCGGCGTTGAGCACCACGGAGGCCGCCGCCTCGGCGTCGAGCAGCATCTCCAGCAGCGTCGCGCGCATGAGCGGCTTCTCGAAGAGCGCGCCGCCGAAGGCCGCGCGTCCGCGCGCGTGGAAGATCGCCTCCAGCAGCGCGCGCCGCATGATTCCCGCCGCGCGCATCGCGTTCGACAGCCGCGAGCCGTTGACCATCTCCATCATCTGCGCGAAGCCGCGCTCGACGTCGCCCACCGGATACGCGATCGCGCCCGCGTAGGTGACCTCGCCGGTGGCCATGGAGCGCGAGCCGAGCTTGTCCTTCAGGCGATTGATCGTCCACGCGTTCTTCGTCCCGTCGGGCAGGAACTTCGGCACGAGGAACAGGCCGAGGCCGCGCGTGCCGGCCGGGCCGCCCTCGGGGCGGGCCAGGGTGAGGATGATCTCCGCGTTGGCGTTCGAGCAGAACCACTTGTCGCCCCACAGGCGCCACTCGTCGTCGGCGCCGCACCGGGCCACGGTGGTGAGCGCGCCGACGTCGGAGCCCCCGGTCTTCTCGGTCATCCACTGGGTGCCCTGGGCGAGATCCCGAAGGCTTGTGGCGGTGAGGCGCGGCAGCCAGCGCTTTCGCAGCTCCTCGCTGCCGAAGCGCGCGAGCATGCGCGCGGTGGCGTCGGTCATGTTCACGGGGCAGAGAAGCCCGAACTCCGACTGCGCGAAGAGGTAGGACAGCGCGTACTTCACGACGTGCGGCACGCGGCCGGGCCAGCCCAACACGCCGTCCGCGTGCGACATGGCGGCCAGCCCGAAGCGCTCGAAGGCCAGCTGCTCCATCGCGCGATAGGCGGGGTGGAACACGATCTCGTCCACGCGCCGGCCCCGCTCGTCCCACGCGCGCAGCGTGGGCGGGTTGCGGTCGGCGGCCGCCGCGAGGGCGTCCAGCTCGTCGCCGGCCACGGCGCCCATCTCGACGAGGAGCGGCCGCGCGCGGGCGAACACGTCGGGCTCCATCACCGTCGAGCACACGAACTCTAGATTCGGATCCGCGACGTAGAAGTTGAGGCCGCGCGTCGTCGGCATGCCGTCCTGCGTCGGCCAGGGGCGCGGTGGCGGCGGCAGCTCCATTTGACTGAACCTATCACAGCGTGCTAATTGCGCGTATGCCCGAGGCGCCCCTGCTGCGCACCGAAGCGCTGACGCGCGCCTTCGGCTCTCTGATCGCCGTGGACCGGGTGACCTTCGCCGTCCGCCGCGGCGAGCTCCGCTCGATCATCGGCCCCAACGGCGCGGGCAAGACCACCTTCTTCCGGCTCATCTCCGGGGAGACCACGCCCACGGCGGGCCGGGTGTGGTTCGGCGAGCGCGAGATCACGGGGCTGCCGCAGCACGCCGTGGCGCGGCTCGGGATCACGAAGTCCTACCAGATCACCAACGTCTTCCCGCACCTCACCGTGCACGAGAACGTGCGCGTGGCCGTGCAGGGCTGGACGCGCTCGTTCAACTTCTGGTCGCGCGCCGACGCGTTGACCGACGTGGCCGAGCGCGCGCACGCGCTCCTGCGCACCGTGGGGCTCGCCGGCAAGGCCGGCCGGCTCGCCGCGCACCTCGCCCACGGCGAGAAGCGGCACCTCGAGATCGCCATCGCGCTCGCCTGCGAGCCGCAGCTCCTGCTCCTCGACGAGCCCACGGCGGGGATGAGCCCCGAGGAGACCGACGAGACGATGCGCCTCATCCGCGAGCTGACGGTGGGGCGCACGGTGATCCTCGTCGAGCACAAGATGAAGGTCGTCATGAAGATCTCCGACCGGATCACCGTCCTCCACCAGGGCGCGGTGCTCGCCGAGGGCACGCCGGAGGAGATCCGCGGCAACGAGCGCGTGCAGCAGACCTACCTCGGCGTGATCCGCTGACCGTGGCCCTGCTCGAGCTCGAGGACGTCCACACGTACTACGGCGAGGCGCACATCCTGCAGGGCGTGTCCCTGCAGGTCGGCGAGGGCGAGGTGGTGAGCCTCATCGGGCGCAACGGCGCCGGCAAGACGACCACCCTGCGCTCGATCATGGGCCTGGCGCGGCCGACGCGCGGCCGGGTGCGCCTGCGCGGCGAGGACGTCACGCGGCTGCCGACGCACGAGGTGGTCCGCCGCGGCATCGCGTGGATCCCCGAGGAGCGGCGCGTGCTGCCGAACCTCACCGTGCTCGAGAACCTCCGGCTGGGGATGCTCGGAGTCGGCGCGCGCGACGCGGACGCCGCCGGCCGCCTCGAGGAGGTCTTCCGCCACTTCCCGCGGCTGAAGGAGCGCATCGACCACCGCGGCCAGCTCCTGTCCGGTGGCGAGCAGCAGATGGTCGCCATCGCGCGCGCGCTCGTGGCGCGGCCGACCGTGATGCTGGTCGACGAGCCCACCGAGGGCTTGGCACCCATGCTCGTGCAGAACCTCACCGGGATCCTCGCCGCCATCAACCGCAGCGGCACCACGATCCTGCTCGTGGAGCAGACGCTCGAGGTCGCGCTGACGCTCTCGCGCCGGATCTACGTGATGGACCAGGGCCGTATCCAGTTCGGCGGCACACCGGACGAGCTGCGGCGCGATCCGACGATTCAGCAGCGCTTCCTCGAAGTGTAGCTACTTCACGCTCCCCGCCGTCAGGCCGCCGACGAGGTGGCGCTCGATCACGGCGAAGAGGACGACCACCGGCACGATCGCCAGCACCGAGGCCGCGAAGAGGTGGTTCCAGTGCTGCACGTAGGCCGTCACGTACGACGTGATGCCCACCGTGAGCGGGCGCCGCTCGGGCGCCGTCATGAGCGTGAGGGCGACGATGTACTCGTTCCAGGCGGCGATGAAGGCGAAGATCACCGCGGTCACGAGGCCCGGCAGCGCCAGCGGCAGCACCACGCGGACGAGCGCGCCGAGGCGGCCGCAGCCGTCCACGGCCGCCGCCTCCTCGACCTCCTTCGGGATCGCCGCGAAGACGGCGCGCAGGATCCAGATGGCGAAGGCGAGATTGAAGGCCGCGTTGGTGAGGATGAGCGCGGCGTAGGTGTCGACGAGGTCCAGCACGAAGAATTCCCGGTACAGGCCGACCACGAGGGCCGTCGGCGAGAACATCTGGGTCACGAGCACGAGGACCAGGAACGCCGTGCGCCCGCGGAACCGGTGGCGCGCGGTGTAGTAGGCGGCGGGCGCGGCCGCGAGCACGACGATCGCGGTGGAGACGGAGGCGACGACGAGCGAGACCCGGAGCCAGTCCTGGAAGCTCGGGTCCGCGAGCACCGTGAGGAAGTTGCCGGGGCGCCAGTCGACCGGCAGGAGCCGCGGCGGGGTCGTGCGCAGCTCGGCGTCGGGCTTGAGCGCGGTGAGGAGCATCACCGCGTAGGGCGCCAGCATCGCCGCCGCCAGCCCGAGCCCGGCCGCGCTCAGCGCCGCCCGGCGCATCAGGCGCCGGCCTCCTGCCAGCGCACGGTCTTCAGATAAACGGCGACGGCGACGAGAATGAGCGCCACGTTCACGACGCCCAGCGCGGCGGCCAGGCCGACGTCGCGGAGCGCGCTCTTGAAGGCGATCTTGTACATGTACGTGATCATCGTGTCGTGGCCGAAGCCGGGGTTGCGGTCGTTGAGCGTCCACACGATGGGGAACGAGTTGAAGACGTAGATGACGTTCAGGACCACGGCCACCAGCAGCGCCGGGCGCAGGAGCGGCAGCGTGACCGATCCGTACGTGCGCCAGGCCGAGGCGCCGTCGACGCGCGCGGCCTCGTAGACCTCGCCGGGGATGCCGGCGAGCCCGGCCAGCAGCACGTAGGTCGTGAACGGCAGCGAGACGAAGATCCCCACCGCGATCATCGCGCCCATCACGGTGGCGTCGTCGCCCAGCCAGTCGACGGGGCGCGCGAGCAGCCCGAGCCGGAGCAGGGCGTGGTTGAGCACGCCGAAGTAGTAGTCGTAGATCCACACGAAGAGCTTGCTGGTCATGATGAGCGAGGCCGCCCACGGCACGATGAGCGCCCATCGCACCAGGCGCCGGCCGGGGAAGGGCTGATTCAGGAGCTGGGCGAGGGCGAGGGAGACCCCGACGGTGACGCTCACGATCGTCGCCACCCACACGAGCGTGTTGACGAGCACCGCCGGCAGCGCCGGCTCGGCGAGCAGCCGCGCGTAGTTGGCGGCGCCGACCCAGCCCTGGAAGAGCCCGGTGATCGAGTAGCGGCCGAGGGAGGCGCCGACGAGAGCGACGACGGGATAGAAGACGACGGCGCCGATGAGGACGAGGCTCGGACCGAGCCAGACGAGCGCCTCCCACCGGCGGTCTTTCACCGCGCGGCGACAGCGTTCTTCTGGAGCTGGTCGAGGACCTGCTTGGGGTTGCCGCCGGGCTGCACGGCGAGGCCGAGGTTCTGCTGGACGTCGAGCTTCACGCGGTCCCAGGCGGGATCGGTGGTCGGCACCAGCCGCGCGTTCGGCAGCGCGTCGAGGTACGGCGTGAGCTTCGGGTTCGCCCGCATGCGCTCGAGCCCCGTCTTGGTGACGGGCAGGAAGCCCTCGGCGGTGATCCACTTCGTGATCGTGTCGGGCTGGTAGTAGAGGTCGAGGAACTTCTTGACTGCCTCACGGTTGTCCTTCTTCTTGAACGCCATCAGGTAGTCCTCGACGCCCAGGGTCACGGCCTTCGCGGCCCGCGTCGGCATCTCGGCGACGCCGTAGTTGACCTTCTTCTCCGCGTCGAGCTGGGCCGCGAGCGGGCTGAAGCCGATCACCATGCCGACCTTGCCGTCCTTGAAGAGCTGGAAGGCGCCGTCGGTGCGGTTGGTCTTGCCCGGGTTCACCTGCGTGACCTTCTCGCGGTTGGCGAGGTCGGCGAGGAACCCCAGCGTGCGCACATTGGCGTCGCTGTTGATCGCCCAGTCATCACCGGCCTTCCAGTCGCCGCCCCCGTTCCACATCCAGATCGACCACTCCGCCTGTGCCTCCTCGGGACCGAGCGGCAGCGCGTAGCCGATGACGCCGCCGCCGAGGGCCTGGATCTTCTTCGCGGCCTGCACGAACTCGTCCCACGTCCTGGGCGGCGCGGCGAGGCCGGCCTTCGCGAAGAGGTCCTTGTTGTAGAAGAACGCGCGCGCGGACGACAGGATGGGCAGGCCGTACAGCGTGCCCTTGTACTGGCCGGCGCGGACGAAGGGCTCGAGGAAGTCGTTCTTCGTCGCCGGCGAGAGCACCTCGTCGGCGGGGTAGAGGAGCCCGTCGCGCGCGTAACTCGAGAACGAGTTGAGGTTCAGGACGTCCGGCGGCTGGTTGTTCTGGATCATCGTGCTGACCTGCTGATCGATCGAGTTCCAGTCGACGATCCGCAGATCGACCTTGGGCCCGCCCGCCTTCGTGTACTGCTCGGCGAGCGCCTGCCAGAACGGCCGCGTGTGGTCCTTGCTGTACTCGGCGATCACCACGGTGATGGCCGGGCCGCCGCTCGGACTGCGCTCGCAGGCGCCTACGAGCGCGGCCGCGACGGCGACGACGGCCAGCAGGCCCGCCGGCCATCGCTTCGACGTCCCGTCGCGCTTCTGCCGTCGCACCGCCACATCTTAGCCGGGCGCGCCGTTCACGGCCTTCATTTGCATCGCGCGGCGCCGCCACGGCATCTCGTCGCCACCGTCAGGGTACGGACGGCGCCGCGGTCCGACCGCCTGCCACCTGGATGGGCTCAAGTGCCTGTTCTCCTGCGATTGTCCCCCACGAGTACCGACGGTCGATTTGGTATCGTCTGTGCAAGCATAGGGCCGAGAGCCCTTCGGCTCTCTGCACATCACCCGTGCGGCAACGCACAGGCGGAGGAAAGCCGTATGCGAATGATGAGAACTTCCAGAATTCTCCTCGTCGCCCTCGTCACGCTCGGCGCGTTCACGGCGAGCGCGCTGGCGCAGACTCCCGGCGGCGCGTTTTCGAAGCTGTCAGCCGGCCAGCAGAAGATCGTGCAGGCCCTCTTCGAGGCCCAGACGCGCAGCACCGCGCCGAACGCGGCGACGCCGCTCACCCTCGATCAGATCGCGGCGATGAAGAAGCCCGGTCATGAGGGCTGGGGCGAGGTCTTCAAGGACATGAAAAAGCAGGGCCTCGTGACCCAGAAAAACCTGGGCGAGGTCGTGAGTAGTTACGAACGCCACCATCCGGAGACCGCCAAACTCGACAAGAAGCCCGACAAGGCGGAGAAGCCGGAGAGGGCGGAGAAGCCCGACAAGCCGGAGAAGCCGGAGAAGCCCGAGAAGCCGGGCCGGCGCTGATGCGCGCACTCGGCCTGATCGGCCTCGTGGTGGTGCTCGTCCTCGCGGGGGCCGTGCCGGCCCCCGCGCAGGACGAGCCGCGGTGGTCGTTGGCGACGTCGGTCAACTACTCGATCGGTGACTACGGAACTGGCAAGGACACGACGATCCTGTACGTGCCTTTCACGCTCGGCGTGCGCCCCATCGACCGGCTCTGGCTCAGCCTGACCGTTCCCTACATCTACATCAGCGGAGAGAACGTCGTCCTGACCGGTGGCGGCGTCGCCGCCCGCAAGCGCGGCAACGGCAAGCTCGCGCGCCCGGACGACTCCAGCAGCGAGAGCGGGCTCGGCGACGTGCTGGTGAAAGTGTCGTACGTGGCGCTGCCGGAGCAGACGCTGATCCCGGAGATCGTGCCGTGGCTGAAGATCAAGGCGCCGACGGCGGACGAGGATCGCGGGCTCGGGACCGGCGAGTTCGACGAGACGCTCGGGGTGGATCTGAGCAAGCGGCTGGTCGACCGCGTCGTCGGATTTCTCACCCTGTCCTACACGTTCATCGGCGACCCGCCGGGCACGAACCTCCGCAACTCGTTCGGCTGGAGCGTGGGCGGGGCCTACGAGGTGACGCGGCCGTTCTCGGTCTTCGCGTTCCTCGACGGCTCCACGGCCGTGACGCCGGGCCAGACGGACCCTGTCGAGCTCCGCCTCGGCGCGGAATACGCCCTCATGCGCGGACTGAAGCTCATGGGCTCGGTGACGCGGGGGCTGACGGACGGCGCGGCGGACTGGGGCGTCTCGGCGGGCGTGGCGCTGCGCTTCTAACCCTCACGGATCCTTCTGCAAGAAGCGGCTCACGTCGCGTGGCGTGATGAGATCGGGCGCCGTCCAGCCGTCGAGGTCGTACTCGGCCATGCACTGCTCGGCGAACTCCTTGAAGCGCCGGGCCTGGCCGCTCTCCTGCGCCTGCTGCCAGGCGAGGAACCGGATCGTCTCGGGCGCGCCCGCGTAGTTGCGCTCGTACAGCTCGTGCCGGCCGCCGAACTCCGTCCCCATGGCGTCCCACAGGAGCTTCATCAGCTTGGTGCGCTCCACGGCGTCCGAGCCGTCGGAGCCGCGCAGGTACTTGTCGAGATAGCCGCGCAGCTCTGGCGTCTTGAAATCCACTGCGTGCGAGTTGAGGTAGATCAGCGCGCTGCCGAGGATCGACTCGGCGATCTCCTTCACGCGCGGGTACGCGACGGTGGCGAAGAGCCGGTAGGCCTTGGCGGAGTCCGGGTTCGGCAGCACGGTCGTGCCCGTCCCCCAGGGGACGGCGGCGCGCGCCATCGCATCACTCAGGCCCCAGAAGAGATGGCGCCACGAGATCACCTCGCCGATCGAGGCCTGGATGTTGCGGTTGTCGGCCGAGCCGACGGCCTCGGCGGCCTTCAGCATGAGCCCGGTGACGAAGTCGAGCTTGACGGCCAGCCGCGTGCAGCCGTGGAGCATGGCGCGCGGGAAGAAGCCCGAGTGGTAGAAGAACGTCTGCGACTTCTCGAGATCCTCGTAGACGAGCACGTTCTCCCAGGGGATGAGCGCCTTGTCGAGCACGAGGATCGCGTCGTTCTCGTCCAGGCGGCTGCCGAGCGGGTAGTCGAACGGGCTGCCCATCACCTCCGCGGTCATCGCGTAGGAGGGCCGGCAGATCAGCTTCACGCCGGGCGTGTCCATGGGCGCAATGAAGACCGCCGCGAACTGCTTGGTCTTCACGGGCGTCGTGCTCGGATGCGCGATGAAGTTCGCGTGGGTGAGCGCGGAGCCGGTGGCGACGACCTTGGCGCCGCTGACGACGAGCCCGGCGTCCGTCTCCTTCTCGACGTGCACGTACACGCCCGCGACCTCATCGGGCGGGCGATTTCGATCGACGGGCGGCTGCACGAGGGCGTGATTGAGAAACAGCACGCGCTCCTGGCTCGCGCGGTACCAGCGCCGCGCGTTCTCCTGGTAGGGCGCGTAGAAGTCGGCGTTGGCGCCGAGGGTGGCCAGGAAGGCCGCCTTGTAGTCGGGGGAGCGCCCCATCCAGCCGTAGGTCACGCGGGCCCACTCGGCGATGGCGTCGCGCCCGGCCACGAGATCGTCGGCGGTGGTGGGCGCGCGGAAGTACCGGTGCGTGTAGCCGCCGGAGCCCGTGTCGGTGGGACAGGTCAGCACGTCGTGGGTCTTCGGATCGTGGAGCGCGTCGTACAACCGCGCGATCATCCGCGCCGGGTTCCGGAAGGCGGGATGGGCGGTGACGTCCTTGACCTTCTCGCCGTAGATCCAGATCTCGCGCGGGCCGCGCAGGGACTCCAGGAACTCCGCGCCGGTGAACGGCCGCGTGCCCACGGCTCCCTCAGCCCCCGCTGACCCGGAACATCGCCTCGTTGAGGCCGAGCGCGCTCTTGCCGATGGTCTCGAGCATCCGGTCGGACGTCGGCGGCATCAGCGTGGCCGTGCGCATGTCGCGGAACGCGCGCTCGGCGGGAAACGCGCGATACGCGCCACGGCCGCCGACGGTCTGGATGACCCGGGACGTGACCTCGAGGCCGACTTCACTGGCCAGATACTTGGCGCGGTTGGCGAGCCGCCCGCGCTCGACGACGTCGGCCGCCGCCCAGGCGGTGGCCGACTGGTCGAGCACGAGCCGCACGGCGTCGAGCTTCACGGTGAGCTCTCCGACGTGGCGCTGGACGGTCGGATCCTGCGCCGCGGAGACGTTCTCGGGCTTGATCACGCGCGTGCGGAGATAGTCGACGGCGAAGGCCAGCGCGGATTCGGCGATGCCCGTGTAGACGGCCGCGTAGCCCAGCGCGAAGGCCTCGACGACGCCGACCTGGAGCGCGGCGCCGGGAGGACCGAGCACGGCGTCGCCGGCCACGCGGACGCCCGTCAGCGTCACCGACGGGCTGTAGGTGCCGCGCATGCCGAGCGTGTCCCACTTGCCGTCCGTCGCGATGCCTGGCGCGTCGGCCGGGACGAGGGCCTGGAGGAGGGCCTTGCCCATGTCCGTCTCGCCGTCCACGGCGCACCACACCATGTAATAGGACGCGCCCAGCGCCATCGTGCAGAAGTGCTTCACGCCGTCGACGACCCAGCCGTCGCCGTCGGCCCGGATCGCCGTCTCCATGAGAAACGTGCGCGAGAGGCTCACGGCCGGCTCGCTGCCCCAGGAGCCGAAGAGCCGGCCGTGGCGGATCACCTCGGGGAAGTACCGGCGCCTCTGCGCGTCCGTGCCCAGCGCGTCGATGAAGCGCATGACCGTGGAGTGCATGTGCAGCGTCATGGCCGTGCTCGCGCAGCCGCCCGCCAGCGCGCGGACGACCCCGACGTAGGACGGCATGTCGAGGCCGAGGCCGCCGTGGGCCGCGGGGATGGCGGCGCCCAGGAGGCCCGCGCCCGCGAGGTCGCTCCAGCTCTCGACGGGATTCTTCGCGTCGCGGTCGTACTCGGCGGCGCGCGGCGCCAGGCGTTCGCGCGCCAGGCGCGCCGCCGTCTCGACGGCGTTCACGCCATCTTGCCGGGCGCCGCGGAGCGCCGCGACGTCACGCAGCGGCACGTGTCGATCTGGTGCAGCTCGATCATGTTGTTGAAGGGGTCCTTCATGAAGAGCTGCAGTGACTGCGGGCCGACGACGCTCTCGGCCGCCCAGTACTCCACGCCGAGCCGATCCAGCTCCTTCCTGGCCTCCTGGATGTCGGCGACGGCGAGCGCCACGTGCGGCAGCGACGGGTCCTGGCCGGGGCCCTTGGCGAACCTCGACTGGCCGTTCACCCCCATCAGGTGGATCTGGGCGGTGCCGCCGACGTCCATCCAGTAGCCGTCGATGCTCGGGATGTTCGGGCGGCCCGGATCGTGGTCGAGGCCGAGCACCTCGCCGTAGAACGTGCGGGCCTTCGTGACCTCGTCTTGCGAGGGACCGACGCGGATGCCGTGGTGGTGGAGCTCGAGGACTTTAACGGCCATGGAACCCTCCTGTGAGCGTGCCCCAGATGCCTTTGGGGAGAAACAGGACGAACACCATGAAGATAGCGCCGATGGCCAGCGGCCACGACTCCGTCCACACGCTGATCACGTCCTCCAGCACCAGGAACGCGGCGGCGCCCACGAAGGGACCGAAGAAGGTCCCGGCGCCGCCGAGGAGCGTCATGATGACGACCTGCCCGGAGGTGGACCAGTGCAGCGACTCGACCGAGACCACCGTGAGGCGCAGGGCGTCGAGCGCCCCCGCGAGGCCGCAGAAGAACGCGTAGAAGACGAACGAGAGGTGCTTGATGCGCGCGATGTCGTACCCGCACGCGGTGGCGCGATCGGCGTTCTCGCGAATGGCCTGGAGCACGGCGCCGAAGGGGGAGTCGAGGATCCGCTTGAGGACGGCCACCGCGAGGCCGACCACGACCAGCGTGAAGTAGTAGAAGACGACCGAGCGGTCGATCCGCAGCGTGAACCCGCCGAACCCGATGGCCGGCACTGTGATGCCGCGCAGCCCGTCGTCGCCGCCCGTCCAGTCCGCGAGGTGGAAGGCGACGAAATAGAGGAGCTGGGCGAAGGCCAGCGTGAGCATCGCGAAGTAGATGCCGCGCCGGCGCAGGCAGAAGAAGCCGACGGCGGCGCCCCCGATCAGCGCGGCGGCGAGCCCGATGCCGAGGGCCAGCCACAGCGAGGTGATCTTGAGCTTGGCGAGCGCGATGCCGGTGCCGTACGCGCCGAGCCCCCAGTAGGCGGCGGAGCCGAAGGACAGGAGGCCCGTGTAGCCGTAGAGCAGGTTGAAGCCGAGCGCGAACAGCCCGTAGATGAGGACCTGCGAGCCGAGCGACTTGTACGGCACGACCCAGGGAAAGATCGCGAAGACGACGAAGAAGCAGAGGACGGGGTGGCGGCCCGCCCACGCCGCGGCGGCCCTCATTCCATCAACCCGGCCTCGCCGAGCAGCCCGCTCGGCCGGAACAGCAGCACCAGCGCCATGAAGATGAAGACGATGATCTCGGCGAGCTTGGGCGCGAAGAACGTGGTGAGCCCCACCACCTGGCCGATGAGCAGGCCGGAGATCACGGCGCCGAGGAGGCTGCCCATCCCGCCCACCACCACGACCACGAACGACTCGATGATGATGGTCACGCCCATCTCGGCGTAGGCGCCGCGCATCGGCCCCGCGAGGATGCCGGCGAGGCCCGCGAGGCCGGTGCCGATGCCGAACACGAGGAACCAGATGCGCCCGACGTCGAAGCCGAGGGCCCGCACCATCATCGGATCACGCGAGCCCGCGCGGATGACGAGCCCGATGTTGGTCTTCTCGAGGAACAGCCACAAGGCGAGCAGGACGACCGCCGTCACCGCGATCACGAACAACCGGTACGTCGGGAAGTAGGTGAAGCCGAGGTTGACGGCGCCCGCGAGGGCCTTCGGCGGGTCGAGGGTGACCCCGATCTTGCCCCAGATGAGCCGCGCGATCTCCACGAGGACGAGCGAGAGCCCGAAGGTGAGCAGCAGAGGATCGTCGGGGGAGCGGCCGTAGAGCGGCCGGATGAGGAACCGCTCCACGACGAGGCCGAACGCCCCCACCAGCAGCGGGGCGAGCACGAGCGCGACCATGAAGCTGCCCGTGCGGCTCATGAGCACGAAGCCGAAGTACGCGCCGAGCATGTAGAGAGCGCCGTGCGAGAAGTTCACCACCGTCATGAGGCCGAAGATCAGCGACAGCCCCACGGCGAGCAGGACGAAGATCCCGCCGAGGACCAGGCCGGTGAAGACCTGGGCCGCCAGCGCCGCGACCGAGAGATCGCCCACGATCGCCTAGGCGGTGTGGCCCTTCTCGGCGCAGGTGCGGTCGTACTCCTCGTTGGCCGGCACGCGCGCGACGGTGTCGAGCAGCCCCCACTCGCCCTTGGTCTTGCCCGGCGCGCGGCCCTTGAGGATCCACATGTCCTGGATCGACTTGTTGTCGCACGTCCGCCACCACTGCTTGCCCTTGACGTGGTTGTAGGTGGGGCTCTTGCGGAGCGCGTCGGCGACCTTCTCGCCCTCGGTGGTCTTGGCCAGCTCCGAGCCCCGCCCCACTTCCAGCACGGCGCTGTAGGCGTAGACGCCGTAGTCGCCGGGCGGAATGCCGAACTTCTTCTGGAACGCCTCCACGTATTTCTTGGCCTCGGGGATCGAGTCCTGGAGCTCCCAGTAGAAGTTGGTGCCGCCGTACACGTCCTGGTAGAGCTCGGGGCCGCCCTGCTTGGCGATGGAGATCCAGTGCAGGGGCTTGGCGAGCTTCATCTGCTGATGCATGCCGAAGGACTTCACCTGCTTGAGGAAGGCGATGTCGTCGGCGCCCGGCGTGACGGCCACCAGCACGTCCGGCTTGGCGGCCTGGATCTTGGGCAGGTGCGCGGAGAACTCCGCGCTGCCGAGCGGGTAGGGCGTGTTGCCGAGCACCGTCCCGCCGTACTTCTTGTTGGTCTCGGTGAGGACCATGTTGTTCTGCTTGCCCCACGCGTAGTCCGCGTAGACGATCCACCACTTCTTGCCGAGGTTGTCCATGATCCACTTGCCGACGACGCGGGAGGTGATCGTGGGATTCAGCGCCTCGTGGAACGTGATGGGGCTCGTGTCGGGCTTGGCGCTGATCTCGTCGGACTGGCTCGTCGAGATGAACAGGACCTTGGCCTTCTTGGTCTGCTCGTTGATGGCCATCTGCACGTGGGCGGCGAGGCCGCCGATGATGAACTGGCAGTTCTCCTTCTCGATCAGCTCCTGCGTGCGCTGGGCGCCGACCTGCGGCTTGAGCTGGTCGTCACGCACGAGCAGCTCGACCTTGCGGCCGAGGATGCCGCCCTTGGCGTTGAGGACGTCGATGCCGAGCTCGGCGCCCTGCTTCATGTCGGCGGCGATGGCCGCGAAGGGGCCGGTCAGCGGCAGCGGGAAGCCGATGCGCACCGGGTCCTTGCTCTGGGCGCGGAGCACGGCGGGGAAGGCGAGGGTCGCCGCGCCGGCGGCAGTGGTGGTCAGGAACACGCGACGATTCATGGTCGCTCCTCCTCACGCAGATCCTGGGGCGAGTGGCGCCGATGATAGGGGCGGGGCGGGGGGCTGTCAATTCGGCCGGGGCTACGCCGTGCTAGGCTCCCGCGCATGCCGCACGTCGGCGCGCCGCTCAAGCGTTCGGACGATCCGCGCCTGCTGACAGGGCGCGGCCGCTACGTCGACGACGTCACGCTCCCGCGAATGGTCCACGTGGCCTTCGTTCGGAGCCCGCACGCTCACGCGACGATCACCGCACTGGACGTCAAGGGCGCGCTGAAGGCGCCAGGCGTCGTCGCCGTGCTCGACGGGCGTGAGGCCGCCAGGCTCTGCAAGCCGTACGTCGGGATCCTGCACCATTACAAGGGTATGAAGACCGCGGCGATGGTGCCGCTGGCCGTCGACCGCGTGCGCTGCGTGGGCGAGCCCGTGGTCGCCGTCGCCGCGGAGACGCGCGCGGCGGCGGAGGACGCGATCGCGCGCGTTCGTGTCGACTACGCGCCGCTGCCCGCCGCCCTCGATCCCCACGCCGAGGCGCCGCCGGTGATCCATCCGGAGCTCGGCGACAACATCATCTACGACGCCCGCGTGAGCGGCGGGGACGCGGCGGCCGCCTTCGCCGCCGCGCCGCGCGTCTGGCGGCGCCGCTTCACGAGCGGCCGTCACACCGGCGTGCCGATGGAGCCGCGCGGCCTCGTCGCCGACTTCGAGCCCGCCACGCGCGCGCTCACCGTGTGGATCTCCACGCAGGTGCCGCACATGATGCAGGCCGTGCTCGCCGGGCTCTTCGATCTCCCCGAGCACCGCGTGCGCGTCGTCGCGCCGGATGTCGGCGGCTCGTTCGGGATCAAGATCCACATCTACCAGGACGACATCGCCGCCGTGGCGCTCGCGCTGATCCTGGGCCGACCGGTCAAGTTCATCGCCACGCGCCGCGAGTCGTTCGTCTCCGATATCCACGCGCGCGACCAGGTGATCGACATCGAAGTGGCCGCCGGCGACGACGGCGTGGTGGCGGCGATGCGCGCCGAGATCACGGCCGCCGTCGGGCCGTACTCCGCGTACCCGCGCTCGAGCGTCGTCGAGGGCACCCAGGTGCTGCGCCTGCTTCCCGGCCCGTATCGCGTGCGCCACTACGACGGCCACCTGCGCGTGGTCGCGCAGAACAAGGTCATCACCTCCCAGTACCGCGCCGTCGGTCATCCGATCGCCGCCGCCGTGACGGAGTCGATGCTGGATCTGATCGCGCGCGACGTCGGCCTGGATCCCGCCGAAGTGCGGCGCCGCAATCTCGTGCGCCCCGACGAGCTGCCGTACACGACGGTGACCGGCAACGTCTACGACAGCGGCTCCTACCACGCGGCGCTGGCGCGGCTGGTCGAGGCCGCGAAGTACGACGATCTCCGGCGCGAGCAGGCCGCCGCGCGCGCCGTCGGGCGCCACCTCGGGATCGGGCTCTCCTGCTTCGTCGAGCTCGGCGGGCCCGGCGCGCAGTTCTACGGCGTCGGCGGCGCGCCGATCTCGGGCCAGGACGGCGCCACCATCCGGCTGGAGCCGTCGGGCGCCGTCACGGCGCTCGTCGGCGTGACCGATCAGGGCCAGGGCACGCCGACCGCGTTCGCCCAGATCGTGGCCGACGAGCTGGGCGTGACGCCCGACGCCGTCCTGGTGCGGTCGGGCGACACGGCGCTGATGCCGTACGGCGGCGGCACCTGGGGCAGCCGGGGCACGCCGATCGGCGGCAGCGCGACGCTGCTGGCGTCACGCGCGCTGGCCGAGAAGATTCGCCGCGTGGCCGCGACGCTGCTCGAAGCCAGCCCGGACGACATCGAGCTCGCCGGCGGGCGCGCGAGCGTCCGCGGCGCGCCGGATCGCGGCCTCACGCTCGGCGACCTCGGGCGCGCCGTGCACTTCCGCTCCAATGAGCTCAAGGGCCTGGAGCCCAGCCTCGAAGCGAACGTGCACTTCACCAACGCCCAGCCGTGGACCTTCACCAACGGCGCCCATCTCGCGGTGGTCGACGTGGACGTGGAGACGGGACGCGTGCGCGTGCTGCGCTACGTGGCCGTCGACGACTGCGGCCGCATCGTGAACCCGGCGCTGGTCGAAGGCCAGATCGCGGGCGGCGTCGCGCAGGGGCTCGGCGGCGCGCTCATGGAGCACTGCGCCTACGACGAGGCCGGCCAGCCGCTCTGCGGCACGCTGATGGACTACGCGGTGCCGACGGCGGCCGACGTGCCGTCCCTCGAGATGCACCATCTCGAGACCCCCGCGCCGTCGATCGCGGGCGGCTACAAGGGCGCGGGGGAGGCGGGCACGACGGGCGCGCCCGCGGCGATCCTCAACGCCGTCAACGACGCGCTGGCCCCGCTCGGCGCGGCGCTCATCACCGAACAGCCCATCACCGCGGAGCGGGTGCTCCGCGCCCTCAGGATCTCATCGCGCCGGAGATCCATGCCCTCCGCGGCGACCTCCGCGTGATCAACGAGAAGGTCACCGCCCTCGACCAGAAGATCGACGCCGTCGACGCTCGCCTGAGCGCCAAGATCGACGGTGTCGATGCGCTCGAAGCCCGCCGCGCTCCTTAGCGCCTCCTCGGGGGCGGTGACACGGATGACCGCGGAGACCGCGAGGCCGTTTTCGCTTCCGCGCTTCATGCCGCCTCCCCGCGTTCGATTCGTGCACGCCGGCACGCGCGCGGCTTTCGATCCGCCCTGGCCGCGCGCGTCGCGTATCGCTAGAGTACGGCAACGAGGGAGGTGCGCAATGCTCGAGAGCGAGCGGGCCGAGCTGATCAGACAATACGAGGACGGCGTGCCGGCGCTCAAGACGGCGCTGGCGGCCGTGCCCGCCGAGGCGCTCCAGTGGCGCCCGGCGCCGGGCGCGTGGTCGGTGCACGAGGTCGTGTGCCACTGCGCGGACTCCGAGACGAATTCCGCGTCGCGCATCCGCTATCTCACCGGCGAGCGCGACCTCAGGCTCGACAACTACGACCAGGACCGCTGGGCGATCGACTTCGACTATCACGCCCACCCCCTCGCGGCGGCGCTCGCCGCGGTGGAAGCGGTGCGCGCCAACACCGCGCCCTTCATCCGCCGGCTGCCCGCCGAGGCGTGGGGGCGCGTCCACCAGCACAAGACCCACGGCCGCTACACCGCCGAGAACTGGCTCGAGGCCTACGCGGTGCACCTGCACGAGCACGCGCGCCAGATCGACGCCAACGTGGCCGCGTGGCGCGCGCGGAAGGGGGTAAACTAACGCCCACACTTCCGGGAGGTGGGACGAATGGCCGTCAAGGCGCTGCTCCATTACGCGCTCGAGATTCCCGACCAGACGGTGGGCGAGAAGTTCTACACGGGCTTCGGCCTGGTGGACGAGCCCACGCGCGACGGCGCCGTGCGGCTGCGCCCCGCGTCGCTCAAGCGCGAGACCGTGCTGCTCTACGGCGGCCCCAAGAAACGCCTGCACCACGTGGCGTTCGGCGCCCCCGGAGCGGAGTTCGACGCGACCCGCGAGTCTCTCCGGCGCGCTGGCGTCAGCGAGGTCGATCCGCCACGCGGCGCGCCCGACGGCGGCCTCTGGGTGCGCGACCCCGACGGCAACCTCGTCAACGTCCGCCCGGAGGCCGGCGAGACCCCGCCCGCCGATCGGCCGCTGACGCTCAACAGCCCGGGCCACGCGGCGCGCATCGGCGAGCGCGGCTGCCCGGATCGTTTCGAGGCGCGTCCGCGCCGGCTCGGCCACATCCTCCTCTTCTCGGGCGACCTCCAGCGGATGATCGACTTCTACACGCGCGTGCTCGGCATGAAGCTCTCCGACCGCTGCCCGGGCATCATCGCGTTCCTGCGCTGCTCGCCGGACCATCACAACCTGGCCCTGCTCGCCTCCAAGGGGCCCGGCTTCCACCACGGCTCCTTCGAGGTCGGCGGCGTGGATGAGATCGCGATGGGCATGCAGCGCGCCCACGACGCCGGCATTCCCGTCGGCTGGGGTCTGGGGCGTCACGTCATCGGCTCGAATTTCTTCTATTACGTGCGCGACCCGTGGGGCTCGTGGGCCGAGTACTTCCACGACCTCGACCACATCCCCGAGACGTGTGCGTGGGAGCCACGCGACTTCCCGCCGGAGGACGCGCTCTACCGCTGGGGCCCGCCCGTGCCGAAGGACTTCGGGCTCAACCGCGAGCTGGAGGGGTGAGTCCCCGCCACGTTCTCGTCACCGGCGCCAGCGGGCTCATTGGTGGCGCGTTCCTCAAACACGTCGGCGGCAAGTACGCGCTCTCCGCGCTGAACCGGCGCGCGGTGCCGAACGTGGCGACCCACCAGGCGGACCTCGGCGACCTCGCCGCCATCCAGCCCGCCTTCAAGGACGTGGACACGGTGGTGCACCTCGCCGCCGCCGCCGGCGACGGCCACACGTCCGACGTGCTGCTGCGCTCCAACGTCATCGGGACCTACAACGTCTTCGAGGCCGCGCGCGTGGCGGGCGTCAAGCGCGTGATCTTTGCCTCGAGCGGCGCGACGGTCAGCGGCTGGGAGCGCGAGCCGCCGCTGAGCCACGTGGTGGCTGGCCGGTACGCCGAGGCGGGCACGGTGACGCTCACCCACGAGTCGCCGCTCCGCCCGAGCGGGCTCTACGGCGCGACCAAGGTCTGGGGCGAGGCGCTGGGGCGCCACTACTCCGACGCGCACGGCCTGTCCGTCATCTGCCTGCGCATCGGCCGCGTGAAGGCCGAGGACAAGCCGACGACGACGCGCGACGTGGCGGTGTGGTGCAGCCAGCGCGACATCGTGCGGATGATCGAGGCCTGTGTCGAGGCGCCCGCGACGCTCCGCTTCGACGTCTTCTTCGTCGTCTCGAACCTCGAGCACGGCTATCGCGACGTCGAGCACGCCAAGAAGGTGCTCGGCTGGACACCGGTGGACCGCGCGTGACCTACGGGTTCGTGCCCTCGAACTGGTACGCGTTCGCGCGCGAGCTCGAGGCGCGCGGGATCGCGCCGGGCGACATCGAGAAGATCGAGATGCGGCCGGCCTCCGGCACGACCTTCGACGTCGTGCTCACCGCGCGCTCGGGCGAGGTCCACACCTGGCGGCACGAAGCGAGCCGGCCCTCGACCCCCTGACCGCTCAGAGCGTCACGACGAACAGGATCAGCACGGCCACGAGCAGCAGCGCGGCGCCGAGGAGCAGCCACGTCGTCACCGCCTGCGTGCGCGCGGGCAGCCGGTCCCAGTCGTTGTCGAGCGCCGCCTGCAGATACCGCCCGGCCCGATAGAGGAAGAAGCCGCCCCCGATCAGGCACGCGAACCCCGCCCGGCGCGAGAAGTAAAAGCCCGTTCCCCAAACCGTCTCCCGCACGCCGTAGAGCACGATGGCGATGGAGCACACGACGCCGAGCGCGGCGAGCACGATCATCGCGCTCCGCGTGGAGGGATCGAACTCGCGTATCAGCGCGATCGGCGGGCCTGCCGGAGGCGGGACGGGCGGCGCCTGCTCCACGCGGGCCGGTGTGGCGGGCGCGCGCGCGGCGCGTGGCGCGCTCGCCGGCGCCGTCGCCGCGAGGATGCTCGCCGTCGGTGAGCGGCGCGTGTGGCGCGCGAGGATGATCAGTTGGATGGAGGCGCCCGTGAGAACGACCCCGATGCCGATCATGAGGAGCGCGGGCACGTACACGAGCATGCGGATCAGGTCGAGGAAGAAGAACAGCGGCTCGGGGCTGCGCTGGAACGTCGGGAGCGCGCGGTACTGCAGGGCGCCGTAGCCGGCCACGCCGAGGCCCACGGCGAGGCCGATCACTCCGAAGACGATGGCGACGCGCTGGACCGAGCCGCGCGTGCTCACCGCAGGAGGCCGGCCTCCGTCAGGTAGCGCCGCACGCCCGGATGCAGCAGGTCCGCGCGCGGCGCGGCCGCCGCCGTGTTGGCCGCCGTCGTCTCCTTGCCTTGCGGCAATCGCTGCGCGATGCCCGCCTCGGCGCGGTGGAGCGCTTTCGCGACGTGATAGGCCGCGTCATCGGGCAGCCCCGGCCGCGCCATGATGAAGGACCAGGACCCGAGCGAGGCGATCGGCGCGTCCTGACCCGCGTAGGAGCCGGCGGGGACGGTGAGCGGCTTCAGGAAGGCGTGCTTGGCCTGGATCGCTTTCAAGTCGGCGGCGTCGGGAACGATGAAGCGCGCGCCGCCCGGCGCCTTCGCCACCGCCGTGAAGCCGGGCCAGCCCACGCCGCCGCCCCAGAGCGCCGCCACACGGCCGTCCTGCACCATGGCCGGCCCGTCGCCCGCGCGCTCGAGGTAGACGGCCTGGAAGTCGCGCTCCTGGTCCCAGCCGAGGCCGTCGAGCACGTAGCGCGCGAGCAGCACGAGGCCCGAGCCCTTCGCGCCGAAGGCGACGGGCTTGCCCTTGAGATCCGCGATCGTCCGTGCGGGGGAGTCGGCGCGCACGACGAACATGCCGGGGGTGGAGTACATGGCCGCCACGATGCGGATCGGCGAGGGCGCGCGGCCCACGCCCTGCAGCGCCTCGTAGGCCACCTCGCCCTGCACGAGCGCCAGGTCGACCTCGTTCTTCTCGAGCAGGGGCACGTTCTCCGTGCTGCCCTTGGTGTTGCGCGGCGTGATCTCGAGCGTCGGATCGACCTCGCGCACGGCGGCGATGACGGCATCGCCGTAGACGGGAAAGCCGCCGCCGGGCGTGGCGGTCGCAAGGGTCAGCTTCATGTCCGCTCCTTCCACGGAAGCCGTGAGCGCGAGGACGAGGACGACGGCGAGCCGGCGCATGGCGCCGCCCATGATCGCATGGGGCCCGTGCCAGAGTCCCGGCGTGTTCGGCTTCGTCGTGCGCAAGATCTTCCCGCGCGCGCCAAGAAGCTCCTGGCCGACGCGGGCTACGCCGGCGGCATCGACCTGACGCTCTACGCGGGCAGCGGCACGATGGTCAACGACAAGCAGCTGCTGGAGGCCATCGCCGACATGT